>CAZJXV010000060.1:0-17881 GCA_964550015.1 uncultured Verrucomicrobiota bacterium
GCATGGCACTTATCCCACAGGAGGAGAGCAGGGTGTCGTGTACGGAAGAACCGTGGGCTGAAGATGCAGCAGCGTGCATCGCCTACAGCGTGAGAGCACGACAGACTGGTGACCCGCAGGAGGCGGCGTGGGCTGCAAGGCGTGCGTACGAAGCCGTGGATCATTATGTACTGCATGCTACGGGGCGAGAGTTCCAGCTGCCAGCCGAGGAGAACAAGGTCCTGGCGCATCCAGTGATACAGAAGGAACTCGGCAGGCAGCGGCGCGATCTGGACGAGTTCCTCATGTGTACGCACACCTGCCGTGCTCTGGATGTTGACAGATACCGAAGGCGCGCAGTGGGAGAACGCTGCATCCCCCTGCCGTGACGATGGCCAGCGAAGGGGCTCGACCGATCGAGAGAAGAGCCCGTACAGTTTCGTGACTGGCGACCGGACCGAGCCGCGGACGGTGCCCACCGACCATGACACGGTCCAGATGAAATACAACCAGTACGGCCTGCTCGACTATGTCAACGGCGTGCTGACCGGCGACGCCGACAAGGTCAGCTACGTCTACGACTCGGACTACCGGCTCGAGACGCTCAAGTACTACATCTACAACACCGGGACGAGCCAATATGACCAGGTCGAGGTGGATTACGACTACGACACGTTCGGGCGGCTCGAGACGATCACCGACCGGCTGAGCGAGGTGAGCACGTACGCCTACAACGACGACTCGACGATCGAGTCGCTGACCTTGCCCAACGGCACGGTGACGGACTACACGTACGACGACCTGCAGCGGCTGGTGACGATCGCCACGTCGGGCTTGTCGGCCGGCGACGTGATCGCCAAGTTCACGTACCACTACAACAATCTCGGGTTGCGTGATAAGGTCACGATGGGTGATGGACGAACGATCGAGTGGGACTACGACGACGTGGGCAGGCTGGTCGAGGAGCACTTCAAGTCGGGCGGGCCGAGCCCGGCGACGCTGTTGCGGTACGTCTACACGTACGACGGGGCGGGCAACCGCGCGACAAAGAAGACCGACTACGATGACAACGACGGCAACGGCTACGCCGCCACGGCGACGTACACGAACAACGCCTACAACCAGCTCACGGCGGTGGCGGGCACGCCGGCGCGCGGCACGAAGGTCAACGTCACGGGCACGATCCCGACGGCGTGGACCTTTGCGGGTGGCGACGTGCAGGTGACGCCGAACGGCGGCAGTGCCGTGGATGCGGAAATCCGCGGCCGCTTTTTTATCGCCCGGATGGTGCCGCTCGAGGACGGCACGAACGCGATCGAAGCGTCGGCCACCGGCGCGACGACCCTGGCGGGGCACAGTGTGACTGCGGACTCGGTCTCCGGCATCGAGCTGGACACCGCGATGGATGAGGAGTACACCTACGACGACAACGGCAACCTGACGCAAAAGACGGAAGACGTCAACGGCACGACGGTGCAGTGGGACTACACCTACTCGGTCGAGGGCTGGCTCGTGAAGGTCGAGAAAGCCGAGTGTTCATCGTCAGCGTCTTTGGGACAGAGGGGAGGCTCCTGTTAGGTTGCAGATCAACCCCAGCGCCGTCTGCCAAGTGTGTCAGAGATGCCGGTAGTCGGTCGAGCGTGGGGAGTTCAGCGCTCCCCGCAAGCTGGGGTGTCGCTCTGAGCGCAGGAGCAGCTAGATTTGACACCGGCTGCCTTCAGATTCACCGGTGTGGACGGTGCCCTCGCCTTGGAAGTGGCCACCGCCTGGCTCTGACAAGGTAGAGCGCAAGGAGTTCATGAATAGCCGCGCACCATGCCCCCGCTACCAATCCCCTACCTCTCCGCTATCCCCATGATACCCCCGCTACCAATCCCAGAGAAGCCCTCCCCCCAATTACGTTGTGACCACCCCTGGCCGCGGATCAGGCGCAGTAGCGTTTCTTCATGGGTGCCTGGATGCTTCCGGAGCGCTCACTCGGACCCTCCAACGCAGCGCCCAGAGAGCCTTGATATGCAACCGTCCGGAAGGCAGAGCCAGTGCGTGCCTTCCCCGGGCAGGGCGTGTCCGCCTCCCAGGCACACTGACACCCCAAACAGGTTGATCTGCGGTTCGGCCGAGGCTTACCATGTACCCAAAGGGGTCAACGAACAACACGGAGTTGATACATGTGGAGGCTCTTGGCTGTGGCTTTGTCGGCATGGCTGCTGTCACAATTCCCAGGCGCGATGGGGGTAGAGACGGTGACGATGAGAGAGTGGACGGAGGCCTGGTTCCCGAAGTCGAATGATACGCAGACGCAGCGCCCGGTGGGAATCCGCATCGTCGAGGCGTCGAACCTGACGGTGTTCAACAAGAACGGGTGGGGCGGTCCCATCACGCTCGGGGAGCAGAGAATCGAGCACGGGATATACGTGGACGCGCTCAACCGTCTGCACGTCGCTCTGCCGAAGCCGGCGATACGCTTCACGGCGCTGGTGGGCATTGATAACAACGCGGATTCGCGTGCCGGAGCGGGTGTGGGCAAGGGCAGCGTGACGTTTCATGTCATCGTGGGCGGCAAGGAGCTGCTCAAGACCGCGGTCATGACCCTGGCGAACTCACCCGCGGAAATTAACGTGCCGCTGGACGGAGCGACGGAATTCGAGCTGAAGGTGGACCCGGTCGGCGACCGGTCATACGACCAGTCCGTCTGGGGCAAGCCGACAGTGGAGTTCGAGGATGGGACAAGCCTGCTCCTCGACACGCTCGGTGTCAGTCAAGAGATGGTGTCACAGATCCCGTTCTCCTTCATCTACGGCGGCAAGCATTCGTACGACCTGCTGCCGACGTGGAAGCGCTCCGTCGTCGACAAGAAGCTCGATGACAAGCGCACTCTTCGGACGGTGACCTACAAGGACCCCGCCACCGGCCTCGTGTGCGAGGTGCAGGTGACGCTCTTCAACGATTTCCCCGCCATCGACTGGGTGCTCTGGTTCCGCAACGAGGGCGACGCCGACACGCTGGTCCTTGAACAAGTTAACACGATGGACGTCAGCTTCCCGGCGGCAGGCAACGAGCCGGTGGCGCTCCATTGCTCGGCGGGCAGCTCGTGCGCGAACACCGACTTCCAGCCGATCGGGTACGACGTGACGACGGGCAAGCCGGTGGGTTTCGGGCCCGTCGGCGGCCGGTCATCGAACGGCACTCTGCCGTTCTATCAGGTGCAGTGGCCCGGCGGTGGCATCTGCGTAGGCATAGGCTGGTCAGGCAACTGGCGGGCGATGGTGGCACGGCAAAACGGCGTCACTGTCGAGACGGGCATGGCCGGGGTGCATACCGTCCTGCACCCCGGAGAGAGCATCCGCCTCCCGCGGGTCCTCGTCGTGCACTGGGAGGGAGACGACGAGCAGCGCGGCCACAATCTGTATCGCCGCGTCTGCATCAGACACTACCTGCCGACAATCAAGGGCAAGCCGGTCTTCCCCATCATGGCACATCCCTCCTCGTACGACGAGCTTCGGAACTCGAACGAGACGAACCAACTCGAGATAATCAGGGCGACCAAGAAGGCCGGTTACGAGGGCTTCTGGCTCGATGCCTACTGGTTCGAGGGCTACTTCCCCGAGGGCGTGGGGAACTGGGCGATCCCCATCGAGAAGACGATCAGGGCAAAGGATTACCCGAACGGCCTCAAGCCCATTTACGAAGAGTGCGAGAAGCTTGGCCTGAAGTTCATCCTGTGGTTCGAGCCTGAACGCGTCGCGGCGGGGACACACATTGACAAGACCTATCCCAACTGGGTGCTACGCATCAATAACGGTCCCGGCGGCCTGTTCAACCTCGGCGATCCGGAGGCCCGGAGGTGGATGACCGACTACCTCTCCCAGTGCATCAAGTCGTATCATCTCGACGTGCTGCGGATAGACTTCAATATAGACCCTCTCCCCTACTGGCACGCCAACGATGCGGCCGACCGGAGGGGCATGAACGAGATCCGGTACGTGATGGGCCTCTACGAGATGTGGGACGAGATCCTTGAGAAGTTCCCGCACATCTTCATCGACAACTGCGCCAGTGGCGGCAGGCGCATCGACCTCGAGACCAACATGCGATCGATCCCGATGTGGCGGTCGGACTACAACGATAACAACGTCCGGCGCGGCGACCCGATTGCCGACCAGGGAATGACGATGGGCCTGGCTCCCTTCATGCCCATCAACACGGGACCCGCCTGGCGGACCAACCCGTACTACTGGCGGTGCGCGAGCTCGAGCGGGCCGATAGGCTACTGGGACCCGCGAAAGGGCGGGTACTCGATCGAGGAGTCCAAGCAGGCGATTGCCGAATCACAGGAGCTTCAGCCCTACGTCCTCGGTGACTTCTTCCGGTTGACCGCGAACTCGGTCGACCCGACGGTGTGGATCGGGTGGCAGTACCACCGCCCGTCCGAGGATGACGGCTATGCGGTGTTCTTCCGGCGGGACGAATGCCCTTACTCGATGATGGACACGTCGCTGCGAGCGGTGACGCCCGAAAAGAAGTACGAGGTGAGCTACTACTCCGGATACGATCTCGACAAGAGGGAAATCCTGACCGGCAAGGAGTTGAAGAGTCTGTCCGTGGGCATTCCCAAGCGCCGGGGAAGCGTTCTGGTACGCTACAAACCGGTTGGATAATCGGCCGGTTAAGCCGGAAATGCGCTCACAGAATCATGGATCACGTTGGAGGTGTCTCCATGAAAACTGCGAAGAAGCAGATCTTCGGTCGCGCGAAGCAAAACCCGATTGTTTCCCTGCCCGACCTGGCATTCCCGGCGGCCGCCGTGCTCAATCCAGGCGCCACCGAGCAGGACGGTGAGGTGGTGCTGCTGCTTCGTGTCGAGGACCGCGCCGGGTGCTCGAGCATCTACGTAGCGCGCAGCAAAAACGGCGTCACCGACTGGCGAATCGAGAAGGAACCCATTCTGCGCTACGGGCAAGAGCGCTGGCGGTACGAGCGGTGGGGATGCGAGGACGCGCGGGTCACCTACCTCGCCGAAGAGAAACGCTGGTACATCACTTACACGGCGTACTCCCCGACCGGCGCGGCGGTCGCCCTGGCGCGTACCAAGGACCTCTCGCGCGCAGAAAGGATCGGCCTGATCTTCTCGCCGAACAACAAGGACGCCGTCTTGTTCCCGCAACGCTTCGACGGGCGCTGGGCCGTGCTTCACAGGCCCGACGCCGGCGGCATCGAGCATATCTGGTCCGCCTTCTCACCCGACCTCGTGCACTGGGGAGAGCCGCACTGCGTCGTGCCGGAAACGGGCGGGCCGGCGTGGGACGGCGTGAAGGTCGGCGCCGGACCGCCGCCGATTCTGACGGACCAGGGTTGGCTTCTCGTGTACCACGGCGTCAAAGCATACGGCGGACACCTCGTGTATCGCGCGGGGGTGGCGCTGCTCGACACGGACAAGCCACACAAGGTCGTCGCCCGCTGCCGCGACTGGGTCTTTCAGGCCGAAGCTCCGTACGAGCTCTCGGGGCTTGTCCGCAACGTCGTGTTTCCCACCGGCCTGCTTCTTCGCGGCGACGAACTGTGGATGTACTACGGGGCCGCGGACACGTGCACGTGCCTCGCCACGGCCAAGCTCCGCGACGTCCTCGCTGCAATGGAGGAATAGCTGGCACTCCGCCGACCGGCCCGCCTGAGCGCGCGAAGGCCAGGCGTACGTGCGCCGCTAGCGGAATCGGCGCCCCTTTCGCCAGGTACGATCACCCGAGCTCGACTTCGAGCATCGCCCGGTCCGCCAGCTTCTCGAACGGGATCTCCACTTTGTCGGGGCTCTCCATCGCGATCTCGCTACCGTCGAGCGTCACCCTGCGAACGGTGCCTTCCCCCGACACCGCGAGCATGAGCTCCTTGCCACCCCAGGACACCGGCTCGAGCATCTCGAAACGCTCAATCTGCGGCAGGGATGCCGGCGCGATTCGCAAGGAGTTCGCCAGCGCGGTCAACCCAAACGCGGCCCGGAAGAAATGCCCCGGCGCACCGGCACACGTCACGGAATGCGTCTCCTTCGGGTGGTCTTTGAACTGCTCGTGCTTGTTGCGCCCCCAATCGTTGTAGTAGTCAACGCTCAAGTGCCGGGAATGGTCCTCGAGCAGCTCCTCGAGTCGCTCCAGCGTTTGAGGATGGCGGGCGCGCACGTACATCCACAGCGCGCTTCCCCCGTGCATCCAGAAGAACCCGCCGTTCAGATGCGTGCCGGGCGGCGGAAAGCCGTCGTGGTCCGGATCCAGCTCGTCAGCCGGCCGCTCCGGGTAGTTGCTTACTGTAAGATGGTTTTCCGAGAACGCCGGGACCGCTTCGAACCTCTCCGCCAGGCGCCGCCCACGCTCCGCGCTCATCCATCCCAGCACTGCCGCGTTCACGTTGGGCCACCCTTCCAGGTACGCCGACTCGCCGCCGTCCATTCTTCCGCTGCCGTAGGTGCGGCTGAAATCCTCGCTGTAGCCCGACACCAGGATGCCTTGCGGCGACTCAAACCGCCGCAGTCTTTCCCCCGCCGCCTCGGCCGCGTCGCGGTACCGCCGGGACGCATCGTCCTGGCCCAGCATCGCATACACTTCTCCAACGTTTTCCAGCACCTTCCAGTAGTACAGGTGCGTCGAGGACTGGCGTCGCCACCCGGCATGGCCATACTCCATCTGCGAGCCCTGTGGACCGAACAAGAAGTAGCCGCTGGCATCACTCTTGCCCTCGAGTGCACTCAAGAACCGTTCGATCCTCGGGAGGTACTCCTTCGCCGCCTGAGCGTCCCGTTGCCAGAGCATCCAGTCCGTTGCCGAAATGCAGTTCATCAACGGGTAGTCGGGATTCAGGTCGTGGTCGCCGAAGTGGCCGAAGAGATGGTAGCCGGGGTATTTCGGGTCCTCATCAAACGCCCACGTCTCCTCGTCGGCCACGCAATTACAGTAAAACATGGACGGGCTCTTGTTCATGAAATGCTTGTCCGTCTCGCTGTACTGGGCGGGCAGCCAGCCAACGGGCGGAGCGTTTCGTAGCTTGAATGCCGCTGCCAGATACTCTCGCGATTCTTCCGTCACCTGGTCGAGAAACCCGGCGGACCATGTCGAGAAATCCGCCTGACGGATGTCGCGGCCGGCAAACGGCCTCCACCCGTACAGGGAATGAAAATGACACTGAAGATCGGTGTACAGCCACCAGCAGTCATCGTTGACGAACACTCTCCTGCCTGTCGGTGTCGTCTCAAGAAGCTGGTCCAGGGTATTGCCGTCGCTCCGGCCCGCCAGAATGCCGAAGGCGGAAGCCAGCACATCCTGCACCCCTCCGTCACCAGCGACCTTCACGAACGGTCTCGGTGTCTGAACGTCCTTCCAGGCCATTGTAAGCGTTCTCCTCGTCGAATAACCTCCCGTTCGAAACGACATCCCCAGTTCCCCCTTCGGCCGGCGGAAGCCGCAAGGCCCTCCCCGCCAACCATAGCACAATGCCCCAACGCCGCGGGATGTCGTCCTTGCCACATTTGGACCGGCGCCCGAGAATCCGATTCGGCCTTCGCTCCTGCATCGGCCGCGCCGTGCACGCCATCATGATTACCACGCCCGAGTTGCCACGAAAAAATCAACGCCGTCCTTGACAAGGACCCGCGTGGCAGCCTACAAGCTTGGGAAGTGGCTGAGGAGTGGACAGTTGCTTCTCCCAGAACCATTCACCACAGGTACCCACACCCTCTGCAATTGCCGCTCTCGACATCGGCCCAGTTCCTTTGTCCGTTGACGCGTTCGACTCGTCTTGGCCGCGCCGGAGGCGCAGAGAATCGATGCTGAAGCGGGAAGGCACAACGGGGTGCGCGCCGGCGCATCGGCGTGGACGCCTCGGACACACCGACCGCATCAGCGCCTCATGTCGAGTACAGCATGAGACTCTTCCTTTAGCTTCACAACGCAGAGCTTACACAAGCTGGCGGAAGGAGACGGAGCCATGGCATTCATTCGCAGACACCGGGTGTTGTTGGCACCGCTGTTCGCGGCGGTGATTCTTGGCCTGGGCGTTCTTGTCCTGGTGCGCTCCGGTTCGGAGGAGCCTGGTGGAGAGGCCCCGGGCGACCCGATCGTTACCGTCCATCCGTGGGCGGAGGTCATCGGGGCGCGCGATGACCACACGCGCGAGTGGCGCGTCGTGCGAGAGGTCCAATGGCTGGATCCGGAGACGGGTGAGACAGTGACTGATGAAACCGTCTCGACGGTGCGAGAGGTCGGCTCGAACCTCTGCTACCGCGACGGCAACGGTGATTGGCAGCCGAGCGTCACTGAATGGCTAGCGATCGAGGGCGGCTTCAAGGCCGACCGCAACGGGTATCAGGTCTACTTCGGGACCACGCTTGAGACCGGCTACACAAAGGTCGTGCGCGGCAAAATGGTCCGCTTGCGCGCGCGCTCACTTGTCCTGAGTGACGGTGCGCGCATGGCGCTCGTGGCCGAGATCGATCCCAACGCCACCGGCCGCATCGATCCGGATGATTCCTCGAAGCTCATATTTGCAGATGCATTCGGCCAGGCTGTCGACGCCGACCTTGAGTACGTGCTCGAGCGAGCCTCATTTCACCAAAACATCGTCCTGCGCACGCCTCTCGTCGTGCCGGACGGCTTCGACGCGGAGACAACACAGCTCTACGTGTTCACCGAGCTCGGCCTCGATCAGGCTCTGATGGACCCCGATGTCTCAGTGCGCTACGCCGGGGAGGAGGTTTTCGTCGTCCCGGATGGGAGCCTTACGCCGTTCTCGACGGACGAGCCCATCGTGTTCCAGATCAGCACCGTCAATGAAACGGGCCAGATCGAGACCCAAGAGCTGTTCGCGTTCGACGCCTCGCCTGCCTATGACAGCGCCCCCAACGACGCCACCGAGACACGGGCCGAGCGCAGCTTGTGGCGCGATCCGACGGATCGCAAGACCTATCTTGTCGAGCGCGTCTCGCACGCCTGGCTGGCGGACGCCGCCTATCCGGTGACACTCGACTACACCGACAAGAGCGGCAGTCTCACGTCGGACGAGCTCTGGACCGCCGACACCACGTACTACGTCACGAGCGACGTGAACGTGGGGGCGCACACGTTGACGATCGAGCCGGGAACCGTCGTCAAGTTCGCCGACGGCTCGGCCATCAATGTGACCAGCTCGGGCTCGAAGATCGTCGCGAAGGGCGAGCCGTACCGCTACATCGTGTTGACGAGCGAGAACGACGACGACTCGGGCCAGCAGATCACGGGCAGTTCCGGCAATCCTCAGGCGGGCGACTATGACATGGCGATCTACATCAGCTCAATCGCATCATCGGACTGCGAAATCGAGTACTGCAAGATCGGGTATGCCTCCTACGGGATCATTGTTCAACGTGCCATCGGCACCATCCAGCACTGCATCATCCGAAGCTGCTCGGACTATGGCATCCACATGTACGGCACCACACTGCCCGACGTGTTTAACAACCTGATTTGCGACTGCGGCTACGGCATCTACGTCCTCGTCGGCTCCAGCGGACCGGAGAGCAAGATGCGAAACAACACGATCGATGATTGCGGATATGGCATCGCCCTTTGCTGCCCGCCAAAGGGGTCACTCACGGTTTCATTCGAGATTCGGAACAACCTGCTGTCGAACAACACCTCGTATGGCCTGTACCGCTCATCGAGCAACTTGAACACCGTCACGGTGTCCAACAACGGCTACTACGGCAACGGCACGCCCGTGTACAACCTCAGCAGAACGGACCCGGTGGATCTTACGGTCAACCCCTATAAGACAACTGACACGCCGCTCGGTGACTATTTCATCGACACGACGGACACCGGCGGTGTCGATGGTTACGACCTGCTCGACGCCGGCTACGAGAGCGAGGACGCTCACGACCTGTATGGCGACGGGACGCCGGACAGCAACACCCTCTTTGAGATCACGGCGCCCCCCCTCGTTGACGGCGACGTCACTGCGACGGTCACCTGGGACAAGCGTCCTGCCGACGGCAGTGATCCGGACGCTGATCCCGAAACCGAAGACGACCCGGTCGACATCGGCTACCACCATCCCCGCGTGGACACAGTCATCAATGCCGCCCGCAGCATCGGCACTTCAAGCGACGTGACGTTGACGATCAGCCCCGGTGCGGTGATCGCCTTTGCCGGCTCGTCGGCCAAGCTGCAGTTCAACTCGAGTGCAACCGCCGATCCGACGCTCATCTGCGAGGGTGAGCCAACCGATCCGATCATCCTCGCAGGCAAGCCGTTGACCTCAATGGCCATTGAAGCGAAATACGATGGCTGTACCGGCTTGTACCGCAATGACACGGGCAACGCCAGGGCAACCGCCTCATGTACGTACACACGGGTGATCGGGCTGGACAAGGGAATATACCTGCGGAACTCCTCGACCGACGAGGTGGAACACTGTATCTTTGATCGAAACAACTATGGCCTGTACGTCTACAACCCCTACATGCCTGAGAACTTCAGTTATTCGATCCGCAACTGTCTTTTCCATGACAGCAACAGCGGCTGTTATATCGAGTTCTACTTCTACCCGTCTTACACCCAGCAGATAACGCTGCGCAATTGTGCTTTCGACACGTGCAGTGATGGCGTCCAGGCGATGACGAGTGGCGTGGTGGATGCAACGTTCAACATTTACGACTGCCTGTTTACGAACAGCACTGTCGGCATTAACGGAACAAACAGGACTGTGGGCGTGGAGTGGAACGAGGACTACAATGCGTTCTGGAACTGCGAAACGAACGTAAAGAGATACGGTGCCTCGTACCCACTTGGCGCCAACTCGATCGAGTTGGAGACGGATCCGTACAATCCGGGATGGTTCGACGAGGACGATCCGGCCTCGGCGGCCTGGGCCGGCCAGTGGTACCTCGACCAGGACAGCGACTGCGTCGGCGGCGGTTCTCAAACGGCTGCGAATGCGGGCCTCAGTGACTTCACGACGAATCTCGCAACGCTCGAGGCCGATGTCGGCCAGGTGGACATCGGTTTCCATTACCCGCAAACCTACGATGTCGACACGGACAGTGACGGCATGCCCAACGTCTGGGAATGGGACCACGGCCTCGATCCTTTTGATGCCGACGACGCCGACGACGACCCGGACGGCGATCAGCTCACCAATCTTCAAGAGTACACGGGCGGCACGCACCCCATGCTCTGGGACACCGACGGCGACGGCATAGCCGACAACGTGGACCAGAACCCGACCAGCTTTGATTATCCACTCCCCTACTGGACGAGCTTCGAGGACGCTGAGGGCTATGGCACAGGCGACCTCGACGGCCAGAAGGGCTGGTCGGTTGAGGCAGGCACTGCGGCCGTCGTTGATGACGCGTCGCCCCCGCATGGCGATGGCTGCCTAGACCTTGGCGGTGCCGGCGCGATCAAGCAAACGTTCACCGGCACCAATAACGGCACGTGGTACACCTGGGTCTCGATCAAGCCCTCGCCGGGCTCGGCGCCTAACCTCAATGACGTCGAGGAACGGGTCTCGGTCATTTACTTCGATTCCGGCACCACGAATCAGATTATGTGCTTAGACGGCAATGGCTCCGGCGGCGGGACGTGGCAAACGACGGGCGTAACCTGCAACGGCTCGACGTGGTACCACATCAAAGTGGAGCAAAACTATAGCACGAAACTGTGGAAGATCTACGTCAATGACGTCCTGAAACTGTCGAACCTTGGCTTCCGTCACGACGACACTTCCCTCAATGCCTTCCGCGCGTTCGGCGGCGGCTCCACGTCAGCGTATGTGGATGATGTCTCCATAGCGGAAACCGCGAACGTGGTCGCCGAGATCGACTCCCCTACCGGTGACTACGATGAATACCTCGAAGGCGTTGAGGAAATCACGGGCACCGCTTTCGCGCGCCACCTTGAGAAATATGAGATCGTAATTACGCCGAAGAACCAGGACATCACCGAAGCAATCACAATCCACGAGGGGCACACGCCGGTCATTGAGAACGTGCTTGATCTGTGGCACACCACGGCGATCCCGAACGGCCAGTACGACCTGAAACTCAAGCTGACCTACGACGGGGCCCAGACCTACAGCACCACTGTTCAGGACGTAATGGTCAGCGGAGGGTTGAAGTCCGGGGCCTTCACCTGGAGCGACGAACCCGACATCTCTGTCCCTTACAAGGGCCTCGTCCCCTTCGAGATTCGTCGCACCTACAACAGCAACGCCTTGACCTCGAAACCGTTCTGGCGCGGGTGGACATATAGCTACGACATCCGGCTGTATGAGGATTGCAGTGACCCCTACCTTGGGGAGGGTCAATCGTACTACGACGTTGACGAGTATCCAGGGGGCGTGACCTACGGACCCATCATTGTTACCTACCCGGATGGATCGCGACAGCTTTTCAAAGTCCTTGATGGATCCGGCGATCCCGTGCACGGCGTCCTCAACGACGACGAAGTGGAGTACAGGCCGTATCCCGATCTCGGCACAAACGAACGAATCATTCGCACACGTTCCGATGAGGGCTTCTATGAATGGGAGCTCACGTACGTGCTCGAGACGCGCGACGGGACAACGTATACATTCCCTCACGAGGGTGACTACATCGATGGGCTTGACTACCCGCCCGCGTTCGAGATGAGCACGCAGGTAAGTGAGATCGAGGACCGCTTCGGCAACGGCATCACGATCTTGACCAACTCCATTTCCGACGGCTCGAGAAGTATCACGCTCACGCGCGATGGCAACGACAGAATCACAAGTGCAACGTTCAATTCCGGCGGGGTGTACAGGCGCGTCGAGTACCAGTGGGACGACGTGAATGACACATGGAAGGTGAAAAAGTACGGGTACGCCGTCCAAAGCGACGGCACGATGGGTGCATCCCGCGAATACTTCATTACCTCCTACGTCTATGACGCGTCGGACCGCATTATCAAGATCATCCCACCGAACGAGTACGGTGGGAATGAGTACCCGCTGGTCGAGAATACGTACGATGTTGACGGCCTGCTGGTTTCAACGAAGCGCTACACCTCGGCCACTCAATACGATGAAACCACGTACGACTACGACTTCAACCGTGCGCTCGAAAACGTGACAACAACGGTGAGCTCAAGCCACGGCATCGACACGCTTGTCCGAAACTACGATGGAGCACTCACGGGCAGTGGCCTCGCCCCGGCCGAAGGCGGTGCGGCCGTCATCAACACACTGAGCGAGCACGATGATACTGACAACCCCCTGCTGCCAACCTCGACGACGGCGGTGTACAACAGCGCGGACCATTACAGGGCCTACGACTACCAAGACGATGGCGACCCGGTATGGGAAAAACTGTACAAGTCGGATACCCAGGGCGACTACCAGCAGGTGGACTACGAGAGCCACCCGCTGTATGGCTTCACCACCAAAACGGTCGCCTACCAGGACTATCAGCACACGACAAGCACGCGCGTCGAGACGCAGTACAAGTATGGAGACCGCCTGGGAAATCTGGACGCGAACGGCAAGTATCTGGTTCAGGAAAAGGTGCTGCTCTCGACGTCCGGTGGCGATGCCTACGGCATCACGTACCATGAGTACAACACCGACGGTACCGTGAGCACAACCACGATCGAGCGCACTGCCAACCAGGCAGATGACGTGGTCCGCGAATACCAGTATGACACGAACGGGTATCGCACGCTCGTCGAGCTCGACTCTGTCACGACCGCTCGATACTGCAATGACGCTCTGGGCAACGTCCTCCTTGAGGCGAACGACAAGGGCGGCGTGACCCGCAATGACTACGACGAATTCGGCAGACTGTGGAAGGTTTCCACGTTTGCCGATCCGACGGCCCTGACCCGGGGGGATTTCGTGCCCGCTTCTTACACGTCGAACCCGCTCTCGACCACCACGTACGGCTACGACAAGGACGGCAACCGCACGAAGGAGGTCACACCACTCAATGACGACATCGACCACGAGTACTTCCTCAACGGCGCGCTCGAGAAGACCTCCTATTCGAACAACAGCTACGTCGAATATGCCTATAATGACGACGGCACACAGGCGAGCGAAACACGGTACGATGATGGCCTGGATCAGACCCGAGTGACCGAGTACGAGTATGACGATCTGGCCAGACTCGTCGAGACGCGGTTCTACGATTTCAATGAACAGACGGTCTTGAAACGAGTGGTCACCGAGTACTGCGACAGCGGACAGACGAAGAAGACGAAGCTCTACGGATGGAACGGACAAGCGGACGTCCTCGAGCTGGAGACGGAATACACCTACGATGAATTCGCCCGGCTGCATGAAAGTATCGTGGACCCCGAGGGACTGGCGTTGACGACCACACACGAGTACGACGCCTTCGGAAACGAAGTCAAGATCACCGACCCGAGAGGGAACATTACTTACTACAGCTATGACAATGCCAACCGAATGACCGAGGAGTACTTCCCGGCTCAGGCAGGCACCTCCAAAGAGAACGCCAAGCTCCGCATGGCCTACGAGTACTACTACGACGGGAACACGAAAAAGATCACGGAATATGACAACGACGGCACGACGGTCCTCGCTGTCACCGAGTACGAGTACGATGGCCAGGACAGAATCACGGAGGTCTCTCAGCGGATTGACGATACCCCGACGTATGCAGTGACACAGATCAGCTACACGTTCACGGGAACGCCGAAGGAGTTCAAGAAAACAGTCAC
Organism: uncultured Verrucomicrobiota bacterium; assembly: GCA_964550015.1. Lineage (GTDB taxonomy): Bacteria > Auribacterota > JABMQX01 > JAFGEW01 > JAFGEW01 > CAZJXV01. Next base: position 14,697 of record CAZJXV010000060.1, read on the forward strand.
AGACGCTGAGAGCAAGGCCAGGGTCTACACGTATGACGGGTTCGGCCGCCTCGAGAGGATCGATTACCCTGACGGCCAGTACCAGGAGTTCACCTATACCGCCGACGGCCAGGTTGACACTCAAACCGTGTTCGAAGGCGCAAACGAGCGCACGGTTGATTTCGATTACTACGCGAACGGCCGGGTCCAGTACAAGAAGTACTACGGAGACAACCCTCCCAGCTCGCCCAATCGCGTCACGTACGAGTACGATGGCTTTGGGAACCGAACGCAGATCACTGATGACCGCGCCGGCGGCAACATCGGCGGCGACGGAGAGATCAGCTTCACGTGGGACGCCCTCGGCCGCATGGCGTCGAAGACCGATCAGGACGACTACACGATCGAGTATGAGTACTACGCCACGGGCAGGCGCAAGAGGGTCACCGTCGAGGACGACACACCAACCACGCTCTACGACGTGGACTACGTGTATGACGAGGCGGCTCGTCTCGAGGAGGTCTACGAGACGGCCGGTTCGCGCACAAAGCTGGCCACCTACGGCTATGACGCCAACGGCAACAGGACGTCACTCGACTACGACCCGCCATCTACCGAGACCACCTATCAATACGACCGGGCGAACCGGCTCACCGATATGGCGTCAACGAAGACCGGCCCAACCACGCTCTGTTCGTTCGATTACGACGATGGGTCCGGCTCCCTTGACGGGCTCGGGCGGCGAACGTGGGCCGACGAGACACTGCGCACGACGGGCGGCGGGACGGCGACCTACGAGCTCACGTACGCCTACGACGAGTTGAGCCGGCTGACGAAGGACAAGCGGATCAAGGACCCAGGCGGCACCCCAACGACGCTGTACGACTACGACTTCACCTATGACGATGTGGGCAACCGGACAGCCGTGGACAACACGACCTATACCTACTACGCCAACTCAGACAAGCTCAGCTCCGACGGGACGAACTCCTACCAGTACGACAACAACGGCAACACCACCGACAAGGCGAGCGACAGCTACGGTTGGGACTACGACGGCCGGCTTGTCGAATTCGATCCGAACGTCGGCAGCACGGTGACGTATGTCTACGACCCGGACGGCAACCTGATCCGCCGGACGGTTGACTCGACCACGACCACCTACGTGGTCGATACGAACGGTGAGCTGCCCGTCATTCTGCTCGACCGAACCTCCTCCGGAATTGCGGCGACGTACGTCTACGGCGATGACCCGATCTGCTTCCACGACGGCGACCGGACGGACGACCGCTACTACTACTTCTATGACGGGCTCGGCTCCGTTCGGACCATCACCGACGACTCGGCTAACGTCGAGAACCGCACCAGCTACGAAGCATTCGGGACGAAGCTGACCGGCGCCGAACTCGAGGAAACAGTCACAAACGACTATCTTTTCACCGGCGAGCGCGTCGACCCGGCAACAGGCCTCGTGTGTCTCCGGGCGCGGCACTACGATCCTCTGACCGGCCGCTTCTGGTCCATGGACCCATACGAAGGTGACACTGCTGACCCGCCGAGCCTCCATAGGTACCTCTACTGCGCCGACGACCCGGTCAACTGCACCGACCCGAGCGGGCTGTACACGCAGTTCGATGGATACCTGGCCGAGCAGTTGATACGAGATTTCTACTGGCTGTATTACCCGACCGCCGACATCGCCTTCGGCGATCGCATCGCAGACAGTGAGCTCCGACCGGACATTACGGACTATGACTCGCACGAGGTATACGAGATTAAGCCCGATACGGCACGCCAGCACTGGCAAGGCTATGAGCAGCTGAACGCCTATTTGATCACCCTCCGCGCGTACGATCCATCGTGGCGCGGCGGGTGCTGGCCGGGATCAACGCCCGGACTCATCATGGTATGGCCGATCAATCCGCTGTGCAATCTTCACTTCTACAACTGGAAGGGCGACGGACTCATCGTGTATGAGATAAAACCGAGGCCGGAGCGAGCCGCCTTGCTCGCGGCCATCCCGACGGTCCAGGCAATCAGAAGCTACCGCTTCAAGCTCCAGGTCACCTACCAGCTCCTGGTGCCCGTGTATGCCAGGTTCTAACGGCCCCGCGGGGGGGCGCCGAGGACTGCCTCGGCTTGATGGGGGGCGAGAGCGCAGGCAATCGCGCGCGATTCACAGCTGCCTGGCGCTCGGCACACGGGAATGCCCCCCCCCCGGCGGCCCCTTCAATCTGTGGCTCCCCGGCGAATGGCTTGACACGGGGCCCGAAGTGGGTTACTTGTGGAAGCGTTTCCGAACCGGTGCGCAGAGCGGGCGCATGCCGTCTGCGTCTCGGCAGGCAGGGCAGCCGGCAGATTCGACATAAGCTGCCGACCCGGAGCATCTTGGTGAGCACATGGTAAGAGAGCACGAGAACCCTCCAGGCACCACGCGGTCCGGCTCGGTCACCATCAGCGATGTGGCGAGGATGGCCCACGTGGGCGTGGCGACCGTCTCGCGCGTCCTGAACAACTCGCCCAAGGTCAGCCCTAAGACGGCCGCGCGCGTCCGGCGCGTCCTCGAGCGGACCAAGTATCGCCCCGCGTACGCGGCCCGCGCGCTCGCCCGAGGCCAGACCAACACCATTCAGTTGATCTACAATACGCACGCCGAGAAGCTCTCCATGGATCCCGTGCTGCTCAGCATTCTCGACGTGGCCCATGCCGAGCTGCAGCGTTCCGGCTACCGCCTTGTGTTCTCGGCTATCAAGAGCGACTTCTCCGAAGTCTCCTCAGGCGTTCTCCACGTCGTCGAACACCGCGTGGCCGATGCCGCGCTGCTCGTCTCAGCGCGCATGACCGATGCCGGCTTGGAGCGGCTGCGCGGGCAGCCGCTGGTGCTGTTGGACGCCGACGGCAAGGGGATAGTGTCCAGTGTAACGAATGACCACTACCGCGCCATGTGCAAGGCGGTTGACATGCTGGCCGAGCGCGGACACCGGCGCATTGGCTTGGTCTGGTCGGGAGCGATAGACCAAAACGAGTCTGAACGTCGTCGGGCCTACCACGACGAGATGAAACGACGAGGACTTCCCTGCCGCCCGGAATGGGAGTTCATCCTGTATCACCAGCGTCCACTCCACGAGCAGGAGGACGTTTCCGAAGCACCCTGGCAACATCCCAACGTCCGGCTACGGCAAATCGATATGCCCGGCGACCGCTTA
>CAZJXV010000061.1:0-17666 GCA_964550015.1 uncultured Verrucomicrobiota bacterium
TTTCTGTTTTCTCTATTGTGCGTAGTAATGAAAGTGCTAGGGACGGTAGGGACAGCGCGTCATAACTCAAGGGGGTGCTGAGGGTTTGCCCTGTCCCTAGTTGTGAACGTTTGCTAGGGACTGTCCCTAGTATTACCAGGGACAGCCCGCGTCCCTCGCTTGTAAGAGGAGAGCGGAATTCCCTCGCAAAGCGCATGCCGAGCGCATTTGTCCCTAGCAGGAGGGCGTCTGTCCCTGGCACTGCCCCTAGTAAGAGGGGGGTTGCTAGGGACAGCGCTTGTGTTGCGATCATCATAGGGCGAATTCCATTTGGCTGGGCGCCATGGAGCCGGGCATCGTCACGGCCAGAGACAGGCCGATATACCGATACTCACGCAAGCCGCCGTCGATCCGTTCCCGTACCTTCTTGAGCTGTCCGCCGCCGGTCTTCCGCCGATACCAGCGCACAAGCTCTCGCCCGAACTTCGCCTCGTTACGGGCCCTGTAGCCGCGGCTCTTGCAGTACTCCTGATAGCTCTGATAGAGGTAGCTGACAGCGACCTTCCCGTCGTCCTCGACATCGAGATACGTATCCGCCCAGGCCGCCTCGGGATTGCTCTCCTCGCGATGCGTGTCCTTCGCCGCCAGCATCGCCTCCGCCTCGACGAAGCCGCGATTCGCCTCCAGCGTATAAAGCCCGCACAGCGCCCACAGGAAGATGCCCGGCAGCTCCTCGCAGAGCGACGCCGTCAGCGCGTCGATCGGGATCTGCTTGTCCTCCTCGATCTGGATGTCGAACGGGATCATCAACAGCCGCCGCCAGAACGCATCCGATCGGTCCGTAATTGTCGGCGGGTCGTTCGTGCTGACCACGAAACGCGCGACGATGTTCGCCATATATGCCTTCGTCCCCTTGGGGTTCACCGTGGCCGGATCGCCGCCGCTGATCTTCTTCAGGATCGCCGCCCCCGAAGGCTTCAGATGCGACCACTCGGCAGCGAAGTTCACCAGCTTGCCCTCCATCGGCTGGAGCGCGTGATTCTCGGCCAGCAGCTCCAGGTCCACCGCCGAGCAGTTCGCCGCGCCCACCATATGCTTCAGCATGCGCATGATCACCGACTTCCCGTTCGCGCCCTCGCCGTGCAGTACGAGAATCTTCTCGTATTGCTGAGTCGGAATCAGGCAATAGCCGAACCAGCTCTGCAGCGCCGCCTGAATCTCTCTATCCGGCAGGACCTCATCGAGGAACTTCTTCCATCGCGGGCATGGGGCATGCGCCTCGAAATCGTATGGCATGCAGTTGAGCGCGAAAAGATCGTCCGTGTGCGCATCCAGCGTGATCGTGTCCGGTCCGGACGCGAAGAACTTATCCAGGCTCAGCAGCCCGTTCCTCATAACGATCCATCGCGTCGCCTTCTGCCCATTGCTCCAGATCGGCGGCTCGACCGTCGCCGGCACAACGCCCGCCGACGCCACATTCATCATCGCCGACCTCACGAACGCCTGTTTCGGCACCGCCTGCTCAATGTCCCCCTTACGCGTAATCCACTCGCGCGATCGGATGAACGAACAGATGCGCGCCTGCAACTCGCTCTCGGGAAGCTCTCGATAGGCGCGCCCGTCGAACTCGTAGAAATTATCCCGATGCAGCAGGATTCGGGCGCCGCGCTTGCTGGAATCCTCGGACTCGCAAAACAGGGAGGGACGCGGGGCCGTCGCAAGGAAAAGATTAGCAACCTCGGCCTCGTTGTAATCGACCGGAAAAACGGCCACGGCCTCAATAGGTTGCGCCGCCCGCATCGCCTCCAGGATCGCGTCTCTAAACCGATCGTGCAGCCGCAACAACATCTCGTTTGGATCCTTGCCATGCGGCGCGCACTTGATGATAAAGGCTCGGCCCTCGAAGCCGATCTCCTTCAGGCGCTCGCCCAGGCCCTTGACGAACGTCACGCCGCCCCGGTCCGGCTCCTCGACGACATAGACCTTGTCGATGCCCTCCACGTGTCCCTTCTCGAGCTTGCCCGTCATCGAGGCGCCCGGAAGGCCCAAGGCCGGCACGCCGATCGACCACAGCGACCAGGCGTCCGTCTCACCCTCGACCAGGATGATGAAGCCCTTCTCCCGCGCCAGGGGCAGACGCCACAGCCCATACGGAATCGGGGCCCCGTCCTCGTTGCGGCCGCTCCAGCGACTCCCGTCCTTCGCCGCGATCGCGGACCTCAGACGATGACGCGCCGCAGGCGACCCGTCCTCGCGCTGATAGGGGATGACGACAGCCCCGTCCTCATCCCGGCAGCCGAGGTTCCGCAGGAATTCCTCCGAGACGCCCTTCGCCTGGGCCAGTTCGCTCACGGTCAAAGTCGACTGCGCGCGGGGCCGCTTCTTCTTCCTCGAGGATGACTGCTTCCCCTGGGCCGACTGATAGAAGAGATCCTTCACCCCGTTCGAGAAGCCGAGCGCGCGCGCAATCGCGTCCTCGTCGCAGCCCGCGCGGCACTTGAAGATGATGCGCTTATCGCCGGCAGACACGCTGAAGGAATTATGCGTGTCCTCGTGCGCCGGACAGCGCCCGTCATGCCAATCGCCCCGAGGTTTCAGTCCGTGCCCGGTCCGGGTCCGGATTCGTTGCAGAACGTCTTGAAGGATGGATTCCCGACTCATTGTCTATCTGGGTTTCTAGGCGTCGAGATCAGATCAGGTCTATGTCGTGGCGACCGTCGGCCACGGCCATATGCACCAGCCGCGTCAAATCCTCCAAACTGCTGCTGTTGACGATTGAAGTAATCGTCCTTTGCCCTGGCAGATCATCGACCGCCAGGCGCTCCGTCACGTCCTCGCCCGCAGGCCCGTCCAGCCCGCCTCGGCCGAACACATGCCACAGCACGCCATGGCGGCGACACCACTCCGCCTCATTCGGCATGCGGACGTCCGCGATGATGATGTAATCGTGCGCCGCCTGGAAGCTCCTCTTGTCGATCAACGCGATAAGCCAGTCCGGATCCTTTCGCCGCATCGCGTTGCCCAGGTCCTGAAGATTCCTCCGCCACGTGTCGTCCTTCACGCCGTCCCATCCCGCCTCGCGCGCGCACTTTTTGATGTCCACGCCGAACGCATCAACGATCGCCGAAAAGCCCTGGTCGACCAGCGTCGCGGCTAAAATCCCCGCCACCGTATTCTTCCCCGAGCCCGCCTTCCCCATAATCCCAATCACCTTCATGATGGTTCCTTCCGTCTTGCGGCGTGAAAAAACAACGCCGTAATCTGATTGCACTTCTCACAAATGTGGGCCGACACCTCATCGTCTATTTCAAGCGCCTGCGGAATCTCGTCCTCCTCGAGCCCACGTCGTTCGGCCTCGCCTTCTGTGTCGACCGCCCAACAACGAGCCACGGTCAAAAACGTCTGAGCGCCACACGTCAGGCACCTGCCCTCATGATCTTCACCTATGATTATGATTGTGCTATTTCGCATATGTACCCCTCCCTCCTTGAATTCCAAAACTCACTACTCACCACTCACGACTCGCCGCTCGTTCAGATCACGCCGCACGCAGCGAGGATCAAGAGCGCCAGCGCGCCCAGCATGCAGATCGCGCCCGCGATCCCCATCGCCGCCCGGTCCTCAGACGTGTGATTGTACGACGGGGCCACCAGCGGGCTGTCCGACAATTCGTCATTCGTCCTGTCCATGACCTCTCCTTTTCGTTCTTGCTGCCTCAGTGGCCTCTGTGACCTCTGTGGCATAGCCATTTAGATTCTGTTGGCGTAATGCGGCCGCACGCGCGGCTTGCCCTCCGCCGCCCAACGTCTGCAATAGCACATCAGGCAGAGGCGCGCGTTGTAGTGCAGCGACCCGATCGTCTCCATCGCCCCGCAATCCTCACAACGTTCCAGGACCTCAGCTTGCTTTGTTGACATTGACATGATTCGCCTCCTCGCAGATCTCGCGCAGCCGCTGCGCGTCCTCAGCGTCGATCGTGCGGCGGCCCGTCTCCCAGAAAGCCACCGCCGACTGACTCACCCCCATCCGCTCGGCCAGATCAATCTGCCGCAGGCCGGCCGCCACACGCAGCGACTTGACCTCATCCGGGCTCATCGGAGCGCCCGGGGCGCCTGTCCGTTTTCGCCTCTTCCGCCGGCTCACCTGCTTTGGCAGCTTCTTCCGGGCATGCGGCCGGCACACGCGGCAGAAGCCCGCGCGTCTGCTCGCCTCGCAATGCAGCGGCGTCCCGCACGCCCGGCACGTCTTGTGCGGACGTTGCCGATGATCCGTCCCGAAGGCCTTATCCTCCTCGAGCGGCGTCCGCATCGACCCCGGCCGCACCGCCGCACCCATCGCCTGCGTATGACCCTGCGTCATGATGCCTCCTCATTTGTCAGTGCCCGCCGTTTGATCTGCCACTCCAGCCAGCCCGAAATAGAACGCCCCGATCGACGCGGCCGGGGGATGGCGCGCACGATCGGGGCGGCGGCCGGCGCCACACAGCGCCGGAAATCACTTGTTATGTTACATCGGAAATACCACTGTATCTTGTGGTATTTGCCCCCAACGTCCGATAATGTATCTTGTGGTAAAAGGGAAGAGGGGCCGCCGCCGGACCTCACGGCCCGAACGGCGGCGCGGCGCATGCCGGTGACAGAACGGGGAAGCCCACGAGGTGGGGATCCTGCCGGCACGAGCCTATGCTGCGAATTTTGGATCAAAGACATCTGACTCCTCCCGTTCTGTCAATGACTATATAGCAGGGTCTCGCGCGCTTGTCAAGAAAAAAATCCGCGCGAGCCGAAATTGATCTTGACGCACGGCAGAAAATGATGTAGTCTCATGATTGAGGCAGACAGAACGGGCTTATGAGGAGGGACTTGATTATGGGAGATCGCATGCAGGCGGGCGAGTCCTTGGGCTCCGTCGGGGCCGATCTCGCCAGGCGGCGGGCGGCCAGGGCGATGCAGACACGCATGCAGGATGCAGAGGGGCGGCGGGAGGCCGGAGGCAAGCGGGCGAAGATCGAAACGGGCGGCGCCACGGAGGCGCTGCTTGTCGAGGTCCTCAAGCTCTATCGCTTTCTCGGCTACGCGCTCATCTTCGTGATCGTGCTCGCGATCGCGTTGAACGTCCTCGCCTGGATGTGGGCAAAGTGACTGCGGGCAACGGTAAGACGACCAGCTTGGAAACGAAGCGGGCGACCCTGGACAGGCCGCCCGCTTGCTTTGCGCCTGAATTTATTTCTTGGCGCGCGCCTCCGCGCAGACCCGCCGCAGCAGCTGGGCTGCTTTGATGCGGTTGATCACGGTGCGCGCGCGTTTGCGTGCGAGATCGGCGTAGTGGGCCTTGAGGTTATACGTCGGGGCGGCGCGCCAGTGCGCGACGGCCGCATCGAAGCGGGCCTGGCGCATCCAGATATAGAAGTCGACTTCGGGCGAAGACGCCGTGGAGCGCGAAAATCTCTCCACGGCGTCATTCACGTCTGAGACCAGGTCGTCGATCGACTTCATCTTATCCTGTCGATGGCGACTCGGCCGCGGCCGATTTCGCCGTAATGACCTTGTCCTTCCGCCTGTTGTCGTACGCCAGTCCCAGGGCAGAGAACAGCGTCGTCAACTGAATCACGGCGGCGACGCCCGCCTCAGGCGTCAATGTGCCCGTGGCCGCGGCGGTTCCGATCCCTCCGATGGTCTCGACGATCTTCGCGCGCCATTCGGCCTTGCGTTCAATGTCTGCGTTCGCTGCCTCGACCTTTGCGTTATGGGCGTGGACGTCCACGTTGTAGGAAGCCAGGTCCGCCTCGATACCGACCTTCCGCTTCTCGAGGCCGGCCGTCAGAGCGATGTCTTCAGCCTCGAGCTCGGCGACCGTCACTTTCTGCCCCGGATCTCTTAAGCTCGTCGTCGTGATCGGGCAACCCACGAGGCAGAGACAGGCCAGTACGCTCAGCAAGAGGCCGAACGCCACACCACGATTCCGATCAACCCAGTTCGTCACGGCATGCCATAAGTCCATCACGTCCCTCCTTTCCAAAAAAGAAATCCCTCACTGTGAGGAAATGAAATCAGTGCGCGATGACCCAGCCGATCAGGAACAGATCGAGCGAGACGAGGATCCCGAGTAGCCACAGAAAGACGGTGATCCGCGCCGAGTTGCCTTGAATCCGCTCGGCGTGCTTTGCGCAGCCTTGCGTGATCGATCTGACTGTTTTTGCCAGGTTGTTGTCCGTCTCGCGCCAGGCGTCAGCATGACTGCGATCGCTCTCGTCCATCCGGACGAAGAGTCTGGACAGCGTCCCCCTCGTCCGCTCCATTTCGCTGTTGATCGATTGCAACGATGCGCGAATGAAGCCCATCTCCTCATCTCTGCTCGGCCCCATCTCATACCTCCCTTTCGTTTCAATTCGGTTTCACGCCGAGTGCCCAGCAATCGTTCTCGCGCGTATAGGCCTCGATGCAGTGCAGGCCGGCGTCTTCCATCATGGCGTGCATGGCGTCTGGGAAAATCCGCCAGTAGTCCTTCGGATAACGGTGCTCGCGTTGATTCCATGGGGCCGTCAGGATGATGGCGCCGCCGCTCTTCATGACGCGCGCCATCTCGGCGACCAGCTTGAAGGGATAGCGGACGTGCTCGAGGCACTGGCCGCTGATGACCATGTCGAACTCCCCGTCCACGGCCGGCAGGATGTAGGGGTCCGCCTGGACCAGGTCGACGTTCTTGCCCGGCGCAATATCGCAGCCGCGGTAGATCCACGCGGGGGGCATGTGCTCGCGATACGTGTGCGGATAGCTCCTGTTGACGCTCATCGAGCCGACGTCCAGAACGCAGATCGTGCGCTCTCGCACGAGGCGGAAACGCCGGTCGATGATCTCTCTCATGTGCGTCCACGAGCTTTCATGCACGATGCTATCCTCCCGGCGCAAGGGCCTTGATGCGGCCCTCGGCCTCGCGCACGATTTTCAATGGACTCTCGCCGAGCTGCATCCGCATGCGCTCGTCATGGACGTTGACGTGCAGCCGGCCGCCCGGCCGGAGCACGCGCGCGGCCTCGGCCAGGAACACGGCGTGCTGCTGATCGTCGAGGTCGGACAGCAGACGCCCGATCCAAATCTCGCGAAAGGACGCATCGTCGAAGGGCAGGGCGCCCGGGACTGCCCCGCGCACGTCGAGGCCGGGCTCCCCGTTCCATCCGAAACGGATCCCGCGCAACGACGCCCAATGACGATCGCATCCGATCGCGAGCACGCGCGCCTGGCCGGCCAGAGACTTCCGGCCCGTGTGGGGCAGATGGATCGCGTGGACGCGGTCCGTCATCAGCGTGCAATAGCCCATGGCCGTAAGCTGCTTGCAGATGTAGCCGTCCACGTACTCGAGCTCCGGGACGCGATCCCATCGGACGTGTTTTAGCGCCGACGCGCGCCAGATCGTGCAGCTCAGCGTCGACCACGCGGGGCGCCTGAAGCGCGGGCGGCCCTCCCATGCCTGCGCGTGCGGCCAGTCGTTCGTCCAAGGGTAAGTTGGCTGACCCTCGGTCGTGACGGACTGAAGATAGAGGCCGGCGACGCGCGCGGGGAGCGTGTCCATCAGGCGGACCGCCCGCTCGGCCTGGTCGCGGTCGATGAAGCAGTCGTGCTCGATCGTGAAGACGTAGGGGCCCTCGGCCTGGGCGAGCGATGCGGCCAGCAGACGCCCCATGCGCGGGGGCGCGCCCTCGCCGTCGGCAATCAGATTGATGCCGGACTTGAGCGCGCGGATCAGGAAGGCGGGCGACGCCGCGTCCACGGCGACGATCGTCTTCCAGTCGGGCAGGGCCTCGCGCGTGCATTGCAGGCTGCGCGTGGCCACGGCCTCCGTCTGCGCGTCCGGGGCGTAGACACACGTGACGCTCGATCCGGGGCGCTCGGCTGAGGCGCGGTTGTGACGGCGCGCCTGGCGGACGATGCGCTTCAGGGCGGGCCCGGCGTCCCTGGAGGCGAATTGACGCGAGAGCCACCATCGCAGCCAGCGGTTGCGCATAAGCTGATCGATCGCCGGGGCCTTCGCCGGCAGATCGGCCCACGTGGCCGGCTCGTAGAAGATCCCCTTGCCGTTGAACCAGGAGCGGCCGAGGGCGACCACGGGCAGGCCGTTGAGGACAAACTCATTCGTGATCGAGCTGGAGATCACGAGGCAGTACTCGGCGTGGACGGCCAGGCGCTGATTGATGTCGCGATCAGAGTCCTCGTGACGGAAAACGAGCACATCCTCGGGCACGTCCGTCAGAGCCTCATGCTCGGGCGTGGACGGCGCAGTCTTCACGGCCAGGTGCAGGCCCAGTCGTTTGGCCTGCGTGGCGGCGGCGGCGACCAGCTCGTCGTTGTGTCGCTCGCCGAATCGCGAGAGCGAGGCATATTGCTGAAGCCAGAGGCAGACATAGGGCTCCTCAATGAGGCGAGGCTTCAGCGTGGCGTCCTTATAGCCGCGGAGCACGCGGCGACGGCGATCGCGAGGGGCGAAGAGCACATCATCCCAGTCCACGCGCGCTGTGGAGATCGTCGCCCAGGCGACGTCGATCATGCTCGATCCGTCTGGTCCATAAACGTCGAACATGAACTGCTCATAGTGGCTGACGTAACCGAAGTCCATCATGAGAGGGACGACGCCGCGCTCGTACGCCCAGGCAACGCATTCGCGCCACGAGGCGATTGACCGCGCGCAGCCGTGCTCATCCCACTGCACAATCGCGTCGGGGACGCCGATGTCGAAGACCTTCTCCTTGATTGCAGCCAGGGGCCCGCGCTCATCGACGTCGGCGAACTCGATGCGCCAGCCGGCGCGCAGGATCGGCTCCCGGAAGAAGTGCCAGTTGCGTTCGCGATAGTCCGCAAATCGCACGCAAAGCAGGATCGGGGCGGATGTCCGCACGGGAGGGGGGACCGCGGCGTGATAGACGCACTGGACGCACTCCGTGTGCCTCGTCTCGCGGCCGCGCGCGGGGCAATGGAAGAATTCGATGCGGCCGCAGCAGGACGTCTCCTCGACGCGGATCGTTGGCCCCCGATGGATGCAGGGTTCGCGGTGGCCGTCGTTGGCGCGGCGTTGCCGGAACTTTTCCAGAAGCGGGTCGCTCATAGCATCGTCTCCAGTGCGTTCGTGCCGAGTCCCTCGTCGATCTCGCGTAGCTGCTGCAAGCCCTCCGCCTCGCCGATCGTCTGCGTGGCCGTGATTTTCGCCGTGGCCAGGGCGAGCAACGATTCGCATTCCTCGCGCGTCGCGAGCGCGGCGTAGTTCTGCGAAAGCGTCGCCAGGTCTTTGGAATTCTCCAGACTTGGAAATCGCCCGCTCGAGATGCACGTGCGCAAAAGGCTTTTTGCCATCCGGACGCAGAACGAATCGTCGCCGTCGGCATGACGGCAGAAGGCGCAGCCGTCGATGTGCATGCCAGCGTCGCGGCCCATGAGCCCGTTGATGATCGCGCACTTGACCGAATCGTGACGCTCGTCTCGGATGATCGTCGCCTCGACGCAGCTCTCAGCCGGATTTTTTTCGACAGGGTTGCCCATGAATTGATCTCACAACACGGAATCGTTTGAGCACTCAGAATGAGTCAACAGATAGCAATAGCGGAGGCCACCGCCGCCGTTGGGGCATGAGTCGTTGCCGGCGCCATCAGCGGAGCAGCGATCCGCCAACTGCTCATAATGGCAATTCGGCTGCGTGGAGCAATCGGCAATATGGCCCGTCGCCGAGCAGACCTCGGCATACGGGTCCCCGGCGCTCAGCTGGCAGAGATAGCCGTAGCAGCAATAGGATCCACCGGGATACGGTCCACCGCCGGAGCTGGGCGGGACGGATTGCCAGCCCGTGGCGTTGCTCGACGCGAGCGAACTCGCGCGCGACGATGCGCGGCTGGAGGCCAGCGACGATGCCAGGCTCGAGGCCAGCGACGATGCGCGTGACGATGCGAGGCTTGACGCGAGCGATGAGGCCAGACTCGACGCCAGACTGCTTCCCCGCGAGCTGGCCCGTGAGGACGCGAGGGAGCTGGCAAGCGAGGACGCGCGCGATGAGGCAAGACTGGACGCGCGGGATGAGGCCAAAGAACTTGCGCGCGATGAGGCCAGGGAGCTCGCCAGCGACGAGGCCAGGCTCGATGCGCGTGACGATGCGAGCGTGGACCAGAGGGAAGAGCCCGCGCCGGACGACGCCCCGCTCGAGGCGAAGGCGCTCGCGCGGCTCGACGCAAGCGAACTGGCCAGCGAGGACGCAAGCGAACTGGCCAGCGAGGAGGCCCGGCTCGATGCGCGCGATGACGCCAGAGAGCTTGCCAGCGTGGACCAGAGCGAGTCGAGGCCGATCGCCAGAATCTTGTCGCCATAGGCCGACGCGGGGGCCGCCGACGCGATGACGTAGTTGCCCTCCGTGTCCTCGATCTGGACGTAGTCGCCGATCACGGCCGCATTCGCCGCGTAGGTCTCTCCCTCATAGTCCTCTATGATGTGCACGGGATAACCTCCACCGCCATAGGTGATTCGGACCCAATCCCATGCGCCGCCTCGCCAGTCGCGTTCATAGCCGCGAATGCCGAATCGGCCACTCGATGCGCCCGAGTCGTCGATGGAAAAGTAAAAGATGTCGTTCCAGTAGACCTTGAAATTCGGCCCGTTGACCTCGACCTTGATCGTGCCCGCGTAGGTGCCCCCGAGGCCCGGCGACGGCACGACGGTCTCGGCGAGGAGAACGCCGTTCGCGTAGAACTGTAGTTTGCCTGTGGCCGCTTTGTGGCTGTGCGTCCACAGGACGTAATAATAGCCCTCATAAATCGTGAGCCCGACGTCGACCCAGTCGCTTCCGCTCGGATACGCCGTCCCAAACGTTTTGACGTGGGCTTCGTATGTGAATCGCCCCGGCAGATCGGCAAAGGTGTTGTACGAATACGCGTTGGTCCAGTTGTTATACATATAGGCGGAATGCGACCACGGAAATCCGGTGATTTCGCCCGTGTAGATGTTGGACGTGTTCGCCCACGGCTCGTCCGGCTGAGAGCCCAGTACGTGCGCGGGCGGGGAATAATCGAATTCATCTTCGTAAACAGCCATTCCATTTTATGCCAAATCTATCGCGGGCCGGCCGACCTCGCCCGCGGCGACCGCATAGGCCGCGCTCAAGGCGAATGCTTGATAGGCGCCGTCGGCAACGCCTCCGGTGTCGGCGAGCTTGTGGTCGCCACGCTCCTCGGTCATTGCGACCCAGGCCGACGTGAGCAGATCGTCGCCCGTGTCATTCGAGTCGTCACCGATCACGGACTCGACGATCATCGGGCCGAGTTCAAAAATGCGGCCATAGTGACTGTTCTTGTGCGGCCGGACGTGATCGCGGATGGCGATCGACTCGCCGTCCTTGAGGATGATGAGCACGGGATGTATGCCGACGATCCAGGCGCGTCCGGGGCTGGCGATCGGGATCGGCGTGCACGCGATCGCGTAACGCGAGATCGAGCTGTAGGCCGGCTTGTCGGCGTTGTGGAGCACGCCGTCCGAGAGCAGCGCCCCGAGTTCGATGATTCCGAACTGCGGGATCTCCGAGCCGACGTCGTTGTAGATCGGCACGCTCTGGGCGTCCGGCGTATCGTCGCGCGCGTTCCATGACTCGACGATCGCGCGGCGTTGCCCGGTCCGCCGCCGCCACTGCATCAGCAGCTCCATGTCGCGGAGCGCGCGCGGGTCGAGGACCTGGATGTTGGGGCTTATGGCCATGAGATGCTTAGCGCCGAAAAAGCAATGGACTTGTCGATCTGGGGCGTGAGCCAGTCCGTGGGATCGCCGCCCGAGATTTCGGCTCCCACGCCATTGAGCAGCGTGCCGTCCGCGTTCAACAGGGCCTCATCGACGCCCAGGAGATCCTTGACGCGCAGCAGGTCGCCGCCCGGCGCAGCCCGATAGCGCCTGCCCTTGTTCGGAACGCGAGGATTCCATCCGCCCAGGCTGTCGGCATCGAGCGACCTGAATTGCATGCGATACGTGACGACGTAGTAATAGGTCGTACCGTCGTCCTGACGCACGGCCGTGATCGGCAACATTTTGACGGTGCCGGCCGGCCAGACGCTGGCGACCGTGTCGGAATTGACGGCGTTCCAGTAGGCATACATCGTGGAATACGGATAGGCCGCCTCGTTGCGTGTGATGACTGCAACCAGGTCGCTGATCTGCTTCGGGAGCTGATAGGGTTCGCCCGCTCCGTTCACCAGGGCGTTCCCGTCCGCATCTCGATCGACAAGCTCCGTGCTGGAGGCCTCTTGCCAGGCAAATTGCACGGGAGCGACGAGGGGAGAGTCCTGGCCGTCGTATTCGCAGATCACGTCAAAGAGCAGGGGCCCCAACGGGACGACGCGCTTGCGGCGCAGGGCGAGCCAGCTTGCGTCGGGATGCTGATCCCCGATATCGGGGATGCCGTCTGCGTCGATCGCATCGACCCACGTCGGCGCCGCATCGAAAAGCGCGGTGAACGCTCGCCCGGCCACGCCGCGCTGTGCGCCCTCGATATTGATCTGCTCGATCTGGCCGTTGACGCCGGACCAGCGTTCCTGGACGTTGACGAGCGCCATCAGCTTCTCAGCTCCACATTCTGCACGGCGATCGGGTCTTTCTTCAGGAGGTTCTCGAGCAGATCGTTTGTCCGCTTGTTCTCCGCGAGTTGCTTCTGTGCCCACGCGGGATCCGACTGCCCGGGCGCGCTGCGCAGCAAACGATACGACTGCTGCACGCCCAGGTCGCGTGAGATCGGCGAGGCGGATTCCGCGCCGACCGCCTCGCGCAACGCGGCCTTCTCCGCCAGGTCGGCCATGAGCAAGGCGTGGCCCTGGGCAATGCGGTCCTTGATCGTCTCCTTGATCTCGGCCCGCTCGGCGGCGTAGCGATGCCTGACCAGCTCGACCTCGGCCTCCGTGGTCTTGCCTGCCGCGCGCAGGGCGTCCTGGCGGACCTCGAAGAGTTTTTTCTGCGTGTTTTTCTCCAGCTCGATCTTCGCGTCGAGCGCCGCCCGCTGCTCTTTATAGAGCTGGTTCGCCAGTTCGCCCTCCTGGACCAGGGTCATGTCCGCGAAGTCCGTCCTCAACTGCGCGGCCTGCGCCGCCGCCTCCCGAAACTGTCGTCGCGCCTCCAGGACCAGCTTCTCTTCCCGCCGAGTCTCCTCCTCGTTGCCCACAGTCCCGCCCCGGCTGTATTTCCGGATGAACTCGGACTCCATTTCCTTCCATTGGGCCGCCTTGACCTGGACGTTTTTGTTGGCCTCGTCGATCTGCTTTTGGATGGCCTCCAACTCGCCCTTGGCCTGAATCTTCATCACCTCGGACTCGGACTTGCCGAGCATCTTCGCCATGCGGACCTCGACCGTCTCCGCGAGCTTGGCCTCGCTCTCGGCCAGCTTCTGGATCGACGCGTCGGCCTCCTTGATCTGTGCGACCCACTCCTGGACGCTCTTGATGTCGAAGGCCTGGACAAGCGCGCGCTGAATCTGCGGGCCGAGGATGGGGATCCCGGCAAGCAGACGCGTGGACGCGTTGAGGTCCTCGATCTCTGCGTCCATCATGGCCGTGAGATCTGCCTTCGCGGCGGCTGTGGCGCGTCGGCTTGCAGCCCCCCACATCTCGAACGCTGCGGCCCCGGCCTGAGCGCCTATGTTCGCGAGCGCCGCCACGGCGATCATGGAGTGCATCGTCCCCTGCAGCTCCTGCATCCCGCGCGAGGCCGACGCGACGCCCTTCTTGGTCTCATCCCGCGCGCGGATGACGATGTCGAGATTTTTTCGCGTCGTGCTGTCAGCCATCGAACGCCTCTAGCTTCAGTTCGGCCTTGATGCGGGCGGTTTCCGTCCAGACGAAAGTGCAGGCGTCAAGGAACTTCTTCGCCTGGTCCAGCGCGCCGCCATGCACGGGCGGCAATCCGCGTTTTGTCAGTTCGGCCATTTCAATTACTTCCCATACGTCGTTGCCCGCATACTCCAGCGGGCAGTTTGTCAGCCGGACGTTTCCGGCGTCGCACTCGTCGCAGCCGGCGCCTCCGCAGCCGGCGCATTCGATGAGGGCGGGCTGCCGCTCGTCAACGGGATCGACGCACTTGTCCCGGCCGGGGCATCCTTTGCAGAGTCGTCCCCACTGGAAGGCGAGGGCGACCCTGAGTCGTTTTTTTCCGTCACCGACAACCGGGACTGGCGACGCGATGACCAGTAAAGTTCCCACGCCTCCGTGATCGTGATCACGTCCTCGATCTCTGCGTCGATTTCGAGGCCTGGGCCGGCGAACTGGATCAGATTGGAACGGATGACGCCGAAAAGCTGTTTGACGACAGCCTCGGTGCCGAGCGCTTCGCGCTCCTCGGCCGGCATGTCGCCGATCTTCGCCGTGCGGAGGAACTCGCGCGCCGTCATGTAGCGGAACCGGAATGAGACGGGTGTTCCTTTCTCGGCGTCGTTTTTCAGCACCACGTCAAACGTCTCGTTCGGATCGATTGCGAGCGGCATGTGTCTTCTACCTCCTCAATTCGTTGCCGTTCTTCGTGCTCTTCGTGTGCTTCGTGGTGAATCCTTACGAGAACAGGAACTTCAGGTCGTCGGCGTTGAGCTGGCAATTGATGTTGTCCACCTCGAGGCCGTTGCGCTCGGCCTCCTGCGGACTCATGAGCTGCAGGTCGCTCGCCGTGATCGTGCAATCGTCCGTCCCGTTGTTGAGGACGAGCGATAGATCGGCCTCGGTCGAGGCGAGCCATTCGCCATAGATGTCCTTGGTCGCCACGAGATTTGACTCCGGGTCGATCGTGACGATGGGCAGGCGGTCCGCGATCACGCACGAGCTGAAGCCTGTCGCGTCAGACACGTCCTCGCGCAGATAGAGGACATTGCCGAGATCGAGCGTGACGTTAGCGACCTTGAGGCTGCCGTAGGCCCCGAGCGTGAGCGCGCCGGAGATCATGCGCAGCGGCGTGAGGCTTGGATAGGTGGGCGCCAGGATCGCCCCGTCCGTCGGCGCGTTCCATTTGCCGAGGAAATCGAACTCGGCCAGGGCGAGCTTGCCCGCGGGGAACGTGCATTTCATGTTGCCCATGGCGCCGTGAATCTTCTTGATGCGGCCGTTTTGATATGTCGCGAGCGTGAGCGTCTTCTGCGTCGCTCCGTCCGTCTCCGGCGGCGGGGTTACGAGCTGATAGAAGCTCGACGTGCCGTCGAGCCCCATGCCCACGGCGGGAAGGAACGTTGCCATGCCGGCGGGCGTGGCCGAGCCGCCGTAGAAATGCGAGCTGAACGTGCAGCGGCCCTGGCGAGCTGCGGGGACGGCCGGAAGCTGGCTGAAGCCGCCTTGCTTTTGGCGTTGCTCCAGCTCCGTCGCCTGCTGGATCATCGCGTTGAAGACGTTGAACGCCGCGTCGTCCGCGGTCACGGCGATCGCCGTGCCGGGCGTCGTCTCGGCCTTTGCGGCGAGCGTGCGGATCCGCTTAATCAGCGGGACTGGCGTGACTGCCATGGTCGGGGACCTCCTCTTCGATCGGTTCGTAACGGAAGATGGTCGCGCGGGCGTTCCGCGCGACGCGTTTGATGAGTTTCAGGGCGCGGCCGTCGGCGAGTCGGACGACCAGGCTTTCGACGGGGGGCAGGCGGTCGTCGTTGGGGATGAGGATGTGGGGTCCCTCGACCAGCACGTTCTCGCCGGCCGTCGTCTCCACGCCGTCGGTTTCCAGCCTGTCAACGTCCGCAATGTTCATTTGTCGGTCCTCAAACTGCCGTAAATGGATCGGTCTCCAGCGTGCCGAACTCCACGTCGAAGTTGACGCGCACGCCCTCGAAGCCCTCGCCCTCGATGAAGCCCTGGGGCGCGCGGATCGTCAGCAAGTGGGCGTTGCCGCCGCACGTGTAATCGGCCATCAGCTTCTTCTCGACCGTGGCGCGCAGATTGTTGATCGTCGTGTCGACGGCGGCCGTCGAGCCGTCGGCGGGGCGCACGTAGAGATCCACGGCGCAGGGCATGTTCCAGTACTTCGCGCCCTGGCTCGCCTCGATCTCCTCGGGATCGTCCTGGTAGAGCGCGCCCAGGAGATGCTGAGGACGCACGGCCAGGCCGCCGCGCGTGGGCCGCGTGACTGCCGCCAGGTCGCCGCTCGTGACGAGCTCGTCGAGCTTTGTCGCGAGCCAGGCCATAATCGTCTCTTGCACGCACGTTGCCATTACGTCGTCCCTCCAGTCGGCAGCCCGCCCCGTTCAAGCACGAGCTGAATCTGCCGGTCGATCTCCTTGCTGATCGTCATCTGGCCGTCCAGGATGACGGCCTCCGGGATGCCTGCCGCGCGCGCGATGTCAGCCAGGGCGGGCGTGCGCTGGACGATGATGGGCAGGCGCTTCTTCATCGCGCGCTTGAAGACCTGGACGCGCCGGCTGCTTTGGGGAATCGCGAGGAAACCGCCCTCGACCGTCTCTCGGCGGCCCTTCCAGCGGATGCTCACGCCCTTGTTCGTTCGTCTTGGGCTCAGATCGATATAGCTGAGGCCGACGCGGCCGACCCTGATGCGGCCGCGCAGATTGCTCCCGCTCCAGCCCTTCCAGACGCGCGTCTTCGCCGTCTTCTGTTTGATCCCGACTTCCTTGGCGATGGCCTTCGTCGTCAGCGACCACATCCGTATGAGGCCGCGCTTCATCGCGCGAGCCAGCAGCTTCGGAGCTTCTTTCTCCGCCGCGCCCAGCCGCGCGCGGATGTCGTCAAGCTGCGTTTCGTTGATGAGGATCTCGGGCTTCATCGGATCTCCAGTTGCAGGCGGCCGCGAGCGTGGCTGGCGATCTTGTCGACGGAAAAGGCCTCCGGCGTGCCGCCGTAGCGCTTCGGAAATGTGAGCGTGTCGGTCGAGGTCTCGAGCTCGTCGAGCGAGATGCCGGAGACGGCTGAGGCCTCGACGGTGACGAGCATGAACGGGCGCATGCCTTCGGGCGCTTCGTCGAGGGGGGCGGCGGGCTGGCGATTCACGGCCGCGCGGATCCGGCGCGTCGCCCCGCTCGCCTTCGTGTAGACGATCCACTCGGCCAGGTCCGTGCTGGCGACGATATCGCGCATCATGGCATCGAACACGCCGGACGTGGCCGCGTCCGCGGGCGTCTCGTCCGTCGAGCGCACGACCAGGCGGACGTTATTCGAGGGGAGTGAGTTATAGCCGCCCGACTGGCTCACGACGATGAAGTCGTAGCCGGCGTCCTCGTCGAGGCCAGCCTGCGCTATCTCGCCATCGCCGGCCCTGGATTCGCCCTCCGTCCAGGCCGAGGCCGTTGTCTTCTTGTAGTAAAGCTGATTCGTGACGCCGTCGTCGCCGCTCACCGTAGCGGTCACAGCATCCCCGTCGCCGTCATTCGTCACGGACAGCGTGGGCGTGGTGGGGGGCGAGGCCGTTACGTCCTCCCACAACCCGCCGGTCAGGATGCTGATATAATCGCCTTTGGTCAGGCTCACGAGATGGTTCTCCCACTCGCCGAGAGGGTCATCGTGTAGAGGAGTGTGGTGTCATCGGTGTCATAGAACTTGACATCGTTCCCGTCGATCACGACCTTGCCGCGCGCGAACGCGAGCACTTCCTTCATGGATGCGTTGGCAAATAGCGCCGTCACGACCTCAGCCGCCGTGGCCGCGCTGTCAGTCCCGCGCATGGCGTCACCGTCGATATTCTCCACGTCCCCGGCAATGGTGGTCACATCGT
>CAZJXV010000062.1:0-17383 GCA_964550015.1 uncultured Verrucomicrobiota bacterium
CGATGACATCTTCATGCTCGACCGGAAGCGCCTGCGCCAGTTCGCCGAACGCTACCGGCAGGAGATCAACGTGCCGTTCGTCTGCTGCGGTCGTGTTGAGGTTACCGACGACGAGACAATGGGATTCATCAAGGCTGCCGGCGCGAGGCGGATTGATTTCGGCGTAGAGGTGGGCAACGAAGCGCTGCGGCGGACGGTGCTCAAGCGCCGGATGACGAACGAGGAGATCATCGCGGCCGTCGAGTGCGCACAGCGCGCGGGCCTGCAGGTCAAGACGCTGAACATGGTCGGGCTTCCCGGCGAGACCCCGGCGATGCACATGGAGACGGTGCGCCTCAATCAACGGCTGCGCCCCGACGTGACGAACTGCAGCGTGTTCTGGCCGCACCCGGGCACGGAGCTCTATGACGTGTGCGTGCGCGAGGGCCTCGCGCCCGCGGACGGCAAAGTGCCGGCGCGGTACATCCCATACCGCACGTGCTATCTCGACTTGCCCGGCTTTCCTCGAGGAGAGGTGAACCGCGCGTACCGGCTTTTCTGCTTCCGCGTGTTTCGGAAGCGCAGCACGCTCAGGGCGGTCGCCTACTGGCTGCTGTACACGCGGCTTGGCGTGGCCCTTGTCGGTGTGTTGTCGCGCGCGAAGAAATACGTTCGCAAGATCTTCAAAGGCATGTAGCGGCCGGGACGGCTTGACATTCGACGGCCGCGCAGGCAATATCCCGGGCTGTCCGCGTACACCCGGGTGCGTGGTCCAGCATGGCCGGTTGTGCTCCATAGGAGGAGGAAGATATCGCGTGAAGGTTTCCGTTATTATTCCGGTTTATAACGAGCGCGACACGTTTGAGGAGCTGCTCGCGCGCGTCAAGGCGTCGCCCATCAAGCACGCGAAGGAGGTCATCGTCGTTGATGACTGCTCGCAGGACGGGACCCGCGAGATCCTTGCCAGGCACGACGGCGTGGACGGCGTCAGGGTGTTTCTGCACGAGAAGAACCAGGGCAAGGGCGCCGCGATCCGCACCGGCCAGCAGCACGTCACCGGCGACGTTGTCATCATCCAGGACGCCGACCTTGAGTACGATCCTGACGAGTACCCGAAGCTGCTTGCGCCCATCGAGGAGGACAAGGCCGACGTCGTGTACGGCTCGCGGTTCGTCGGCTCGTCGGCGCACCGCGTGCTTTATTTCTGGCACATGGTCGCGAACAAGGCGCTGACGCTGCTGTCGAACATGTTCTCGAACCTGAACCTGACCGACATGGAGACGTGCTACAAGGTGTTTCGCGCCGAGGTTTTCAAGCGGATCACCATCGAGGAGGACCGGTTCGGGTTCGAGCCGGAAGTGACATCGAAGGTCGCGCGGATGGGCGTGCGCGTGTACGAGATCGGGATCGCGTATGCGGGCCGGACGTTCGCGCAGGGCAAGAAGATCACGTGGCGCGACGGCGCGAAAGCGCTCTGGTACATTCTGAAGTATAATTTATTTAGATAAGCAGTCCCGGCCCGGCGGACTCATTCACCGCGAGGCGATTTGTGCCACCAACGACCCGTGCCGATTCGCAGCAGGACGCCGGCGTAAGCCGCCGGAGGACGACAGCGGCACGGCTCTTGCCGAGGCTCGCGTTGGTCGTTGTGCTTCTCGGCGGTCTCGCGATCCGGCTCGATTTCGCCCACAACGCGTACTATTTCAAGGACGACCACGGCACCGCCGCGCTCATGTCGCTGCACATCATGCAGGGGCGCGAGTTCCCCGTGTACTTCTACGGGTGGTTCTATATCGCGGCGATTCCCGCGTACGTGGGCGCGGCGATGTTCGCCGTGTTCGGCGTGTCCGTCGAGTCGCTGTGCCTTGCGATGACGCTGTTCACATTGCTGTGGGTGTTCGCGACGTACCTGCTGTTCAGCCGGCTCATCAGCCGATGGGCGGGCGTGCTCGCGGCGGCCCTGGTGGCGTTCGCGCCGTACAACGTGATGTGGTATTCGGTGATCCCACTGCTGGGATATCCGCCGACGTTCGCGTTCGGGACGCTGATACTCTACTTTGGCGTTCGCCTGAACGAGCGGGAGTGCTCGGCGCGCGCCGAGTGGTGGTGCCTGCTCGGCATGGGCGCGCTTGCCGGGATCGCGATCTGGACGAACCCGCTGTGCACGCCATACCTGGTTGTCGGCGTCGTCCTGCTGGCGGCGCACATAGTCCGGCGGCGCTTCAACCGGGCGCTTCTTATCAAGCTCGCGGTCGCGTTTCTCGTGCTGCTTGCAGCGCTCACGCCCGTGATCGCCACGGCGGCCAAGCACGGGTTGGGCGCGCTGTTCGGCTTTCGCGCGCCGCACCGGGGGCTCGTCGAGGGAAACATCGTCCGCGTGTACCACTACTATCTCGAGAAGCTGGTACTCGACGGGTTCAAAGCCAAAGGGGCGGCGCGGTGGCCGATCAAGCTCGTGTACCTCGTTCCTCTCGCCGTGTTTGTCGGCGGCTGGATTGCGGGCATCGTGCTACTGATTGTGCGAAAGAAGGGCCGGCTGCTGCGGGCGGCGCTGGTGCCGCTCCTGTTCGCGGTCGTGTTTCTCGCACTGTTTTTGCCCAGTCCAATGGCGACCTTTGACGCGCCGCGGTACTTCGTGCCGTTCTACCTGGGTGTGTGCGCCATCTTTGCGTTTCCGCTGGTTTTTCGGCGCACGTGGATCACGACGGCGACGGTGGTTCTAGCGGTTACCGTCATGGTTCATAATGTCGCCGTGCACGTGGACGCGGCCCACGGGCCGGAGAGCGGGCAGGGCGCGGCGCGGATGGCCGAGATGCGCGCGCTCGTCGAGGACGTCAAGGCCGCCGGCCTGCGACACGTCATGGTGGACGACCTGGAGGGGCAGACGCTCACGTTCGTCGCACGCGAGGACGTCGTCTTCGCACAGGCGTTTCGCGAGCGGTACTATCCGTACGGTGTGGCGGCCGCGGCGGACGACCGGACGGGCATCTCGAAGCATCCGGGCGGAATCGAGGTGTTCAACGAGACGCTGCGCTCGATGGGGGTCACGGCCGCCGGGCCGATCGTCGGCGCGCGGCAGGCCGTGTTTTACGATTTCGTCTTGCCGACCGAGGGGTTTGTGCTCGTCGAGCCGAAGACGGTGACGCTCGTTGGGGGTTTGGCAGTGTCGGGCGAGCCGGGCGGAATGATTGACGGGAACGACGAGACCGCGGTCGGCAACCCGTTCGACATGGAGACGGCGCTCGTTGTGGATTTCGGCGAGGCGGTTTCGCTCAGCGGCTTGCGGCTCGTCGCGCGCCACGAGTGGGAATATCCGGCGGGCCTGACGCTTTCCGGGCTGCTCGACGAGGAACCGGGCGAGGACGCGGCCTGGTTCGAGGTTGAGAAGATCAACGCGCGTGAGGGGCCCGCCTACATCGCCGGCAACCGGCTCTACCACCGCGGCCACTTCACGGCGATGGAGTGCCGCTTCCCCGCGAAGCGCGTGCGTTATCTCAAGGTGGACGGGTTCCGTGCGGCACTGCCGCGCCAGAAGGCATGGAAGCTGCACGAGGTGTATTTCTACTCGAGCGCCGGCGAGACCGGGCGTCCTGACGAGCAGGAGGCCGCGGAGATTGCGCGCACGCTGGCGGAGCAGGGCGTCGAGCTCGCGTTCTGCGACGAGTGGCTCAGCCGGAAGATCGAGGCGCTCGCGCCACCGCGCCCCGCTGTGCTGCCGCACTACGATCCGCTGCACCCGCAGTCGCAGGTGGCGTGGACCGTGCCGATCCGAGGAGGCGTCGCGGTCGTCGCCGAGCGCGCGCATGCCGCGCAATGCCGCGAGCTCCTCGAGGCGGCCACGCTGGGCGAGGTGACGGTCGAGACCGTCGAGTTCCCGCATTATGTCGCGCACGTGATCGCGGACGCGCCGCGCGCCTTCGCGTCGTTCCCGGGGGTGAAGTGGGACGGCTTCACGCTCGTCGGGACGAACCGGATCGCGGCGGCGACGTGGTACTCTGAGCAGAGCCGCCGTCACGCGGCCACGGGCCAAGACGACCTGGCAAGGATGTACGACGCACGGGCGTTCGAGACGTTTCCAGGCATCCCGGGGAACCTTGAGCGCGTGGCCGCGCACGATGCGCGTGCTCGCGCGGAGCTTGACCTGCTCACGCCGGCCGTCGAGACACCGTGCGCATTCACGCGCGGCCTTTCGCTTGTAGGTTACACGCTCGATCCCGCGCGCCTCGTGCCGGGCGAGACCGCGACCCTTCGCCTCGTGTGGGAAATCGAAGGCCCGATGCCGCATAACGATCTGTCGGTGTTCGTGCACTTCGTGAGGGGGGACCGCATTCTCTTCCAGGCGGACCACTACATCACCTTCCCCATTGAGGCCGGCTCGACGGTCCCGCACTGCTTGATTCTCGACGAGCAGGTCGTTCGCGTACCGGTCGATTGCCCGACCGGCAAAGTCGCCATCCGGCTCGGCGCGCTCAAGTGGACCGGCTACGGCCGCCGGCTGAAACCGCGCACGACGCTGCCGAAACGTGACCGCGCCGTCGAGCTCGGGACGGTGGAAATCGGCGCGACTGCCGCGGAGTGATGCGTCGGCGCTAGTCGGTGGGGGCGATTTCTATGTAGTCGAGCGCATCGGGCCCGTTGCCTGTGGACACGACGGTTACGCCGTACACGCCGCGCTCGGCCACGTCGAAAGCGACGCTTGATGCGGCGAAGGTTTGCGGTGTTTCCCCCGGTGTTACGTTGAGCTGGAGAAAGCTTTCCTCCTGGCCGGCGCGCCGTAAGGCGAGCGTGGCGATCGGCGCCGAGCCGGAGCCGCGCGCAACGCAGGTGACGCGGTAGGCGCCGGCGTCGAGCAACACAAGCCGCTCCTCGAGGATGGTTTGCTTGCTTTTCAAGGGCCCCTCAAACTCGAGGCAGTAGCCTTGCGAGGCGTTCGCGTCCACGGTGAGGCGGGCCGGTGCGTGGAACATCTCCTCGGCCTCGATGCGAATGGGCCCCTCAGGCGGCGTGCTCTGAATGAAGACGTAATCGAGCGCGAGCGAGCTGTCCGGCGTCCCGGCGAACGTGCCGCGCGTCTCGACGACGTGCGTGCCCTCGAGCTGGAACGCGATCTCGACGAACTGATAGCCGTTCGAGCCGGTCAGTTTTCGCTCGGCGAGCACGCGCGTCCCGCTCTCGACGGAGACATCGAGCGTGCCGATCTCGTCGCCTGCGTTTGCCGCATGCGCCTTGACGCGGAAGGTGGCCGTGTAGTTGCCCGTCGGCAAGACGGCGAAGGGGCCGAAGAAGAGCCGGCCCTGCCGGCCGTCGGAGGCCCAGGCTCGGCCGTCAATGGCGTCCGTGTCGCCGATTTCCCTGCCGACGTGTTTTTTGAGGTAGTCAATCGTGACGTAGCGTGTGAGGTGCGGCGTTCGGTACGCGGGTTGCTCGACGGGCTCGTCGAGGATCTCGAACAGGTGGACCGGTCCGTCGTCCGCGACGAGCCTGAGGTACGGGCTCAGGCGAAGCATCTTGAGTGACTGCGTTGCCGGGAACTCCGAGACCTGGCGCGGGAAGGCCTCCTCGTGGAAGTTGACATAGCGCACGCCGAGGCGCTCGCAGAGCGCCGCGTCGCGCGGGCCGAAGCGGCCGTAGTTGACGTCGTAGAGCGGCCAAGCGATGTGCTCGACGTAGCCTTGCGGGACCGTGGGCGAGTAGCCGTTGACGGTCGGCACCTGCGTCCGCAGCGTCCAGTACTGGTAGATTGACGAGTAGGCGCTGTCGCCGGGCCAGATCGGGATCTCGAGCAGCGGTGCGTCCTTCGAGTGTTGGGCCACGTAGGCGTACGCGTCGTTCTCGCGCGGCAGCACGCTCACGCCGACCTGTGGAATGAACCGGTGGTCGATCACAATCATCCCGACGAGGAAGGCGGCCCAGATGAGCCACTTGAAGCGATGCGCCTGCCGGGCGAAGAACGTCAGGGTCAGGCCGACGGCGACGCTGCCGAAGACGGCGGTGAGGATCGCGAACTTCGTCGTGGCCCGGGTGAAGTTGAAGAACGGGACGAGGTTGTACAGCACCTCGTAGAGCGGAAGGTACGCGCTGAGCAGCGGGCCGCACGTGAGCACGAGGCCGAGCAGGAACAGGCCGGCCGAAATCCGAAACCGGCGGCGCTCGAGCGAGTCGGTCGGGAACTCACGCGTGCCGAAACGCACCATGAGAAAGCCCAAAAGGACACACAGAGGGAAGAGGAAGCCGACGAAGTCGCCGTTGCCCGTCGCGGGCGTGAAGAGGCTCCGGAACGGCACGGAGAAGAGCCGGATCTCGTGCAGTGTTCGTCCGCCCTTGACGCCGGAGACGTCGAAGACGGCGACTTTCAGGTACAGCGCGTAGGCGACGGCGATCGCGAGCCCGACGGCGGCCGGCCACATCTTCACGATGCGCTGCCAGGGCAACGTGAGCTTTCCCGGTTTGAGAAGCTTTCCATTGACGGCCATAATCAGAAAGCCCACGTGCGCGAGGGCGAAAAGCACGACGCACGCGCGAGCGATCCGCACGCCGAACCTTCCCTCCCCGGCAAGCGCGCCTGCGGCGAAGTAAAAGGTGAGCGGCAGAAACGCGAGCCACGGCAGGACGAGCCAGCGCCGGCGGAGTGTGTCGTCGGTTACGCCGAGCCACCCGACGACGCGCGCGATGACCCAGCGCATCGCAGCGACGACGAGGATAAAGAAAACGGCGAGCGCAATGATCTGCGGCCCGAAGCGGGGAATCACGCCGAGGCGGATCTGGTTGTAGTGGATGCACCCGGCGAACAGGAGCGCGGCGACGAACGCCGGCGTCGCGTCGAGCAGCGAGCGCTTTCTCGACGTGGCGTGCTCGGTGGTGGTGGGCTGCGCGAATGTCCCGGCCTCGGCGAGCTTCCAGAACGCCCAGAACGGCAGCAAGAAGCACAGGTAGAACAGGTGGTGCGGCTCGAGCCTGGCAAGGAGCGCAACGCACGCGGCCGCCAGCCAGCCCCACGCCGCACGGCCCGTCTGCCAGCCTTTCTCGAGCCCCCACCACGCCATCGGGAACAGGAAGAACGCGGACCCTGCGGGCTGGCCGCCAAATAGCGAGGCCAACCGCGCCGGGAAGAGCGTGAGCACGACGCCTGCGCAGAAGGCGCCGCCGCGGTCGGCGCCCCACGCGCGGGCCAGCCCGTAGCCGGCCACCATCGTGCCGACGAAGGACAGCAGAAGGACCGCGTTGAAGGCGAAGGCCTCGCTTACGTACGAGAGGGGCCAATACGGCAGCGCCGTCGGGAAATAGAGGTAGAACTCCGTGAAGCCGTAGCCGCCTGCGAACTCGTAGGTGTTGCGGAACCACGGGGCGCGTCCCTCGGCGGCGAGGCGCAACTGGCCGAGGTGGTACATGTACTGCAGGTGGTCGCCGTAGACGATCCCGGAGACGCGCTCGCCCGGCCGGCCCTGCTCGTCCGGGTCCACCGCGAGCGTGTACGGCACGCCCGTCGTGAGGTACTTGGGTAACGGCCGGCTCACGAACAGGCCGAGCGCGAGCCCGGCCACGACGAGGGCCGCGGCGATCGTGCCGCCTGCAAACCTGTGCTTCCGCCCGGCCACGGTGCCTCCCCGCGCTTATCGGCGCGGCGCTTCCCAGAAATCGATTTCGCTGACCTCCCACGCCTCGCCCACGCGTTTGCCGGCGAGCGCCTCCTCGGCCGGTGTGAACTCGGCGGCGCCGTCCACCTTGAACATGAGCTCGATTGTCACGACGTCGCCCTCCGGCCGTCCGAGCCAGTGCGCCCTGGCGTCGAACTCGAGCGACTGGAACTCCGAGGTCAGCACGAAGGACTGGTCCCCCTGGTCGTTCCAGCGCGCGACGACGTACGGATCGAGCGACACGTCCGTGAACTTCATCCGCGCTTTGATGCGCAGCCGCGCAAAACGGCTCGCGAGGTCGGGCCGGACGCGCTTGCGAATGACATAGGGCGCCAGCGTTTCCTTCACCGGTTCGTAGAGCGCGTACCGGCTGTCTTCAATCACGAGTTCCCAGTCATATGCGAGCTGGTTCTCGTCGAGCCGGAACACCCGGTCGCGCTCCTCAAGCCCGGCGCGGTCAACGAGCAGGTACGGGTCCGGCCACAGCTCCTTGAGCATTGCCGAACCGGCCTCGACGTCACCGCTTCGGAACGCCTCGGCCAGCTCCCGGTACGCGGGCGGCGAGATCGTCTCCGAGCCGTTCACCATGAGGTTGAACCGTCCTGCCGATGCCAGCAGCCAGCGTGCGTCCATTTCCGCGTCACCAGCGGGCACGCCCAGGACGGTGCGCGTCTCGCGTTCGTTGGCGAGCCGCTGCATGACGGGGCTGTCGTTGGCGAGGCCGGCGGGCTCGAAGCTGTTGGGCATGATGAGCGACTCGGTGCATACGAGGATGAGGGCCGGAATGGGGACCCAGCGGAACCGGCGGTGGTGGGCGACCTCGTCGAGGATCCAGGCCGCCGCCGTGACGAGAAAGATGATCGGGATGATGCCGAGCCGGCTCAGCGGGGCGATCGTGCCGAGGAACGCGTGCACGATTCCCGGCCCCGGCAGCGGTCCTTGGGAGAGGTCCACAGCGGGCGAGCCCACGGTGATCTGCGGCCCGAGGCTCGCGATGAAGCACGCGGCCGCCGCAAGGCCGAGGCCGTGCATGAGGGCCGTGCCGAAGGCGCGGGCCGCGCGTCGTGCGGCGAGCGCCAGAACGAACGTCAGCGCAAGGATGGCGACAAGCGCGCCGCCGACCGCGCGGCCGAGTGTTTCCCAGAACGCGGCGTCCGGCGCCACCGCACGCCCGGCGCAGGTCAGCGCGACAAAGACCCACAGCGCGACGCGCGCGACGGCCAGGGCGGTGATGATGATCTGTCCCGGGCGCTTTGCCCGAACGTGCTTGAACAACATCTGGCGCTGGAAGAAGCCGTACACGGCCGCGAGCAGCAACACGACTGCGCCGGGAAAGAGGTAGGGAAACAGCGGCACGCCGCCCTCGTGGCGTTCCTCGTACATGCGTGTGAGGGCGTCGCTCGTGCGGAGCTCGATCGCCGGGCCGAGAAAGACCGAGGCAAGTATGAGCAGCACGACGCCCGTGATGGCGACGCCGTCGTACAGGGGCCGGTCGTCGAAGGGCGACGGGCGCCGGCGCACGAGGCCCACGATCGCCACGAGCGGCAGCGCTATCATGAGCGCGAGCGCGTAGCCGAGGACGCTCATCGCTTGCGCCCACAGCGCCAGCGCAACAAAGAAGGCCCAGCGCCGCTCCTGCGTCCGGACCCAGCGAGCGAGCAGCATCAGGCAGAGCGGCACGCCGAAGCAAAGCTGCACGTCGAGCTGGTAGAACTCCGCCGTCCGCCACGGGACCAGCGCGAACGCGACCGCACCGAAGACGCACCCCGCGCGCCCGATGCCCAGCTCGCGCAGGAACAGGTACATCATCAGGCCGGAAAGCACCCAGAACGCGAGGAGCGTCACGTTGTACGTCAACACCGGGTCTCCCGTCGCCGCGTACGGCGCCAGAGCTGCAACGGAGGGGACGTAGAGCAGCTCGTCGAAATCGAGGGCCCCCGCGTGCGGGTAGAACGCCGGCGCGTCGTGGCCGGGCAGCACCTGGCCGGCGAGCAGCCGGTGGGCGCCCCACGAGAGTTGCCAGGCGTCGCGCGGGGCCTCGGCGCCTGCGGGCAGCCCCGTGAGAAAGTGCTTCGGCCAGGGCCATGCAGTCAGGAGGACCGAAGCTGCGAGCAACGCCGTTACCAGCAGGACGGTGAGCGCGCTCTTGGTCCGCTCGCGCTGTCGGAGCAGCCGGGGGCTCAGTCGCTTTCTTGGCGCAGTCTGGCTGTGCGCGTCCGGCGTCGTCTGGTTCGCCGTGTCGTTCAAGGGGTCTTAGCTTCCCGTCCCGTGCTGTTGGTCTTGCTCAGGCTCGATCCTGAAATAATACAATGAACCCCCGATGCGGCGAACTGGTTTGTGATCATGCAGCCACGCATACGCGCCCGACCGTGCGACGATGGGGTCCCGGCCGTTGTCCGGTGTCATGAATGAAAGGCCGCTGTACAGGTTGATGCTGATCACGACGTCGCCCGTGACCGGCTCGTCCGGCCGCAGCGTGTCGTACTCGACGCCGTACACGGCCGCGTCCACGCGTCCGAAGGTGGCCAGGTGCACGCGCTCGATGCCTTCTTGGCGCATGAAGCGGCGCAGGGTGATGTGGTCCTGGCCCCAGTCGCAGTTCGAATCCACGAGGCAGCGTTCGCCGTGTCCGCCGGCGAATTCGTTGAAGTAGGCGAGGTAGTGCGGGAACGTCGTTGCAGAGCCGACCACCAGCCATACCACCAACGCCCCGAGCGCCACACGGCACGCCGGCCGAGCCAGAGGTGCCGGCGCTTCCTTCCGCATGAGCACGCCGAACGAGACGAAAAGGAGGGGCAACAGGGGCAACTGGTAGCGAAAACCGATGTTGATCCGCGTGCCGAGCGAGAAGAGGGCGAAGAAAAACACCGCTGGCACTACAATGAAGACAAGGACCCGGCGGTCGAAGCGCCGGATACCGGCGTACGCGGCCAGCACGAGCAGCACGAGGATCGGGATCGGCACCTTGACCAGGAACGCGGCCAGGTAGTAGTACCACCAGCCGTGATACGAGATGTCCCCGAACAGGTACTGGAATTCGGGCGCGACCGCCGCCCGTTCCTGCTCGCCAAGACCGCGGAGGAACTGTTCGGGAACCGGCGCCGGCAGTCCGCGGATAGCCGAGGTGGCCACCGACGCCAGCGGCGTCCATGGTTCGTTCTCGAACGTGCGCCACGGCCTGAAGCTGCCCTTGAATCCGTAGCCCGCGTTGACGATGAGCACGCACGCGACGGCGATCACGACGAGCGTCGCGGCGCCCCGCACGAGGGCTGTCCGCGTCCGGCGCGCCCGCTCCGGCACTCGGCGGCCCGGCAACGCGCCCAGCAACAAGACCAGCGGGGCCAGTGGCACGAGCGCCAGGCACGAGAACTTCGTGAGCATCGCGAGCGCGAAGGCCAATCCCACGAACGCAAGCCGCCATGCCGACCATTTCTCGTCGAGCTTGAAGAGCGAGTAGCACGCCAGCGTGTACATCGCCGCGGCGCTGAGGTCGGTCGTGACCAGCCCCGAGTGCGCGATGAGGTTCGGGCTGAACGCGTAGACGGTGAGCGAGAGCAACCCTCCCGCCACGCCGAACAGCTCCCGGCTCCACCGGAACACGAGGTAGCCGAGGGCGGTGGCGAGCAGGGCGATCATGATGCGGCACCGCATGTAGAGCGTGTGGTACATGCGCTCGTTGCGGACCATGAATTCGCGGCCGACGACCCACAGGTTCTGCTCGTCGGTGAATTTCTTGTCGAGCCCGCTCCGGAGCAGCGGCAGGGCGGCCCACATCTTGATGAGCGGCGGGTTCTGGTGATAGACGCCGAAATCGCCTTTGTCCCAGTAGATGTAGCCGGCGGGCAGGTGGGCGAACTCGTCTACGGTCACCGACATGAGCCGAGCACTCAGGACGACCTGCAGGAAAAACGCGGCGAGCAGCGCCGCGACGATCAGTACCCGGCGCTTGGCGAGCCATGCGCGCCATCGCGGCTCGATCGGGTGTGTACCGGACTCATGAGCATCCCGCGCCACCGTGGGTGAGCCTCCTCCGTCCACCGCTTCCGACAGACGCATCGCAGGGACACGTGTGCCACGTGTATCCCGAACAGCGCGAGAACGCAAGCCCAAACAGGCGCCGGAACGGCGGCGCAGGACGGCGAACCTGTGTTGCTAGTCGAGGACGGTGTCCTCGGGGATGTGGAAGTAGTAGAGGGATCCGCCGATCCGGTGGACCGGCTCGTGCTCTTGCAGCCAGGCGTAACTGTCCTCGGGGACACGGATCGGCTTGCCGCCGCTCGTGGGCGTCACGTATGCGTGACCCTCGTACAGGTTGATGCTGATCACGACGTGGCCCGTGACCGGCGTGTTGGGCCACAAGGTGTCGTACTCGACGCCGTAGACGACGGGATCGACGCGGCCCATCGTCGCCAGGTGGACTCGCCCGAGACCTTGCCGCTTCATGAAGCGCCGCAGGGTGATGTGGTCCTGGCCCCAGTCGCAGTTGGAGTCTATCAGGTAGCGTTCGCCGCGCCCGCCGGCGAACTGGTTGAAGTAGGCGAGGTAGTGCGGGAAAGCGATCGCAGACTCAACGGCCAACCATGCCACCAAGGCCCCGACGGCCACCAGCCAAACCGGGCGGCCCAGCGGGCGCGGCGCTTGCCTTGGCACGAGGACGCCGAACGAGACACACATCAGCGGAAGGACCGGCAAGACGTAGCGGAGACCGGTATTGACCCGTGTGGCGACCGAGAAAAGAACGAAGAAAAAGGCAGCCGGCACGACGATGAAGACACACACCCGCCGGTCAGGCCGGCGCACGCCGGCATACACGGCAAGGCCGAGCAGCGCGAGCACCGCCAGCGGCGCCTTGAGCAGGAAGGCGATCACGTAATAGTACCACCAGCCGCCCTTGGACCGCTCGCCGAGCAGGTACTGGAAGTCCTTCCCGTTGGATGCCTCCTTCTGCTCGACGAGGCCCCCCAGGAAGTGCTCCGGGAACGGGGCCGGCAGCCCGCCGACGGGCGATGCCGCCACTGCCGCCAGGGGCTCTATGTCGGTGTCGAATGACCGCCACGGCTTGAGGCGGCCCTTGAAGCCGTAGCCGGCGTTGATGATGAGCACGCACGAGGCGGCGATCACGCCGAGCGTTATGGCCCCGCGCGCGAGCACCTTGCGCCACACCGGGCGCTCGGGCGGCCTTGTCAACGCCGCAACGACAAGGACCAGCGGGGCCAGCGGGAGGAGCGCCAGGCACGAGAACTTCGTGAGCATGGCAAGCCCGAAGACCAGCCCCACGAAGGCAAACCGCCACGCCGACCATTTCTCGTCGAGCTTGAAGAGGGCGTAACAGGCCAACGTGTACATCGCCGCGGCACCGAGGTCGGTGGTTACCAGCCCGGAGTGCGCGATGAGGTCCGGGCTGAACGCGTACACGGCGAGCGAGAGCAGGCCGCCCACAACGCCGAACAGCTCCCGGCTCCATCGGAACACCAGGTATCCGAGCGCCGTGGCCAGGAGCGCGATCATGATCCGGCAGCGCATATACAGCGCATGGTAGTCGGCGGCGTTACCGGTCATGAAGTCTCCGCCCGCCAACCACAGGTCGTGGCGATTCGTGAACTCGGTGTCGAGCCCGCTCCGGAGGAGCGGCAGGGCGGCCCACAGCTTGATCAGCGGCGGGTTCCGGTGATACACGGCGAAGTCGCCCCTCTTCCAATAAATGTAGCCCGCCGGCAGGTGGGCGAACTCGTCCACGGTTACCGACATGAGCCGTGCGCTGAGCACGACCTGCAAGAAAAACACCGCAAGCAGCCCCGCCACGACAAGCACCTGCCGACGCGCGAGCCACGCATGCCACCTCGGCTCAGTCGCGCACGAGTCGTCCGCGCGTGAGCCGGCCGCGCGTGAGCCGGCCGCGCGTGAGCCGGCCGCGCGTGAGCCGGCGACCTGGGTTTCCTCTCTCACTCCGGTTGATTCCTGACTTGTGCTGTGTTCGAGGCGAATCCGGCGCCGCCGCGCCGTGGCCCCATCACGTAGAAGGGACCGGGCCGCGAAAGACAGGGAGAGAACGCCGAAGGCCCGCGCGACGGGGCCTGAGGCTCCCGTGCACGGCTAGTGCTTGGTGCAGGTATAGGTGCCGGTCTCGTCGAGGCCGTCTCCTTTGAACCGGAAGGTGCCGGTGAGTGTGTTGCCGCTGACGTCGAACTCGATCGTCACGTTGTGGGCCCCTGTGCGCACGCCTGTGAAGTGGCTGCCGCTCATCGTGCCGCTCAGCCAGCCGACGTGGCTCGGGTCGCGGAGCATCATCTTGCCCCTGACCGTGTTGCCGTCCTGCGACAGGATGTAGAATATAATGGTGTAGGTGAACGTCTGGGGGTCTGTGCCCAAGTTGTAGTCAATGATCCGGTGCGTCATCGTGCCGGACCACGTGCCGACGATGTATACGGGTTCGCCACCGCCGCCCCCGTCGCCGTCGCCCCCGCACCCACCGGCCATGACGGCCAGAGCGAGCAACACCGTTACCATCCCAAGGCGGACCATCGAACGCTCCTCCAGTTGTCTGTGCTTCGACCGTTGTTCGGGCCCGGCCGGGGGCACCGTGGGGCAATCCATGCCTGGGCCGGGAAAGCGGTTCTCCCCCTTTCCCGCCGGCACGATGCCAGACGCCGCGCTCCTCTGCAACCCCTTTTTCGCCGAAGACGCTGTCACTTCAGGTATCCCTGTTGCCGGTACCAGGCCGCCGTCCGCTTGAGTCCCGTGGGCAGGTCAACGCGGGGCGCGTAGCCAAGCTCGCGCTTCGCTTTCGAGATGTCGAACGCGCGGTTCTGCTTGAACCAATCCACCCGGCGCCGGAACAGCGGCGGCTCCCACGGCAGGGGCTTGTAGATCGTTTCGCACACGACCGCGGCCGCATAGACCGGCCAAAACGGCAGATGGACGACTTTCAGCTTCACCCCTAGCGCCTCGGCGATCCCCAGCACCAGCGTCTTGATGGGCACGTACTCCTCGTCGGCGATCAGGTATGCCTGCCCCTTCGCCGCATCCACTTCGGAGGCGAGCTCGAAGGCGTCAATCAAGTTGTCAATGTAGAGCGGGTGATACGTCGTCGAGCCGTCGCCCAGGAAGACGAAGCGCCCCTTGTTCACCCGCTTGTACAGCATGAAGAACCGCTCGGGGTCGCCCGGGCCGTAAATGGCCGCCGGCCTCAAAATCGAGATCCACATCCCGCGCTCGAGGAACTCCTGCGCCACCACCTCGCCCTGGTATTTCGTGTACTGGTAGTAGTCGGCCGGCGCGATCGGCGCCGCTTCGCTTCCCGGTGGGTGCTCGACGTTGCCGTGGACGCCGCACGTCGAGCAATAGACGAAACGCGGCACCCCGTGGCGCTCGGCCGCCTCGAGCATCCGCCGCGTACCGTTGACGTTCACGTCCCAGTAGACGGGCTTGCCGAGGTTCACTTTCCTGAACGCCGCGGCGAGGTGATACACGCGGTCGCAGCCCTCGGTCAGCGTGTCGACGAGCTTACCGTCGGTGACGCTGCCGATGCTGATCTGCGCGCCGAGCCCCTTGAGCTCGTCGAGAAACAGCCCTTCCTGGTTGTCGAGGACGCGCACCTCGTGGCCTCTTTCAATGAGCCTTTTCACGAGCGCCGCGCCCGTGAAGCCCGTCCCTCCGCTGACAAAACACCGCATGCGTGTTCTCTCCTACGATTTCCGTTTCCTGCAGAGCAAGTACCAGCCGCTCGCCATCGAGGCGGGGAGCAGGTCGGCGAGCCGGCTGTCGAGCCGGTCCACCGTGGTCCGCCGGTCGCCGCGTTTGCCGACAAAGACGCTGAAGATGAAGAACGACTTCACGACCTTGACGAGTTCGAGGCCGCCGCGCGCGAGCCGGCGCGTGATCCCCGGCAGGCTGAACGCCTGGACGTGGCCGGTGCCGGCCTGCTCGACGTTCGACGTGTGCATCAGACACTTTTCGTGGGCGTCCGGCATCCCGCCCAGTCTGCGGGCGCTTTTGAGGACTCTGCGTAGGCCGAGCGTGTTCCCCAAAGAGTTCTCGAGCCGTCCGAGCATCTCGCGCAGGCCCTGGCCGTTCGGGACCGTGATGATAGCGAGGCCATCGGGCTTCATAAGGCCCGCGATCGTGCGGATGAGCGACACCGGATCGTCGAGGTGCTCGAGCACCTCGGAGCAGATGATCAGATCGAAGCGCTCGCCGAGGTCGAAGCCGCTTTCCGGCACGGTCTCGAATCGCGCATTGGCAAACGTATTTGCACGTGTGGCGTGCTCGACGGACACCGGATCGAGGTCCACGCCCACGACGTGGTAGCCCAGCGATGCGATCGGCAAGGCAAGGCTCCCGTTGCCGCAGCCCACGTCGAGGACGCTGACCGTCGCAGGTTCCCGCTCGAGTCCGCAGAGGGTCTCGACGATACACTCGAGCTTCTTGAGCCCGCCCGGGTAGTGGTGGTACTCGGTGTGCTTGAGATAGGTCGCCTTGAGCGATTCGGCGTCGTCGCGCACGGTCTCTGGGTTCCTCATCCGGTGCATCGCCCACGCAGGTTACACGGACCGAGTGCGCGCCTCAAGCACAAACCGGCCATGGCGCCGTATTCGTTGCGCCGCCGGCCCGTGCAAGATAGACTTCGGCGATCAGAGCCGTAAGAGGAGGGAGACGTGGCAATTGTCTACGCGGTCCTGGGCGTGCTGCTGCTTTTCGTCGCACCGGGGCTGGCGTTACTCAGGTGGTTTCGGCCGAAGGACGGCGCGGTACGCTTCGACCTCGTCGAGGCGGTCGTGCTCGTGCCGTGCCTCTCGGTCCTCGTGGCCTCCCTCGTCGCGATCGTGCTTGCCGAAGTCGGTCAGTTCCGGCTGTGGCTGCTGTTTCTCGTGGTCGGTGCGGTGTCCTGTGTGGTGTGGGTGGCGCGCGGCCGTGGGGCGGGGCAGACGGTCTCACGCGGCATCCGGCGCGTCGAGGCCGGGTTCCTTGTCGTCGTCGTTGCCACCGGCATCGTCCTCTACTTCCGGCCGCACGAGTACCTCTTCGGCGGGTGGGACCCGTCGGCCTACGTCACGACCGGCGCTTCGATCGAGCGGACCGGCGGGATTCTCTACCACGATGAGGCGTTCGCCGCCCTGCCGCGCGAGACCCAGGACGCGTTCTCGCATCATCGCCAGGGCCTCGAGCAGCGGTTCCCCGCCATGCTCATCGGCGATCACGAGACGGGGCTCATCACGCCGCAGTTCCACCACCTCTACCCGACGTGGCTCGCGGTGTTTCGCGCCGTGGGCGGTGACCGGCTCGTGCTGTACGCCAATCCGCTCTTCGGTGTGTTGTCCGTCTTGATGTTGTTTCTACTGTGCAGGCGGTTTCTGCCGAACGGCGCGGCCGTTGCGGCAACGGTTCTGCTTGCGCTGAACCTCACCCAGGTCTGGCAGGCGCGTTTCCCGACGGCCGAAATCCTGGCACAGCTCTGCACCCTCACGATGCTTTACCTGCTTATGCTCTACTGGGAGACAGGCTCGGCGGCGGCGGCGCTGCTGGCGATGCTGGCAATGGGAATGGCCATGCACGCGCGCTTCGACGCCGTCCTGCTCGTGCCGCTCGTCGCGCTGCTCGTGTACGCGCACAACCTCGTGCGCTGGCGGGCGCGCGACTGGCTCCTGGTGGCGGGCGGTTTGGTCGCGGCGGCGCACATCGTCCTGCATTCGGTTTTCATCTCGTTTTTGTACCGGCCAGGCCTTCAGTTCGTTACCCAGCGCCCGGGTCTTTTTGCCGCCATTGGCGCGGTC
>CAZJXV010000063.1:0-17158 GCA_964550015.1 uncultured Verrucomicrobiota bacterium
CCCCGCAGGGGGCGGCATCCGGTCTTCTGCCGTCGAGGATCCTATCTGTCGCCCCCTGCGGGGGCTTTCCCGTCCACGTCCTCATGATCCACGGGCTGGCCCTGCTTCGCTGAAGCTTCGCAGGGCTTGCGCCCGAGGCTACATCATGCCGCCCGCGGCTCGACTGAGCTCGCCGAAGTCTGCGCGGGCTTGGCCCCGGCTGTGCGCGACTTCCACCACGGGCTGCTAGTGGCAGGAGGGGGTGGGTGGTTCGTCTTCGTCGGCGCAGTGGGGGCAGGGGGCCGCGCTGGGCGGCGGGGCGGGGGGCTTCTTTTTGAGGCGGGGGAGGATGCGGGCGAGGAAGAGGGCGGCGACGGCGGCGAGGAAGACGCCGGCGAGAACGAGGCGCCACGGGGCGAAGCCGTGCTGGTGGCCGGCGGTGATCTTGGGTACGACACGCCAGCCGGTGGCGCCGAGGAGGGCGTCGAGCAGAAGGCCCATGGCGACGGAGCAGACGGCGATGCCGCCGAGGTAGATGGCGGCGGCGCGCTTGCCGAGCATGCCGGCGACGACGGTGATGCCGGCGGCGTTGGTGGCGGGGCCGGCCATGAGGAAGACGAGGGCGGCGCCGGGACTGAGGCCCTTGAGGATGAGGGCCGCGGCGATGGGCGTCGAGGCGCTGCTGCATACGTAGAGGGGGACGCCGACGGCGAGCATGATGAGCATGGTGAGCACACCGCCGCCGAGGTAGCGGGTGATGAGGTCGTCGGGCACGAGGAAGGTGATGATGCCGGCGATGAGGACGCCGAGCAGGAACCAGCCGGCGATGTCGCCGAGCAGGTCAACGAAGGCGTAGCGCAGGCCGGCGGCGGCCTTGACGATGACGCCGTGGTGGCGGCGGTGCTCGTCGGGCGGGCAGTCGTCGCCGGCGCAGCAGGCGTCTACTCTGCAGGCGTCCACCTTGCAGGCGTCGGCGTCCGGCGCTCGCGGGGCGGCGGCGGGCTGTTTCGTTGAGAGGGTCTGGCCTGAGAGGGTCTGGACGAAGCCGGTGGCGACGCCGGTGATGAAGGCGACGATGGGCCGGACGATGGCCATGATGGGGCCGAGCAGGGCGTAGGTGATGGCGATGGAGTCCACGCCGGTGGCGGGCGTGGAGATGAGGAAGGAGGTGACGGCGCCGTCGTTGGCGCCCTGCTTGCGGAGACTGAGGGCGGCGGGCAGGACGCCGCACGAGCAGAGCGGCAGCGGCACGCCGAGCAGCGAGGCCATGACGACGGGCCGCAGCCGGCCCCGGCCCAGGTGGCGGGCGACGATGGCGGGGTCGAGAAAGACGTGCAGCAGGCCGGCGACGAACAGGCCGAAGATGAGGAACGGGGCGGACTCGACGATGACGGCCCAGGCGTCCCTGAGTATGCCTACGATCACGTGCATAAGTCGCTCACCCGATTCGAGAATCACCGCAGAGCTCGCGGAGACCGCAGAGGGCTCTGCAAAAGCAGAGCTGTATCTGTTTACTTGAGAACGTGCGGGGATGTCGCTTCGGTTCCGGCGTTGTGGCTACATCAAGTCGACGGGGTCCATGTCCACGGCCAGTTTGACCGTGGAGAAGACCTTGGTCTTCTCCAATGCGCTCCGAAGGAGGGCCGTGATGCGGGAGGGGCGGGTGGATTTGAGGAAGAGCTGGGTGCGGTGCTCGCGCTGGGCGCGGGCGATGGGGGCGTCGGCGGGGCCGAGGAGCTCGACGCCCTGCATGTCACCGGCCCGGCAGGCGGCGGCGAGGGCGTCGGCGGCGGCGCGGACCTTTTTCTCGTCGGGCCCGCGGAAGGTGACGCAGGCCATGTGGACGTGGGGCGGGTAGGGGCTGAGCGGGTTGCGGCGTCTTTCGATCTCGTCGTCGTAGAAGGCGCGGAAGTCGTGGCGTGAGGCGGCGCGGATGGCGTAGCTGCCGGGGCGGTATGTCTGGACGATGACCTCGCCGGGGACGTCGCCGCGTCCGGCGCGGCCGGCGACCTGTGTGATGAGCTGGAAGGTGCGCTCGGCCGCGCGGAAATCCTGGAGGCCGAGGGCGGTGTCGGCGACGATGACGCCGACGAGGGTGACGTTCGGGAGGTCGAGGCCCTTGGCGA
The DNA here is from genome assembly GCA_964550015.1 of uncultured Verrucomicrobiota bacterium. Lineage (GTDB taxonomy): Bacteria > Auribacterota > JABMQX01 > JAFGEW01 > JAFGEW01 > CAZJXV01. Next base: position 2,106 of record CAZJXV010000063.1, read on the forward strand.
TCATCTGGGTGCCGACCAGCACGTCGGCCTTGCCGGCCTTGAAGGCGCCGAGGATGCCGGCGTGGGCGTTCTTGGCGGTGGTGGTGTCGGAGTCCATGCGCAGGACGCGGACGGCCTGCGCCTCTTCGACGACCTTGTAGAGCATGCGCTCGACTTTCTGTGTGCCGACGCCGCGATAGAGCATGGCGGCGGCGCCGCACCTGGGGCAACTCGACACTACGGGCCGCGACGCGCCGCAGAGGTGGCAGACGAGCTCGTCGCGTTTCTTGTGGTAGGTGAGCGAGACGCTGCATCGCTCGCACTCGACGACGGCGCTGCACGTGCGGCACTTCATCGTGGTGGCGTAGCCGCGGCGGTTGAGGAAGAGGATGGTCTGCTCGCCTTTTTTGAGGCGGTCGTCTATGGCGTTGAGCAGCTCGGCGGAGAAGACGGTCGGGCCTTTTTCGCGGGCGAGGTCCACGACGCGGACGGCGGGCATGGGGCGGCCGTCAATGCGCTCGGGCAGCTCGAAGAGCCGGTACTTGCCGCGCTGCGCGTTCCAGTAGGATTCGAGCGAGGGGGTGGCGCTGCCGAGGATGACGACGGCGTTCTCGAACGAGGCGCGGACGACGGCGACGTCGCGGGCGTGGTAACGGGGGGCGGTGTCGGCCTGCTTGTAGGTGGTCTCGTGCTCCTCGTCCACGACGATGAGGCCGAGGTCGGGGATGGGCGCAAAGACGGCGGAGCGGGGCCCGACGGCGATGCGGGCGCGGCGCTCGGCGAGGCGGCGCCACTCGTCGTGTCGCTCGCCGCCGGAGAGGCGGTGGTGGAGGACGGCGACAAGGTCGCCGAAGCGGGCCTTGAAGCGCTCGATGGTCTGGGGCGTCAGCGCGATCTCGGGCACGAGGAGGATGGCGCCGCGGCCGCGCTCGAGGACGCGGGCCATGACCTGCAGGTAGACCTCGGTCTTGCCGCTGCCGGTGACGCCGTGGAGGAGGTTGACGCGCGGGGCGTCGTCGTCGAGCTGTCGGACGATGGCGTCGTAGGCGGCCTGCTGGGCGGGCGTAAGCGCCTTTGGCTCGGTGCGGATGAAGACCTCGCCCTTTGTGACGTCGCGGTCCACGCGCTTGGCTTCGATGGCGACGAGGCCGTCTTTCTCGAGGGCCTTGAGGGTGGCGGGGGAGGCGTCGGCCTTGAGGCAAAGGTCGGCCTGGGCAAGGGCGCCGGTGGTGTTGAGGAGCACGTCGAGGACGGCGGCTTGCTTGGGCGCGCGGCGGCGTCTGGCGACGCAGGCGGCACGGGTCTCCTCGCGCGTGACGGCGCGGCGGACGAGGCGGACTACCTTCTCGGGCGGCGAGGGCTTGCGGACGCTGGCGGGGACGACGGTCTTGAGGGTGGCGCCGAGGTCGGCCATGTAGTAGTCGGCGATCCAGTGCGCGAGTCTCAGGAGGTTGGGCGGGATGACGAATCCGCTGTCTATGGCGCCGATGATGGGCTTGAGCTTCGGGTATGCGGGCTCGTCGGGGAACGCCGTAATCGTGCCCTGGACCTTGCGCTTGCCGAGGGGGACCCAGACGCGTGAGCCGACGGTGAGGCGTGAGCGGAGCTCGTCGGGCACGAGGTAGTCGAGGCGCTTGCCGACGGCGGCGTCGACGGCGACCTGGGCGTATCTCTGTTCCTCGGCACTCATCAGAGAAAGCATACCAGACAACGCAGGGCTTGCGGGTCAAACAATGGACTCGCACGGGGGCGCAGGCCCCGCTACTTCCTACATCTCGGCGAAGACTGCCGTTTTGGGCAATTCATTTCTGCGGCGCTCTCTATCCGCAGGCAATTGACTGCGTTGTAGGCTTCGAGGCATGCTTGGCCGTCTTGCCGATAGCGGCAGACTTAGTGCCGTCCTGTCAGGCGGTGCAGTTCGACTTCCTAGGTGAGAGTCTTTACCTGTGCGAGCCCTTCAGAGAAGACGCCAGCCCGGCAGAACTGAGGTTTGACAGCAATCCCACCCGTCCTGTCGATATAGCCCCACTTCTTGTCTTCGTGGTCGAAAGCTACGCACGCGAGGCCCTCAGAAAAGTCGTGAGCATCATCGAATTGCGGCTTGACGACCATTTCCCCTGCCCTATTGACAAAGCCCCATCTGCCGCGGAGCTCTACGCGTGCGAGTCCTTCGCGAAAGTCCCCGGCATCGTCAAACTGCGGCTCGATGATTGTCTTGCCTGTTTTATCGATGTAGCCCCAGTTGCCATCACACCACCACACGCGTGCCAGGCCTTCGGAAAAGGGACCGGCCGAATCGAACTGCGGCTTGATAACGGTCTTCCCAGTCCTGTCGATGTAGCCAACCTTGTAGGCGTCCTCGCCGCGAAACTCCATTACTTGTGCCAGTCCCTCGGAAAAGCTGCAAGCCGAGCCAAACTGTGGCTTGATGACGATCTTCCCGGTCCTGTCGATATAGCCCTGCTTGCCGGCGTTGCGCCCGAAGCCGGCAGTCGTTACAACTGCGAGCCCTTCGGAGAAGCCACCAGCCCCACGGAAGCGTGGCTTGATAACCCTCTCTCCCGTCTTGTCGATGTAGCCCCATTTCCGGCCAAGTGTCACGGCTGCGAGTCCTTCGCAAAAGGGCCCGGCATCGTTGAACTGCGGCTTGATGGCTATCTTCCCGGTCTTGTCGATGTAGCCCCACTTACCGCCGATTAATCCGACTACCATCAGTTCGTTGGAAATGGCCAAAGCGGAGATGACCTGCGGTTCCGTAACCGTCTTTCCCGTCCTGTCCGCATACAGGGTTTTCTTGCCAAGCCATATGGGAGCTAGACCTGCGGCAAAGCCACCAACGACACCGGAGGGTGGTTCAATGACTATCCTCCCCGTTGTGTCGATATAGGCGCTCTCGACGCCTACACCCACAACTGCCAGCCCTTCTGAGAACCCGTAAGCCGAACAGAACTGGGGCTCGATCACCATCTCGCCCGTCTTGTTGATGTAGCCCCAGTTGCCCCTTGGGATGGCGGGAGGCGGCGCAGCCGATTCTCCTGTTTCGCTGCTACCCATGGGAACGCCCCAATAATAGCCTCTTCGACGATGTGTCGTACGACGCTCCGCAGCCTGGCGAAGACGGTCTTGCGTTGCTCTGGTTAGCTGACGCGTCGGCTCTTATGGATCGTAAGAGCGGCTTGGGTCTCTGATACGCGAGTTCTGGAGTGAATGAGGTGACGGTGTCGTGCACATTGCGCTTGCCGACGGGGGTGTCGACGGCGACCTGGGCGTATGTGTGGGGTGCGGCGTGCATGAGGAGAGACTAGCAAATTGGCCACAGATTTGCACAGATGACGCGGATTCCGGAGGGAAGAAATCTGTGCGATCGGTGTCAATCGGTGGTGGATTCCTCTTGTGCCGGGCTCTGGAGGTCGCGGCCGCGGAGGGCGAACCAGAGGGTGCCGAGGACGCCGAAGCCGAAGGCGACGAGGAAGTTGGCGGCCGGGCTTATCAGCCAGAGGAGGCCGCCGCCGAGTGCGGCGGCACCGACGATGAGGTCGCGGATGAGGTAGTAGAGGCCGAACATGGCGGCCTTTTGGCCCTCGGGGGCGAGGTCCATGATGAGGGCTTTGCGGGTGGGCTCGCCGAACTCCTTGAGGCCGCGCAGGACGAACGCGGCGGCGAGCAGGACGAAGGAGTCGCAGAACAGGAGGGCGAGCGGGAAGAGGGTGAAGAAGCCGAAGGTGATGACGACAAAGGGTTTTTTTCGGGTGCGGTCGGCGAGGTACGCGACGGGGATGTAGATGGCCATGGCGGTGGCCATCTCGATGGCGGTCAGGATGCCGAACTGGGGCCCGGAGACGGGGTGGGCGATGACCTTCATGCTCCAGACGACGACGAAGGCGTAGGGGATGCGCTCGCAGAAGCGGACGAGGATGTCGGCGACGAGGAGGCTTCTCAGCGCGGGGGTCATCTGCCCAAAAACGCGGAAGGGGCTGACCTCGGCCCTGGGCCGCGGTGCGCCGCCTTTGCCGGGGCGGTCCTCTTCGATGAGGAGCTGCTGCATGACGAGGGCGACGGCGGCCATGACGAGGGCGACGCCGAAGGCGATGCGGACACCGGTGCGCTCGCCCCAGATGGCGATGCAGGTGCCGCCCAGGACGGGGCCGACGGCCATCGGGATGCGGCGGATGAACGAGTGGGCCGAGATGCCCATGGTGCGGTGGTGTTTGGGGAGGACGTTTGCGACGAGTTTCATCGTGGCCGGGAGCGAGATGGCCGTCCACGAGAGGAAGAAGGCGGCGCCGACGATGACGGCCTGCCACCGGGGGATGAGGATGACGATGAGGAAGCCCGTCATGGCCATGAGGTTGAAGATGAGCAGGGAGCGTTTGGTGCCGAGGCGGTCGGCGAGGTAACCGCCGGGGAAGGAGTAGAGGGCGGAGAGCCAATCGTCGAGGGCGCTCAGCAGGCCGATGACGACGGCGCCGGCGCCGAGGGCGAGCAGGTAGATGGGGAGGAAGCGCTCGGCCATTCGCTCGCCCATGCCGACGAGGAGGACCATGATGAGCATGCCGGCGATGCTCAAGGCGGGGCGGGCGTGGTCGCGGTTTTCGGGTGGCATGGGGGCATCGTAGCAGATTGCGGGGGGCGGATGTCACCCCCTGCGGGGTCCGGGCGGCGGCGGGCGGACCGACCTCGCTCAATCTGCTGCGGAGCTGTTCGGGGCAGGCGTCTCCTCCAGGTAGAAGGTGAGATTCTCCATGGGCCTGTACTTGCTGGGCCGGCGCTCGCCCGCGAGGAAGAGCCGGCCTCTGCGCACCTCGGCCCTGTCGAAGACGGTGGAGACCTCCCGGTTCCTGTCGTAGAAGACGAGCTGGCCTTTGTCGTTGATCTTCCAGAAGCTCTCCATCATCTCGCCGCCCTCGATGCGCCCGCCCTGGCCGACGGTCAGGACCATGCCGCTGTGCATGCCGTGCCTGCGCCAGAAGAAGCGCTTGCCGACGAGCGACACGCGGCTCAGGTCACACGACAGGGCGACGGCGTCCTTGAAGACCCAGCCTTGTTTGCCCGCGTGCTTGCCGCCCAGGATGCGGACGCCGTAGGCAGGGCCGGCTGCAGCCACCGTGACCGCAAGGGCCCCCTTGTCGATCTCGAACGCGGCGCCGGCCCGGAGGTACGCGGCGATCTCGGTCTTGTCGCCCTTCAGCCGGGCAGCATCGACGCTCTCGAAGTGGGCTGCGGTGGGGACACCGTAGGCGGTCTCGGTGAACACGACCCTGGCGCCCTTGGTGATCCGGGCTTCGTGGGGGCCGATGATCGGGGACTCTGTGTCGGTGTGGCGTGTCGACGACGACACGCCGCAGTGCTCGGGCTTGGCGCGCAGGAAGTCGTCCAGCCAGATACACCCCTTCGACGGGTCATCGTGGCCGTCCAGGATGGTGGGGACGTTCATGGCGGTTCCTTGCTGGATGAGCGACCAGGTGAGCCCGTCCCACCAGTTGCGCGCGAAATCCTTGTTGGTGGTGTCGTCATTGACGATATCGTGGTTCCTGTTGTGCGACACGGAGGAGTTGCGCGCGCGGAATCGGCACCCGTTGGCGATGCGGATGCCTCCCTTGCCGTTTTGCGTGGCGATGCTGCTCCAGAAGGCGACCCGGCCGGGGCCCGTGCATTCGAGGCCCCAGTCGCTGCTCGAGACGAGCGAGCAGGAGTCGACCTCGAGGTATCCGCCGGACACCACCACGGCCGAGGTTGTGCTCCTCGTGATCGAGCAATTCTCCAGGCGGGCCTCCGTCTTGCCGTCCGCCAGCACGCCGATGCCGTTCACGGGCAGGAAGCAGTCAATGAGCAGGCACCCTCTGGCGTCCTTGAAATGGACGCCGATCTCGGCGTCGGCGACGTGGGCCCGCTCCAAGCGGACGCCCTGCGGGTTCACGAGCCTGATGCCTTTCCAGGTCTTGCCCGGAGGGCCGTAGAACTGGGCTATATTGAACCTGTCGGCCGTGGCCCGCAACGTGCCCTCGACGACGAGCGCCGCGTCCTCTGCTGCGTGTATGGCGGCACCTGCTTCGATGCGCAGCTCGGTGTCTGCGGGCACGCGGTACTCCCCGCTCAGCGTGTAGGACTTGTCGGCCTGGAGCGTCACGAGCGCTTCTTTCTGAACGCCCGTGAGGACGGCATCTTCGGCGGCTGCGCAGACGGCCGCGGCCAGGAGGGTGGCCGCGAGGAAGACCGAGCTCGTCACAACCGGCAGCGCGACGGGTCGGAACCGCGGGTGCCGCATGTGGGCCGCGCTCGTTCCTGATCGGCTTGAGCCGCTCCACGCGCCCGGGTGGTCGGACCGGCTTCCTGGATCGAGGGCAGGTTCGTGAGTTGCTTCAGGTCTCCTCTGCGCTGTCACCGTGGCGGCTCCTTCCGAGATGCACGTCCGCGGCGCGGTCATGGGTCACCGGGCGACGAGGTCCTTTTTGAATTCCGAGAGGACGCCGCTGATCTTCCAGATGCGCAGCTTCATGCCGTGCGTGCGGCCGAGGAGCTCGGACATGTCCTTGTTGATGGTCTGGAGCTCCTTCTGCGTCAGTGTGACGGGGGTGTGCGCGAGGGTGACGCGCTCTTTGGGGAGGCCGGGGAACCTGGACAGGAGCCGGGTGGTGAGGATAAGCAGCTCGACGTCGGTCTTGCCCGATTCGGTGCGCGTGATCTTGAGCGGGTAGTAGAGGGCCTTGGTTTTGAAGCGGTACTGGATGGCGTCGTTGGTGCGGGTCTTGTCGCTGAGCTCGACGACGTCGAAGACGAACCACTTGTAGCCCTCTTTGAGGTACTCCTCGACGACGGTCTTGAGCGGGTCGGGGATCTTGGGGTTCTCGACGCCCTGCTTTTTGAGGTACGTCTCGACCCACTCGATGAAGCCGGCGCCGTTCAGGACGTGGGTGACCGAGATGTCGTGCGCGCCGATTTTTTCGTGGAAGGTGACTTCGCCGGCGGGCGGCGGGGGTTCTTCGGCGTCGCCGAGGCCTTTGGTGCTGAGCCTGCCGCTCCGTGCGCGCTGCTTCTGCCTGCTGTTGATGATGGCTATGGCGCGTTTGAAGGACTGGAGGTCGCCTTCCTTGACCTTCGGCTCGGACGGCAGGGGGATGACCTCGAGGACCTTGGTGGGCGCGGAGGCCCGCAGGTCGGTCGAGAGCAGCAGGATCTCTTCGGTGCCGTTCCAGGCGATGAGCGCCCGCTGCACGGGCTCGAAGATCTGGACGCGCTCTTCGAACGGGATGGAGCCGCGGTCGGCGTACGCGGCGCAGGCGGCGAGAGCGACGGCGCCGACGGCGGCGACGGCGCCGACGACGGCGATGGCGGCAATGGCAAACGTGGTGCGTTTCATGGCCGGCCTCCTCTTGTGCATGAGCGTTCCCGGCCGGGCAGCGCCCGGCCACACAAGGTTCGACACGCGATCATGGCACGAGTTCCAGGCGAGTTGAAGGGATTTGGGGGGAACGCCTGCTCCGTGCGGCGCGCGTCGAATGGCGTCATGGCTCCTTGACCGGCGCCGTCAGTTGGCGATGAGGTCCTTCTTGAATTCTGAGAGGGTGCCGCTGATCTTCCAGATACGCAGGAGCATGCCCTGCCTGCGGCCAAGGAGTTCATACATGTCCTTGCTGATGGCCCAGAGCTCGCGCCGCGTGAGACGGACGGGCGTGTGCGGAAGTGTTATTCGGGTCTTGGGAAAACCTGGGAATTTGCTTAGGAGTGTGGGTGTTATGATCAGGAGTTCGACCGCGGTCTTGCCTGACTCGGTACGCGTAATCCTCAAGGGGTAGTAGAGTGACTCGGTCTTGAACCGGAATTGTAGGGCGTCTTTCGTCTTGAGCTTCTGGCCGAGTTCCACCACGTCGAAGACGAACCAGGTGAAGCCGTCTTTGAGGTATTCCTTCACGACTGCTTTCATACGAGCGGGTATCGTGGGGTTCTCCACGCCGTGCTTCTTGAGGTAGTCCTCGACCCATTCGATGAAGCCATCGCTGTTCTTGACATGCGTAACAGAGACATCGTGCGCACCGATCTTTTCATGAAACGTGACCTCGCCGGCCGGCAGGCGAGGCGCTTGCTGAGAGCCGCCGGCCTCGTCGCCGAAACCGGCCTTCGGGCGGGCCGCCTGAAACCTGGTGTTGATGAATGCCACGGCCCTCGCGAGGGCCTCAGTGTCGCCTTCCTTCACCTCGGGCTCCGAGGGTAAAGGGATCACCTCGAGGACCTTCGTTGGGGCCGATGCCCTGAGGTCCGTCGAGAGGAGAAGGATTTCCTCCTTGCCGTTCCAGGCGATGAGGGCCCTCTGCTTCGGCTCGAATATCTCGACGTATGGTTCGAAAGGTATGGAACCCCAGTCAGCGTAGCTCATGCAGGCCGAGCACAGCGCGGCTGCGACGAGTAGAATGATCCGTTTCATGGCAGGCCTCCTCTGAGTGTTCGCAGACCCTCACTTGGCCTCGTTCCCTATCTTAGCGCCGTTCCTTGGTCTTGTCAAGAGTGTGAACCGCGATACAGGACATGGCCGGGGCTTCGGAGCCTGGTGGGGCGCGTCTGTCGGGAGTGGGTGATGGGTCTGTTTCCGCGCGGGGGCCCGCGGCCGAGGAGGCGGGGGACGGCCTTCCGGACAGGTATCACTGGAAGGTCTAGCGATTGGCATCAGCCGCCGCGGCACGCCGTCGGGTGGATGCTCTCGCAGAGACACGTCGCTGAACACGTATGCAGACATTTCCAAAGCGCCGCTGTTGTCGGGCGCTGACAGGCGCGGGCGGCTCGACGCGCGGGCTAGGCAGCCCTGTCGCAATCACTGCGAATGAACTTGACGACGCTGTCCTCGTTATTGGAGCCGATGACGTGCGTTGCATGTCTCTTCAGCTCATCGGTGGCGTTGGCGACAGCGATCGCACGGTCAGCCAGTTGAAACATCTTGATGTCGTTGCTGCTGTCTCCAAACACCACCAACTCCAAGCCGTCCAGGCCCCACTGCTTCAGCATGATACGAATCGCCTGGTCTTTCGCGGCTCTGCGATCGTGAACCGTCAACCAATGCCATCCGGGAGAGTACTGGTTCTCGAAGGAATGAGTTTCGACGGAGTTCGGGTGTCGTTCGTCGACGAGATGTTTCAGTTCCGACAAGACATCACCGAGGCCGATGACAGTCAGGCAGACGACTTCATCATGGAAGGACAGCGTTAGATCCTCAATAAAGCGTAGACGTGCGTCTTGCTGCTGTTGGCGATCCCGCACGTACCACTGCATACCCTCATTGACGAGGTGGCTGTAATAGAGGCAGTCGTCCGTGCCATTGAAAGTGGAAACAAACGGGGCATACCCGAAGGCGCCGACGAGTTGGTAGATGTCTTCGACGATGGTCGGTTCGATGCTGTTGGTGATCTTATGTTGTCCGGTTTCGAGATCGGAGATAAAGGCCCCATTGAACTCGATGACAGGAAGGTGGAACTTCAGTCCTGACAGCATGGAGCGCATTGACGTCGCGCTGCGCGCACTTGCAGCTGTGAAGGGGACGTGGTCGTGCAGCAACTCACGTAAGGCATTTCTGCTAAACGATGAGAGGGTCGCGTCATCTCTTAAGAGCGTACCATCCAGGTCGGACACGTAGACCGTGTTCACTTCAACCTCTGCTGCTGAAGATTATGGTCCTGGGTTGGGCTGCAGAACGTAGAGCCAAGTTGCCGCGCACAGCGCGGCGAACGTGAGCGGCTTGTTCGGTGCTCTCATGTCCCTTTGGCTTTGGCAACACAGTCCCTGATAAACCCGTTCTTGCCTTCGATGTATTCACCAATGCCGCCGGTATTCTCCCGCACCAGTCTGGTCTTCAGGTCTGCGTATTCCTCAGCGGCCTCCGGATGCGCGCGCAAGTAGTCACGAAACGCCAGCATGTCCTGAATATCGGCATGCCCGGCCTGCATGACGTGCGCCTGATGCGTGCGCAGACCGTCCGTGTCTTTGCTGTAATAGAACCGCCCAGGCGTGCCAAAAGCATCGAGACACTCGCCACGAGGACGATATCCGAGAGAAACCATACCGGCATCGTAATCATGCACCTTCGAAATATCCTTGATCACGACCATGATGTCGATGACGGGTTTTGCCACGAGTCCCGGAACCGCAGTGCTTCCGATATGGTGCACGTCAACAAGGTGCTCGCCCCACACGGATCTTAGGCGCGCCGCTTCTTCCTCGAACAGGCGCGGCCACACGGGATCGTACTCAGACATTACGAGTCGCGTCATCTTCCTTCACCGAACGATCAGCTCAGTGGCCAGCGCCCCGCGCTGGCCCACTGAAGCGACTGGTTGGCTTGTGTTCGTAGTCATCAGGAATGCGGATATACCCTCGAATATGGCTGTTTCGGCGACGGCGAAACACTCCGGACAAATTGTTCACGTTGCCCTCTGCCACCCTAAGGCTGTTCCTGGTGACTTCCAGGACGATGGCCATGTGATCGTGTGGCCCCGGATCAACGAGATTGTCGTAGATTACGATGTCACCCGGCTCGGGCGAATAGCGCGGGCTCTGCGCCGAGAAGTAGAACTGGTTCTCTCGAAGCTTTGCCCACTGGAGCCAGGCCAGGACTCCGGCAAAAGTCCCGAATGCGGTCGTGGGGTATCGATAAGGAATATCGAAGCCCGCCTGGACGCAACAATGATATACGAATGCCGCACACCATCTCCCTTCGAACTGTTTGCGTGGGCCATCAGGAAAATGATCGGTCAGCGGCTTGATATTTGAGGGAAGCCCCATCAACTTCCCATGAAAGGGCTCCAGAGCCAAACGCTCTGCCACCTCGATCAACTTCTTCCGCTTCGTCTTCATTGAGCCAAGTTCTCGCGTTGACAATAACTAGGCTGACGCGCATAAGACGCGGAGTTTTGGTTTCCTGCTCGTATAACACGCGTTTGGATCGTTTGCAGGAGGCGCGCTGTCAAGCGTCGCCTGCATCCGGCGTGTTCGAATCGTCTTCGGTCTTCTCCACAAGGACGTGCCAATTAGAGAAGAACTGTCGCTGGCCCTTGTTGTCCCAGTATCCCTCATCGAGATGGATCCTGCGGACTGTGAAGCCAGTGAGTATCTCATTGAGTTCGGTTCTGTCTGTAAAATAGTGAATGTCACCCGGCGTCACTGACATTGTTGACGCATAGGTGTGAGGGGCGACGCGCTCACCGTGCCCGTATTTCCCATCTTTGCGCGTGGGGCAGGTGAAGAAGAAAAGGCCGGAGGGCTTTAGCAGGTTCCGAACTTCCTCTATGGCTTCGACGAACTGGCTTTTCCGGCCGTGGTAGATGACGTTGTAACTCAGGACAATATCGAATGAGGATGGATGGAACGGCTGTTCAAGCACGCTGCACACATGCGTCGCAATGGCCACATCGAGTTTCTCCGCCCAATCTCGCAGGTGGTCTATTGCGTGCTGCGAAGCGTCAGTGGCTGTTACCCGAAACCCCTGCTTGGCGAAAGCAATCGCGTGGCGGCCAAGACCGCACCCGAGATCGAGGACAGCGGGATGGGACTCAGGCGATTGGGATTCGATGAACTGAATGACTTCAGGGGCAGGCCGTTCCCACCACTCATGATTCGTCTCGTCGCTCCAGTATTTGTCCCAGATATTGTTCTTCATTTCAGAATCTCTGACTTCGAACTCCTGTTTACATGGTTTGCAGATAGACCGGTTTTTGGGTCTTGTTTCCAAATATCACGCTGCATCCGCCTTTCCATGAGCCCTGTATATTCAAGGGCTTGGGGCTGGTATCGCCGGAACTCGGCGTCTCAGGCTCCGCGGCCGTCCGTGTTCAAGAAAAAAAGTGTAGTAACAGAATCACGCATCAAGTCAAGCGGTGCTGATGTCCCTACCCGCGCCGGGGGATGGGCCGGCCGAGGAGGCGGGGGGACGGCTTTCGTGTCGTCCCAGAGTTCGCGCTTGCTTGCCGGTCGGGCCGGGTCAACGTGGACCGCGGAACTCACTGGCGCCCGGGGATTCGATCAGGGTGGCGGTGCCGTCGCCGTGAGCGAAGACGGAGGTCCCCTTGAGGATGAGCCGGCCGTTTTCGCGGCGCGCCTGGGTGAACCGATCGGTGATCTTGCGCTTGGTCTTGTAGCGACTGTCCATCAGGATGAGGTAGCCGCCGGGTGTGACTTCCCACGCCCTGTCGGGCGCAAAGCCTTCCTTGGTGCTGCCATCTTCGAGGAACGTGATCACGGACGACAGTCGCAACGTCCTCCAGTCCTTCGATTCGTCCTCGCGCCAGATGAACTTCTTGCCGATGAAGTCGGTTGCGTCCACGGCCAGCGCCTCGGCGATGTCCTGCCACCACGCGAGGCCCTGCTTGCCTTTGTGGGGTCCGTCAATGATCCTGACCCAGTACATGGAGTCCTTCCGGGCGCCGACGGTGGCGAAGGTGTCCTCGGTCACCTTGACGGCGACGCCCGCTTGCACGTACGCGGCTACCTCGCCGGCGTCGTCGGCGAGCAGGACTTTGCGGAACGTGTCGCGGAAGCGCTCGTCGGTGATGACGTAGCTCGGTGTCGTGAACACGATGCGTGTGCCTTGCTCGAAGGTGCGGGTTTTCCGCGTCCTGAGCTTTTCCACCGGGGGGTCGCTCAGAGGCTCGTGCAGGTTTGCCCCGCACGGTTCGGGCGCGCGGGCCAGGAACGGCACCACCAGAGCGCGTCCGCGTCCACGCTGGTCGAGGCCGTCCACGACCGAGGGCAGGTTGGCGCGCGTGCCCGCGTTCTGAAGCGTACGGGTGTCCATCCGGCCCCACCAGTTCCGGGTGAAGTCCTGTTGTGCCTCCGTCGCGACGAGGACAGACCGGGCTCGGCCGGACTCGATCGAGCAGTTGTGCACGGTGAAGGTGCTCTTGCCGCTGATCTTGAAACTCACCCCCCTGTTGCTGACGCGTGAATCGCTGATCGTGGCGATGCCGCCGGCTGATTCGATGCCCGCCTCCCTGTTGCTGCTGAGCGTGGAGGCGGACACGTCGATCCGGCCGCCGTCGAGTACGATCCCGTACTTGTTCCCCCGGATGAGGCAGTTCTTGATGACGCAGGCCGAATCGGCGCCGACGCGCAGGGCGGTGCCGTTGCGCTCGAACCGGCAGTCGGTGAGCTCGACGCCGGGGGTGCTCTCGATGACGAGGGCGTCGGTCGCGTCCTGGATCTCGACGAGAGCGAGTTGAGCCCCCTCGCACCGGCGCAGCACGATGCCGTGCCAGCTCCGGGTCGCGCTGGTGGCCGAGCGAAAGATCATGTGCTGCTTCCTCGCGCCGTTGGCGGCGAGCTTCCCCTCGACGACCAGGGTGCTGCCCGGCTCGGCCTTGATCGTGACGCCCGGCTCGATGCGCAGTTCAGTGCCCGCGGGCACGGTGAAGGTGCCCCGGAGGAGGTAGACGGGGCCCTCTGCCAGCGCCATCGTCTCGCCGTGCAGGCGGCCGGTGAGGATCGCCACCTCGGTCTCGGGCTTGAGTGCGGTACTCCCGGCCAGGGTGGAGCGGCAGGCGGCTGTGAGGATGAGCACCACGACCACCGCCCGGATCGCCTTCATTCGTCCTCCTTCGGGGGCTCGATTCGGGGTCGTCTATTCGTCCTGGACGGTTTTCTCTTCATCGTCCTCGGTCGGCGACGCCTGGCTTGGCGGTGGTTCGAGCCGGCGGAGCACGTCGTCCATGTAGGTGTTCGGCTTCTTCCGGTGGGCCGGCAGGACGAGGCGCGCGAATTCTCCCGGAGTGATCGCCTTTGTCTGAAGCAGCTCGATGAACTGCGCCTGCGTGATCCCGCGAAGGTAGGCGTGCACTTCGACGCGCTCGATGACCAGAGCGGTTTTCATTCCGCCCTCGGCGGTTTCGTACGCGCGCGTGCCCGTCACGATGCCCGTGCGGTCGTGCTCGTCAAGGGTGTATTGCCTGTCCGAGACAAGGTGCCCGGTGGGCCAGCCCTCAAGGCTGACCCAGAAACGTTCCCGCTTTTTTGAGACGGACCCCAGCACCACCGTCTCGTTACGCACCAGCTTGACCGTGAAAGTCTGGTCGAACGCGCCGACCTCGCCGACGATGAACTGCTCGAGGAGCGGCGAGCCGAGGCGCTCCAACGCGACGAGATCGCCCTGGCTGTACGCCACCTCACGCCGGTGCAGGTTGGCGCGGGTCTCCTGCAGTTGCCGTTCGAGGTCGGCGATGCGCTCGCGCAGCAGTTCCTGGGCCCGGAGCTCCTGGGCGCTTCTCTCGAACGTCCCGCCCAACCGGACATCCGCCTTTGCTTTTGCGAGCTTGTCTTCGAGCTTCTTGATCGCCTTGGGCGCACCCGCGGTGATGTAGTTCTTGTGCCATCGGATGGCGCCGCAGATGTACTGAAACGCGCGCGCGGGCACGGGCACGAAGTCGCCCTGCTCGGATTGTACGTAGGCGTGGCAGAACAAGCCAACTGTCGAGTTCCAGGCGGCGCGCTCCTGCTTGGTGAGCCCTTGAAGAGGGTCGGCCGCTCCGGGAGGCGGCGCGGGCTCAGACGCCCCCGTTGCCGTGCAGAGTAGGAGCGAGGCAGAGAGGATGCAGCAAATTCTCATCAAACGTTCCCCAGCAGCCAAGGGCCAGCGCACGTTCACATTATTGTACCCTCTCTTCCTCCGGCGTCAACAAGAGAGAAGGCGGGATACGTCCGCGTTCTTCAGCACTGAGCGAGGCAGGAGGGCTTCGAAGCCTTGCCGGAGTCGGGCGCTCGTCTCGACGCGTGCCGTCCAGCGCCCAGCCACGAACGGTTCGACACGCGATCATGGCAGGAGTTCGAGGCGAGTTGAAGGGGTTTGGGGGGGACGGGCAGGGCAGAACGGGTCAAGGGCTTATTGCCGGGCGGGTGGTTTGCGGCCGAGGAGGTAGAGGACAGCTTTCATGTCCGGCGCCCCCGCGGCCGTTCCGAGGGACATTACTTCTTCATTTCATGAACACTACACAAGAACCAGTTCGGTTTGGGTATGTGTGCGCAGCCAACCTGGGAGGTCGCTCAAACGGAGGTTGGCGAGTTCTCTTGGTTCTAGCTTGTGCAACCCGCCGCCGTAAGTTCGTCCT
>CAZJXV010000064.1:0-17155 GCA_964550015.1 uncultured Verrucomicrobiota bacterium
CTTACGTTCCTGTCTCCTCACGGAGACGCGTATCCCATGAACGTGCTTTGCAGTAAGTGTAAGGCTCACCTCCTTTCCTGCAGATTTCGTTGCGCTACGGGAGCACGCTACTACCCGCGCTCGCAGGACAGCGTGTGCGCCTGAGGCGGCGTACGGTGCGGAATCTATGCGTGAGTTTTGCGCGATGTCAACTGTTTTCTCAGTTGCCCGCTGCGGGGGCCGGGGGGGGCGCGGCGCAGGGCAATCAGGGTGACTTCGGGGGGGCAGCGGAGGCGGAAGGGGACGGTGGCGGTGCCGCAGCCGGCGCTGATGTGGAGGGTGGTGGGTCCCTCGCGGATGAGGCCGCGGCAGTAGCGGCGGCTGAGCCTGGATTTCACCTTGAGCGCTCCGATCACCGGGAGGAGGACCTGGCCGCCGTGGGTGTCGCCGGCGAGCACGAGCTCGATGCCGCGCTCGGCGGCGAGCCGGACGTAGTCGGGGGTGTGGGCGAGCAGGATGCGGAAGCCGTGGCGGGGGAGGCGGTCGAGGATCCGGGCGGCGCGCGCGGGCCGGCGCACGGGGCTTTCGGCGTCAACGCCGAGGAGGTGGATGCGCTCGCCGCCGCGTTCGATGGTGCGGGATTCGTTGATGAGCAGGTCGAGGCCGTGGGTGGCAAGGGCGGGTTTCATCCCGGCGTGGTCCTTGTTGCCGAGCACGGCGAAGGCGCCCTCGCGGGTTGGGCAGGCGCGACGGATCCGGCCCATCCATGCGGGGATCAGTGCGTCGCTGGTGTAGGAGTGGCGTTTGTAGTCGCCGGTGAAGAGGGCGAGGTCGGCGGGCAGCGTGGGCAGGACGCGGAGGAGCCGGCGCGCGACCGTGCCGAAGCGCAGCAGGTGGAGGTCCGAGATGTGCAGCAGGGTGAATCCGTCGAAGGGGGCGGGGAGGGTCGGGAACTCAAGTGCCAGGCGGCGGACGGTGAGTGCCCGCGCCTCGAAGAACATGTAGGCGGCCAGCGCGCATGCGAAAGGCAGCATCGTCGGCTCCGGGTCCTCCCTGCGGGATCAGGCGTTCTTGCCGCAGCACTTCTTGTATTTCTTGCCGCTGCCGCAGGGGCAGGGCTCGTTGCGACCGATCTTGGGCTGGGCGCGCCGGATGGTCTGCACGGTGGGCGCCTCGCCGCCGGCGGCGCGTTCGCCGGGGGCGAACTCCATGCCCTCGGGCCAGGGCCCCTCGGGCGGGGGCCCCGGCGGGGGCGGGCCGACGGGCATGAACCGGGAGGTGAGCGCCTCTTCGACGTCGGAGTAGGTGAACTGCTCGGGCGAGACGGCGAGGGCCTCGGCCATATCGGGCGGCACGGCGGTAGTACGGAACACGCCGGTGACGATCTCGTTGCGGATGTGCTGCATCAGCTCGCTGAAGGCGGCGAAGCCTTCCTTCTTGTACTCGATAAGCGGGTCGAGCTGGGCGTAGGCGCGCTGGCCGACGGCCTCGCGCAGGTCGTCCATCGTGTAGAGGTGGTCTTTCCAGAAGTTATCGATGGCGGAGACCATCACGAAGCGCAGCAGGTCGTTGATGCGCTCCTCGCCTTCGAGGCGCTGCTTGAGGGCGAGCGATTCGTTGAGCCGCGCGGCGACGGTCTCGCGGATGGCCCGGCGGGGCGCGTCGCGTTCGAGCAGCGGGGCGAGCGCGGCGCGGGCGCGGGCGGTGCGGCGCAGCCACTGTTCGAGGGCGGCGACGCTCCACTCCTCGGGCGGGGCGCCGTCGGGGCAGAGCTCGTCGAGCTTGTCGTCGATGACGTCGCCGAAGAGCTGGGCGAGCATGGGGCGCAGGTCCTCGTCGTGCAGCACGCGGTTGCGGTACTGGTAGATGATTTCGCGCTGGCGGTTCATGACGTCGTCGTATTCGAGGGTGCGCTTGCGGATGGAGAAGTTGTTCATCTCGACGCGTTTCTGGGCGGTCTCGATGGACTTGTTGAGCCAGGGGTGGCTCATTTCCTGGCCTTCCTCGAGGCCGAGGCGGGTCATGATGCCGGCGATGCGGTCGCTGCGGAACTGGCGCATGAGGTCGTCTTCGAGTGAGACGTAGAATTTCGACGCGCCGGGGTCGCCCTGGCGGGCGCATCGGCCGCGGAGCTGGCGGTCGATGCGGCGCGCGTCGTGGCGTTCGGTGGCGAGGACGAACAGGCCGAAGTCGCGGCAGCGCAGGGCTTCGCCGTCGTGTTCGAGCCGGAAGCGCTGCCAGTCGTGCGGGCCGGGGTGCTCCTCGATGTAGCGGCGGAGCTCGTCGGGCACGATGCCGGGTCCGAGCTTGATGTCCACGCCGCGGCCGGCCATGTTGGTGGCGATGGTGACGGCGCCGGACTGGCCGGCGCGGGCGATGATCTCGGCCTCGCGCGCGTGGTTTTTGGCGTTGAGCACGTTGTGGGGGATGCCGCGGCGGCGCAGGTAGCGGCTGAGCACCTCGGAGACCTCGACGCTGACGGTGCCGATGAGGATCGGGCGGCCGCGGCCGTGCCAGTGGGCGACTTCCTCGAGGATGGCGTTGTACTTTTCGCGCTTGGTCTTGTAGATGGCGTCGTTGGCGTCGTCGCGGCGCACGGGTTCGTTGGTGGGGATGACGAGCACGTCGAGCTTGTAGATCTGTTTGAACTCGCCGGCTTCGGTCTCGGCGGTGCCCGTCATGCCGGCGAGCTTCTCGTACATGCGGAAGTAGTTCTGGATGGTGATGGTGGCGAAGGTCTGGGTTTCGCGCTCGATGGTGACGCCTTCTTTGGCTTCGATGGCCTGGTGCAGGCCTTCGCTGTAGCGCCGGCCCGGCAGCAGGCGGCCGGTGAACTCGTCGACGATGATGACGCGGTTTTCCTGCACGACGTACTCGACGTCCTTTTCGTAGAGCGAGTAGGCGCGCAGGAGCTGGCTGATGTTGTGGAGCGCCTCGGCCTTGGTGGTGTATTCCTCGTCGAGGCGGCGCTCGATGGCGGTGGCGACGGCGTCCATGTCCTCGGCGGGCATGGCGGCGGCGAGGGCCTCGGGCTCGTCGGGCAGGACGGTGGGGGGTTTCTCGTCTTCGGTGGGCCAGAGCGTGCGGCGGCCCGTGTCGGTGAGGCGGGCGGCGTCGGCGTCGCCTTCGATGACGTAGTAGAGCTCGTCGTCGAGGCGCCGGCGTTCGGCGCGGCCGTCGCGTTCGGCGAGCGCTTTGAGGCGCTGTTCGAGGGCGCGGCGCAGGGCCTTGTCGTCGCGCAGCTCGCGGAGCTTGCGGTGCCGGGGGGCGCCACGGGTGAGCTGGACGAGGCGGTCGGTGGCGGCCTGCTGGTCGCCGCGTTCCCAGGCGGCCTCGGCCTCGCGGGCGAAGCGCGAGCAGACGGTGACCTGCATGCGGACGAGTTCGTTGATGAGCGTGCGCTGGATGATGCCCGGGAGCACGAATTGTTCGGGGTCGGAGGGTGAGAGTTCCTGGCGGCCGATCTCGGTGAGCTCGACGGAGTGGCCGCGCTCGTCGATGAGGAAGAAGAGGTCCTCTTTGAGGGTTTCCTGGTCGGCCTTGCGCGTTTCGCCCAGGAGCTGGAGCGAGAGGCGGTCGAGGGCGCGGCGGACCTCGCCGTCCTCGAGCATTTTGAGGAGCTGCTTGTGTTTGGGGGCGCCCTTGGAGACCTGGAAGAGCTTGACGGCGGCGGTGTCCTGGTCGTCGGCTTCCCAGGCGTCGCGCGCTTCTTTCATGAGGCGGTTGCAGAGCACGGTCTGGCGCCGTACGAGGGCGTCCACGGCGGGTTTGAATTTATCGAACTGGTGGGTCGAGCGGCTCACGGGTGCGGTGATGATGAGGGGGGTGCGCGCCTCGTCGATGAGGATGCTGTCCACCTCGTCGATGATGGCGAAGAAGTGGCCGCGCTGGACCTGTTCGTCGGCGCTCACGGCCATGCCGTTGTCGCGCAGATAGTCGAAGCCGAACTCGCTGTTGGTGCCGTAGGTGATGTCGGCCTGGTAGGCGGCGATTTTGTCGGCGCGCGGCATGCGGTTCTGGAGGCAGCCGACGGTGATGCCGAGGAAGTCGTAGACGGGTTTCATCCACTCGCTGTCGCGCCGGACGAGGAAGTCGTTGGTGCTCACGAGGCGGCAGTTCTTCCCGGTGAGCGCGTTGAGGACCAGGGGCATGGTGGCCACGAGGGTTTTGCCCTCGCCGGTGGCCATCTCGGCGATCGTGCCTCGGTGGATGGCGATGGCGCCGATGAGCTGCACGTCGTAGGGGACCATGGCCCAGAGCATCTCGTGGTCGGTGACCGTGTAGGTGTGGGCGCGTTCGGTGAGGCGGCGGCAGACGTTCTTGACGGCGGCGTAGGCTTCGGGCATCAGGGCGTCGAGGGCGCCCTGCTCGGCTCGGCGCAGGCGCGTCTTCCATCGGTTGCGAACCTCGGCTTGGCGTTCGGGGTCGGCGCCGGCGGCGAGGTCGGCGCCAGCGGCGAGGTCGCGCTCGAACTCGGCGTGGACGGGGTCGTAGGCGTCGTGGAAGCGGCGCTTGAACTCGTCGGTCTTGGCGCGGAGGGCTTCATCGGAGAGCGCCTGGTAGCCGCGCTCGATTTCGTTGATGCGGGCGACCACGGGCTTGAGGCGCCGCAGGACGCGCTGGTTTTTGGTGCCGACGATTTTCTTGAGGATCCAGGAGAACATGGGGCCTCCGGTGACCGGGCTTCGTGCTGACGCACTGAGAGTGTAGGAGCGAGGGTTCTCGTCGCGCAAGGCGAAACTGGGGATGGGTGTCGCTCGCCCGGATTTCTGACGGGGAGCCGCGGCGAGGCCGTTTCCGATGCGCAACGGGCCTCACCGTCAGGGGCGACAGGCCAGGAGCAGGCCGGTTGTTGGAAAAAATGGGGACAGGCACCTATTTTTCTGCGCCACGGTGTGTCGAAGGTGTCCGGCCTCTACGAAAAATAGGTGCCAGTCCCCATTTTTTCGCGCCTTGCGCGCTGGGAGAAATGCGGACTAGAGGTGCGGCCTGTCGAGCGCGGCGTGCACGGAGTCGAGCACGTCGCCGGGG
Organism: uncultured Verrucomicrobiota bacterium; assembly: GCA_964550015.1. Classification (GTDB taxonomy): domain Bacteria; phylum Auribacterota; class JABMQX01; order JAFGEW01; family JAFGEW01; genus CAZJXV01. The sequence goes on from CAZJXV010000064.1 coordinate 5,011, forward strand.
CGCCGCGGCGCGGGCAGCACGACGACGGGGAGGCGAACCTTGAGGCGGTGTTGGATCTCGGCGCGGAGCGCGCGGGCGTGCTCGAGGCGCGGCTCGGGGAAATCGAGCAGGACCAGGTCGGCCATGGCGGCGTCGTCGTCGAACGGGTCGGTGGTGCGGCAGGTGGTGTGGCCGTGGTCGAGGAGCACGAGCTCGACGAGGCTCATAGCGGCGGGGTGTTCCTCGACGATGAGCACGCGCGGGGCGGGCGCGGCGGGCAGGTGGATCTCGTCGGAGTCGAGCTCTTCGAGGGCCGTGGCCCGGCGGGTGCGGCTGAAGCCCATGAAGACCTTGGCGCGCTCGACGTGGCGGCGCAGGCGGCCCATGATGCGGACCACGGCGGTCTCGTCGAGGCCGAGGGCGGCCCAGGCGCGGTCGTCGACGGGTTCGAGCACGACGTTGCCGCCCGAGCCGATCTGCTTGGCCTTGGCGAGGGCGTTGGCGAGGTAGACGATGGTGTTGAGCGTGTCGCGCTCGGCGTAGGCGTGGTGGCCGGCGATGGGGGTGCGCAGCCGCGAGGGCAGGCGCCAGTGTTCGGCGAGTGCGGCGCCGACGGCGGCGTGGTCGGTCGAGAGGACACGGCGTTCGGCCTCGGGCAGCGGGACGAGGTCGTCGCGCGCGGCGCACAGGGCGGTCTCGAAGTCGCGGCGGAAATGGTCGTGCAGGACGAGCTTGCCGATGTCGTGCAGGAGCCCGGCGACGAAGGCCTCCTCGGCGGGCGTGTAGCGGGCGCGCTCGGCGAGGAGCCGGGCGCACGTGGCGCAGCAGAGCGAGTGCTCCCAGAAGGCGTCGTTGTCGAGGCCGCCGGCGTCGTGGCCGCGGTCGAACATGTCGAGGACGCTCAGGCCGAGGGTGAGGTTCTTGATTGCGTCGAACCCGAGCAGGGCGATGGCGTGGGTGATTTTGACGACCTGGGAGCGCAGGGCGTAGAAGGAGGAGTTGACCAGCTTGAGGATGCGCGCGGTCAGGGCCTGGTCCGTGGCGATCACGTCGGCGAGCTGCGTGGCGGCCGACGTGGGCGCCTGGATCAGCTGCAGCAGCTTGCCGACGACGAGCGGCAGTGCCGGCAGCTTCTTGATGCGCGACAGGATGTCCTCGAGCGTGTCGTTGGTCATGGCGCGTGCTCGCTACGGGGTGGCGACTCGCTGGGGCGGGAAGTACTTCATGACGAGTTCTTCCATGGTTTCGGGCAGCGCCTGCTCGTCGATGACGAAGAACTCGCTGGCGCCGCGTTTGGCTTCGGGGCCCCGGGTGATGCCGGGGTATTGCTGTTCGAGCTCTTCGAGGGCGCGTTTCTGGGCGTTGACGGCGCTGAGGAGGCGACGGTTCTCGCTCCACAGGTCGTGCTGCATGAGGGCGTGGCGGATGGTGATTTTCAGGTCGTCGTCGTCCCACGGCTTGGTGATGAAGCGGAAGACCTCGCCCTCGTTGATGGCGCGGATGGTGGCCTTCATGTCGGCCTTGCCGGTGAGCAGGATGCGGATGGTCTCCGGGTTGGTCTTCTTGACCGTTTTGAACAGGTCGATGCCGGTCATGTCGGGCATTTCGTAGTCGCTGATGATGAGCGAGATGGGCGCGCGTGCGAGCACGTCCACCACGTCGGTGGGACGGGTGGTGGTGCTCAGGGTGTAGTTTTCGTCGTGGAGCAGGCGTTTGAGCGCGTTGAGCACGTGTTCCTCGTCGTCCACGATCACCACGGTGTGCTCGGTCATGGTGTGCTCTCCTCTGTGCGTGTGCGCAGGTCGTCGTGTGCGTGTGTGGGTCCGCGGTCGGCCTCGGCGGTGCGGCCGATGGGCAGTTCGATGGTGAAGGTGGTGCCGGTGCCCACTTCGGTCTCCACGTCGATGGTGCCGCCGTGTTTCTGGATGATCTCGAGGGCGATGCTCAGGCCGAGCCCGGTGCCGTGGCCCCGCTGCTTGGTGGTGTAGAAGGGGTCGAAGATTTTGGGCAGGCTCTCGGCGGGGATGCCGGCGCCGGTATCGCGCACGGTGGCGACGATGGTCGCGTCGCGTGCTCGGGTGGCGATTGCGATGGTGCCTTTGCGTTCGATGGCGTGCGCGGCGTTGACGAGCAGGTTGATGAAGACCTGGCTGAGCTGGGCGGGGTGGCCGAGGATGGGGGGCAGTTCGGCGAGGTGGGTCTCGACGGTGGCTTTGTACTTGAGTTCGTTGCGGGCGAGGTTGAGGGCCTCTTTGATGACGGCGTTGAGATCGAGCTCCTGGGGCGTGTCGTCGTCCATGTGGCTGAAGTTTCTCAGGTCGCGCAGGATCTTGACGACGCGCTCGAGGCCGCTGCAGTTCTCGGCGACGAGGCTCTGCATGTCGGTGAGCATGCCGCCGAAGTCGAGGCGGCGTTCGAGGCGGTCGATTTTCTGGACGAGTTCGTCGGCGGCCTCGCGGCCGGCGACGACGTCCTTGAGCTTGTGGTACTCGGCGACGAGCTCGGTGAGGCCGCCCACGTAGCGGGCGAGGGTGCGGGTGTTGGTGGCGACGAAGCCGATGGGGTTGTTGATTTCGTGGGCGATGCCGGCGGCGAGCTCGCCGATGCCGGCGAGTTTCGATGAGATGAGGAGCTGTTCCTCGAGCTTGGTGCGCTCGGTGATGTCGTTGATGACGATAACGGTGGCGCGCAGCGTGCCCTGGTTCATGACGGGGTAGCTCTGCATCTCGAGGATGAGGCCGTCGTGGTTGGTGAACGAGGGGAGGCGGCAGACCTGGGCGGTGTCTTTGACGGCGGCGACGAGGGTGGCGATGCGTTCGCTGACCTCGTCGGGGAAGAGGCCGCGGAAGTTCTCGTCGAACACGTCGGTGCCGGGCCCGGCGCGGAGCTGGAGGTACGCCTTGGCCTGCTGGTTGATGAGGATGACGCCGTCGTCGTCGCCGTTGAGCACGAGCAGGCCGAAGTTGGCGCTCTTGAGGATACCGTGGAAGCGTTCCTGTTCGAGGCGCAGCGCGGTGCTCTGGAACTCGAGGTCGCGGGCGCGTTCCTCGACGAGGGCCTCGAGCCGGGTGCGGTTTTCGCGCAGGCCGCGCTCGTGGCGGGTCCGGGCGACGGCGGCGGCGACGCCCTCGGCGAGCATGTCGAGGTTGAAGGGCTTGAGCACGTAGTCGAAGGCGCCGTGCCTGACGGCCTCGCGGGCGCTGTCGATGTCGGCGTAGCCGGTCACGAGGATGACGGCGACGTCCTGGTCGAGGGCGCGGATCTTTTCGAGGAGCTCGGTGCCGTTCATGCGGGGCATTCGCACGTCGCTGATGACCGCGTCGAAACGGCCGGCGCGGTAGATTTCGAGCGCCTGTTCGGCGCCGGGGGCGGTGCGGGTCTGGTAGCCGCGCCTGGTGAGTTCGGTGCTGAGCATGGTGTTGACGCTGTTGTCGTCGTCAACAATGAGCACCTTGCCGCGGTACATGGGTCAGCTCCTGCCGAGGGCGGCGGCGTGCTCGGGGACGGACGGCGCGGGCCACAGGTGTGCGTCGCCGAGGAGTTCGCCGACGGCGCGGCGCAGGTGGGTGAACCGGATGGGCTTGAGCAGGTAGGCGTCGGCGCCGCAGGCGAGGATGCGCTCGATGGTCTGTTCCGAGCCGTCGCCGGTGAGGGCGAGCACGGCGGTGCCGGCCGTGGCGGGGTCGGTTTTGATGTGGGCGCACACGGTGAAGCCGTCGAGCCGGGGCAGCCTGAGGTCGAGCACGACCAGGTGGGGGTGGAAGGTGCTGAGGCGCAGGCCGGCCTCGACGCCGTCGAGGGCGGTCTTGACGGTGCAGCGTTTCAGCGTGGCGAACATCTCGACGAGGGTGCGCACCACGTCGGGGTCGTCGTCCACGATGAGGATGCGGTGCTTGTTGTCCTCGATGAAGTCGACGGGGATGGGGCGACCGCGTTGTTCGAGGAAGGCGATGAAGTCCTGCTGGCGCACGGCGGGGGCTTTGCCTTTGGCACTGATGGCGGGCAGCTTGCCGGTGCGGACCCAGCGGGCGACCGTGCGCCGGCGCACGCCGCAGTAGGAGGCGATCTGTTGTATGCTTAAGCGTGTTCCCATGAGGGTTGCGTCTGTCTCCGTGGTATGGGCGGGCGCGGGCGGCGGCAGAGTCCGCCGGGCGCCGGGCCCGCCACAGCGCAGTTCACCTGTCGTTCGGCCTGTAGCTCTTCAAGGGTATCGGCGGATCGGGGGGGTGTTTTGAGCCGTTTCTGCGGATCGGCGGGGTGGTTTTCCAGGGGGGGCCGGAAGGCGAGGCGGCCGGGCTTGCAGGCGCGGGGGCCAGCGCGTAGGATAACGCCTACCTGTGACGAACCGGGGCGGTTCGTCACAGGGAGGGGGGCGATTCGGGCGGACCCGAATCGCAGCCGCTGTGGGCACTTGGCTGCGATCCGGTCGAATGGCGGGGTGGCGGTGACGTCGAACATTGGGCAGGGACGCATGAAGCGGTTGGAGTGCTGAGATGGCGAAGGCCGGGACGCCGAGGCGGCGCAAGCGGCGCTGGCTGCGTCGGTTGGTGGTGGCGCTGCTGGTGGTGGTGGCGCTCACCGGCACGGCCTTCGGCATCGTGTCGCTGCAGATCCGGGGTATCGTGCTCTCGGCGCTTCGCAAGGAGTTGCCCAACTGCGAGGTCTCGGTCGGCCGTGTGGTGCTCAGCCCGCTGTTGAGCCTGAGCGTGTACGACCTGAAGGTCGAGGACCGGTCGAGACCCGAGTCGCCCTCGACGATCACGGTGGAGCGTGTGACGGCCGACGTGTCGATTGCGGCGCTGCTCAAGTTCGACATTGCCCTGGACGTGGCGGCGCCGGCGGTCGCGCTGGGGCACGTGAGCGGCGATCCGCCGCCGTTTGCCGACCTGTTCGAGAGGGAGCGGAAAGCGCCGTCGGACCGGTTCCTTGTCCGGCGGCTCGACGTGCGCGACGGCTCGATCACGATCCTCGATCCGGGCCTGGCGGTGAGCACGACGCTTCAGGTCGAGCTTACGAGCCCGCCCCGGGGAAGCACTGATGAGCCGACGCGGCTGACGGTGGCGCTCGAGGGGCTTGAGCTCGAGGCCGGCGGGGTGGAGACGGCAGGGCTGGGTGAGACGCTCGAGCTGAGCCTGTACCGGCAGCCTGCGGAGGATGAGGATGCGACGGAGATCAGCGGGACGTTGAGGATCGCTCGGCCGGGGGGCGAGAGCGGGCCCGACGAGGTGCTGGCGGGCCGCTTCACGGGGCGCACGGGCGCGGCGGGCACGCGGGTGCGGCTGGAGCTCGATGAGCACGAGCTTGGGGCGGTGCTGGGGCTGTGGCGGACGGAGGGGCGGTTCAGGGTCGCGGGCCTGGGCGATCTCGAGGCGCTGGCCGGGACGGTCAAGCGCGTGGTGCTGGCGGCTTCGTACGATTCGGCGTCCGGCGGCGGGCTGAGCCTCGAGGGCGAGTTCGAGGCGGCGGGGCTGGGCGCCAAGCTCGGCAGCCCTGCGGAAGCAGAGGCCGAGCTGCACGCGGCGGTCACGGTCGGGGCCCTGGAGGGGGCGATCGGTTACGGCGGCGCGTCGGACGGGTTTTTCGTGCGGGAGTTCCGTGCTCGTGATTGCACGGTTGACGTCCGCAGCGCGGGCGTGTCGGTCAGCACCAGGCTTGATCTCGGGGTGGAGAACTGGCACGCAGGCGGGAACGCGGAGCCGGGCCGCGTGACGGCGGTGCTCGATGGGTTCGAGTTCGGGAGCGGAGGCGTGAGGACGGTGCCGCTGAGGAGCTCGTTCGAGGCGGTGGTTGCCGGCGGCGCCCCGGGGAGCGTGGCGGACGTCAGCGGGACGTTCGCGATCGGCCACTCAGAAGGCGAGGGCGCGATGGGCCGGGTCCTGGCGGGGGAATTCAAGGGGCGCACGGGTCCGGAGGGGACGCAGGTGGCGCTGGAACTGGACCCGCACGAGGTCGAGGCCGTGTTGGGGCTGTGTCGGACTGACGGCGGGTACAGAGTCCCGGTCGTGGGTGACCTGGACGAAGTGGCCGGAACGGTTAAGTACGTGACGGTGGCGGCGTCGTACGATTCCGGGCCCGGGCGGGGACTGAGTCTTGAGGCCGAGATCGAGGCCGAAGGGCTGGGCGCAAAACTCGGGGGCCCGGCGGACGGCGAGGCCGGCCTGAGTGCGGCGCTCAAGATCGGCGGCTTGACGGGTGCGTTGGGCTACGGCGGCGAGTCGGAGGGGTTTTTCGTCCAAAAGCTGCGCGCGCGGGAGTGCGCGGTTGACGTGCGCAGCCCGGGGCTGGCGATCAGCACGACGCTCGATCTCGGAGCGGAGAACGTGTACGCGGGCGGGGCCGCGGAGCCGGGCCGGGTGACGGCGACGCTTGACAAGTTCGACTTCGCGACCGGCGGGCTGAGGACGGTGCTGCTCAGGAGCACGCTCGATCTCGCGGTTGACGCCCGGGCGGGTGAAGATGCGGTGGACGTGCGCGGGGCGATGACGATCGGCCGCCTGAAGGACCCGGTCGGGGCCACGCTGACGGGAGCGCCCGAAATGACGGGCGAGATCGAGGGGCGCATCGGCGCGCAGGGCACGCGCGTGGCGGCGGAGTTCGGCGAGCATGGGGCCGACGTGCTGCTGGGGCTGCTGCGGCGCGACGGGGCGTACAAGATCGGCTTCTTGCACGACTTTGAAAAGCTGACGGGGACGGTGGACCGCCTTGGGGTGGTGGTCTTGAGCGGTCCGGCCGTGGCCGGCGGGATGCGGATCGAGGGCGAGATCGAGGCCAAGGGGCTCGACGGGCGGTCGGGCTCGATGAAGATGGAGGTCGAGGGGATGACGATCACCGAGCCGGTCGTGCTGGCCGCGCCGCCGGGCGGGGGGCCGATGGCGCTCTCGGTGGGTGATCCGACCCGGAAGCTCGACCCCGGCCGGATCACGGCCAAGAGGGTGACCTTCCAGAAGTACGCGGCGACCGACGTAAGCGGCACGCTCTGGATGCGGGACAACAATTGGACGCTGGACGGCATCACGGGCACGCTCTACGGCGGGAAGGGGGCGGGGAGCATCCGTGCGCTGGCGGGCGGGACGCTGGAGTTCAAGCTGGCGTTTGACGACGTGGACCTCGAGCCGGTGTTTGCGACCGTGGGTCGCGAGGGGGATAAGGTCACCGGCCGCGCGAAGGGGGCGGCGGCGCTGACGGTCGGGCGCGGCGGGGTGATCGAGGCGATCGAGGGACACCTCAAGACGAAGCCGCCGGGCGGGCGGATCAAGATCAAGGATGCGGACGATCTGCTCAAAGAGGCCCCCGGGGGTGAGCAGGTCTACGAGGCGATTACACAGGGTCTGCCGTCGAAGGACCCGGAGAGTTTTTTCGAGAAGTTCAAGGACTTCAACTACGAGACGGTCGAGATCGGGACGGAGATGTCGGGGAAGACGTTCGTCACGACGTTGCACGTCAAGGAGCGTGCGGCGCGGGATCCGCTTGAACTCGAGATCAAGTTCAACTACATACGGGAAGTCATCGAGCATTAGACCATCACACTGTGACAGGAGACGGTGCCATGAGACTGCGCATTGCGATTCCCGTCCTCATCCTGGCCGGGCTTGCCGTGGCCGGGGCGACGTGCCGGCACGAGGTCGCGGTGACCGAGCCGATCAAGATCGAGGTGACGATCCGGCAGGAGATCCACACGTACACGCACCAGGTCAATGACGTGGTGGCGGGCAAGGGGTCGGTGGACGACCTCGTTGACAGCATCCTTGCCGAGTCGGAGCCCGCGACGGGTTCGGACTCGGGCGGGTCGCTGCTGCGCGGCGTGGAGGGGCTGTTTGTCAACGTCGCCTACGCGGCGGACGAGGCGACGCGGGCCAAGCTCAAGGCGGCGATCGAGGGGCGCAAGGCCCGGTACGCCGCCGTGCAGCGGTTCCTCAAGGACGGAAGCGTGGGCGAGAACCGCATGGGGCTGTTGAGCTTCCGCCAGACGCAGAAGACCCAAACCGATGCCCGCTACGCCGAGGCGGTGCGTCGAACGATTGCCGCGGAGAACGCCGACCGCGAGACGTTTATGGCGATTCTGGCGGCGGAGAAGGGCGTGGCCGTGAGCGTGGTTCGCGAGGAGCAGCACACGGCGAACGTGGCGGCGGCGCCGGCGGGGGCATGGATCGAGGTGAAGAAGGGCGGCAAGTGGGTCTGGTCACAGAAGTGAGACCAGCCGCTCGACGTCGTCGCGTGTGTGGCCGGCCATGAGGCTCACGCGCAGGCGGCTGGTGCCCTTGGGCACGGTGGGCGGGCGGATAGCGGGCACGAAGATGTGGTGCGCGTAGAGTTCGCGCGCCTTGTTCATGGCGCGGGCCGGCTCGCCCAGGATGATGGGCACGATGGGCGCGGGCGTATGGTCCAGGTCGAAGCCCTTGGCGCGGAGGCCGGCCTTGAACAGGGCGATGTTTTCGCGCAGCGCGGCGCGGCGCTCGGGCTCGGCCTCGACGATGTCGAGGGCGGCGAGCGCGGCGGCGCACATGGCCGCGGGCAGCGCGGTCGTGTAGATGAAGCTGCGGGCAGTGTTGCGCAGGTACTCGATGAGGCGCCGTTCGCCGGCGATGAACCCGCCGAGACCGCCGAGCGCCTTGCTCAGGGTGCCCATCACGACGTCAACCTCCCCCTCGCACGCGGCGTGTTCGAGCGCGCCGCGGCCGTTGTCGCCGAGCACGCCGGTGCCGTGGGCGTCGTCGGCCATGACCATGGCGCCGTAGCGCTTGGCGAGCAGGGCGATCTCTCTGAGCGGGGCGATGTCGCCGTCCATGCTGAAGAGGGTGTCGGTGACGACGAGCCGGCGCCGGTGGGTGCGGGCGCGGGCGAGCACCTGCTCGAGCGAGTCGAGGTCGCAGTGTGAGTACACGAGCAGCTTGGCGCGTGAGAGGCGCACGGCGTCAATGATGGAGGCGTGGTTGAGCCGGTCGAGGATGACGGCGTCGCCCTCGTGCACGAGCGCGCTGACGGCGCCGAGGTTGGCCATGTAGCCGGTGGGGAAGACGATGGCGGCCTCGGTGCCCTTGAACTCGGCGAGGCGGCGCTCGAGCTCGCGGTGGATGCGCTGGTTGCCGCTGACGAGGCGGGAGGCGGCGGCGCCGACGCCGTAGTCGTCGAGCGCCTGCCTGGCGGCGGCGATGAGGCGGGGGTCGTTGGCGAGGCCGAGGTAGTTGTTGGAGCTGAAGCAGAGGAACGTGGTGCCGTAGAGGGTGATGAGGCGGTCGGTGGCGGCGTCGAGGGTCTTGAACTCGCGGTACAGGCCGCGGCGTCGCAGGGCGGCGAGCTCTTTATTGATGAAGTCCATGCCCGGGCTCCGTCCGGTTGCTGACGATGAGGGCGCCCACGTGGCCGCCGAAGCCGTAGTTTAGCACGAGGGCGTGCCGAATCGGGCACGGAACGGCGTTCCCTGGGGTGTAGTCGAGGTCGCAGGCGGGGTCGGGCCGCTCGAGGTTGATGGTCGGGGGCGCAAAGCCCGAGTGCATGGCGCCGAGTGTGATGACGAGCTCGACGCTTCCGGAGGCGCTGAGCAGGTGGCCGGTGATCGGCTTGGTCGAGCAGATTCTGAGGCCGGGTGCGTGTTTTCCGAAGGCGGTGCGGATGCCGCGTGTCTCGATGGGGTCGTTGAGCTTGGTGGCGGTGCCGTGGGCGTTGATGTGGGCGATCTCGTCGGGGGCGAGGCCGGCCGTGTCGAGCGCGGCACGGATGGCGCGGGCGATGGGGTGGCCGTCGGGCGCGAGGCGCGCCTGGTCGTGGGCGTCGGCGATGACGGCCCAGCCGGTGACTTCGGCCAAGACGTCGGCACCCCGGGCGTTGGCCGAGGCGAGCGTCTCGAGCAGCAGCACGGCGGCGCCCTCGCCGATGAGGAAGCCGGCGCGGTCGCGGGCGAAGGGGCGGATGGCCTTTGCGGGCGGCCCCTCGCCGTGCGCAAGGACGCCCATGCGCTCGAAGGCGGCGACGACGAGGGGTGTCAGCGAGGCTTCGCCGCTGCCGGCGAGGGCGGCCTCGCCCCGGCCGGCGCGGAGGAAGCGGGCGGCCATGGCGACGCCGTCGAGGCCGGTCGAGCACGCGCCGATCAAGGGGAGGCGCACGCCGCGGCACCCGAAGCGCTGGGCGACGGCGGCGGCGGGAGCGTCGGGCGTGACGCGGGCGATGAAGTCGGGCGGGATGGCGGCGGGGCCGCGGTCGAGGAGGTCGCGGTGGACGCGCTCGATGAGGCGCATGTCGGGCTTGCCGGTGGCGACGAAGAGGGCGAGGCGGCGGCGGAAGGTCTCCGGCAATGGCTCGAGGACCTGGGCTGCGGCAGCGAGGGTGAGGGCGGTGGTCCTGTCCGCGTGGGCGTAGGGCTCGAGCCAGTCAGGGTCAACGGGGCCGCCGGCGACCTGGCGGCCGCCGCTGGTCGGCCAGCCGTCGTCGAGGGTGACGGTGGTGAGGGCGGACGTGCCGGTGCGGGCTGCCTCGATGAGGGGGCCGACGCCGTCGCCGCAGGGCGTGGCGGCGCCCATGCCGGTGATGACGATGCGCTTTTCGTCTGGCAGGTTGGTGTAGCGCACCGGTGTCCCCCCGTCAGAGCCGGGCCGGCCGGCTGTCGAGGTTGAAGACCTGGGCGGAGACGTGGCGCGTCACGGCCAGGCGGACGATGAATTCGCAGATCTCGTCGAAGTCCGAGGCGCGGCCCAGGACGTTGTCGGCGATGGCGCGGGCGACGTGGTTCGGCTTAAGCGGAGCCGTCATCGGGGTGGGCAGAAAGCCGGGGAGGACGAGGTTGCAGCGGATGTTCTTCGGGCCGTACTCACGCGCGGCCGAGAGCGTCAGGCCGACGAGGCCGGCCTTGGACGCGCTGTAGCCGCAGCCGCCGGAGAGGCCGTGGGCGCCCCGGTAGGAGCCGATGTTGATGATGTGGCCGTCGCGGCGCGGCAGCATGCGGCGGACGGCGGCGCGCATGCAGTGAAAGGCGCCGGTGAGGTTGACGGCGATCTCCTCGTCGAAGTCCTCGGGGGCCAGGTTGACGATGAGGCCGGGCCGGGCGGTGCCGGCGGCGTTGACGAGCACGTCGAGGCCGCCGAGCTCGTCGGTGAGCTGTGCGAAGGCGCGCTCGACGTCGGGGGCGTCGCGGACGTCGCAGCAGGCGGCGGCGGTGGCCGTGCCGAGCGAGGCGGCAAGCGCATCGAGGGCGGGGCGGTCCGAGTGGCCGAGCAGGCCGAGGCGCCAGCCGTGGCGGGCGAACGCGGCAGCGAGCTCGAGGCCCAGGCCGCCGGTGGCGCCGGTAATAATGACCCTTCGACGTGGCTCAGGGCAGGCCCTTCGACTTCGCTCAGGACGGGCCGGCATGTCAGGTTGGCTCCTTGCCTGGCGAGTGGGTGCGGACGCGAAGGCCGAGGGCGGCGGCCATCTCGAGGTCGTCTGTGGGCGGTCGGCCGGGCGTGGTGAGGTAGTCGCCGATGATGGCGCCGTTGGCGCCGGCGCGGAACATGTCGGGCTGGCGGTGGGCCAGGACGGCCTCGCGTCCGCCGCAGACTTTGATGGCGGCGCGCGGGAAGATGAAACGGTAGAGGGCCACGATGCGGAGGGCTTCGGCGGGGGTGAGCGTCTGCTGGTCCTCGAGGGGGGTGCCGGGCACGGGCAGGAGGAAGTTGATCGGGACGGAGCTGACGCGGATCTCGCGCAGTGTCATGGCCATGTCGATGCGGTCGTTCCAGGTCTCGCCGAGGCCGAAGAGGCCGCCGGCGCAGACTTCGAGGCTCCCGTCGCGCGCGGCGCGGAGGGTGTCGAGCTTGGCGCCATAGTCCTGGGTGGTGCAGATGCGCGGGTAGAATTTTTTTGAAGTCTCCAGGTTGTGGTGGTAGCGGCTGAGACCCGCGGCCTTGAGGCGGCGCGCGCGCTCGGGGGTCAGCGTGCCGAGGGAGGCGCAGACGCGGAGCGTGCCGAGGGCGGCGACGGCGCGGACGGCCTGGCAGATGCGCTCGAAGTCGGCGTCGTCCTCGACGGCCGGGCCGCTGGTGACGATGCCGAAGCGGCAGGCGCCTGAGACGGCGGCCTCGCGGGCGGCGGCGACGATCTCGCCGGGTTCGAGCAGGTCGTAGGCCGGGGCGGCGGTCTCGTAGTGGGCGGACTGGGCGCAGAAGGCGCAGTCGTTGGGGCAGCGGCCGGAGCGGGC
>CAZJXV010000065.1:0-17119 GCA_964550015.1 uncultured Verrucomicrobiota bacterium
TTTCAGGACGAGATCGTCTTCAAGGTCGTCGATACGGGCGAAGGCTTCGACGCGGGCGCCACGCTCGAGCCCCAAGCCGACCTGCTGGCCATGGCGGCCGAACGCGAGGCGGCAGGCAAACGACCAGGCGGTCTCGGCATCACGATGGTCAAAGGGCTCATGGACTCGGTGATCTACAACAAGACCGGGAACATGATCGTCATGTCGAAGAAGATCTATGACGCAGACTGACGAACGCCTCCGGCACGAGCCGGGACTCGCCCGGATTATCGGCACGATCGAGGAGATCGGCTCGCTGCCCACCATCCCCGTCGTGGCGCAGCGCGCCATGGCCATCGCCCGCGACGAGCACTCCTCGATGCGCGAGATCGCCAACGTGATCGCACAGGACCACGCGCTCGCCTCCGCCGTGCTCAAGGTGGTCAACTCCGCCTACTACGGCCTGCGCCAGAAGGTCGGCACGCTCCCGCTCGCGCTCACCATCCTGGGCGTGCGCGAGATCATGGACCTCGTGCTCGGCATCGCCATCATCTCGGCCTTCCCGCACGCGCCCGGCGACGAGCTGTTCAGCCGGGGCGCCCTCTGGCGCGCGAGCGCCCAGTGCGCCTACGCCGCCAAGAAGCTCGCACACGGCATCGGCCTCGGTCGCCTCGGCAGCGAAGCCTTCCTCGGCGGACTCGTGCGCGACATCGGCCTTATCGTCCTCGATTTCTACGTCCACGACGAGTTCACGGCCGTCTTGCGTGCCGCGCGCGACGAAGGCCTCACCGCGCTCCAAGCAGAGGCACGACACCTGGGCACGACCCACGCGAGCGTCGGCGCGTGGCTCGCCGAGAAGTGGGCGTTCCCGGCGCCGCTGGTCAGGGCGATCGCGTTCCACCACGCCCCCGCCGAGACCCCGTGGGACCCCCCGCTTACCGCGCTCGTCTACCTCGCCGGGCTGATCTTCAGACTCTACGAGCAAAACATCACCGAACAGCAAGCGGCCGCCATCCTCGAAGCCGACGAGACGTGGCGACGACTGATGGCGTCAGGCCCCCCGGTTCGCACGCCCGAAGTGGTCCCCCTGTTGCAGGCCGTCGGCAACGAGATCAGCGCCGCCCCCATCATCATGAGCGCGTAGCCGCGCCCGCCCCCGCAGCATCCTCCCACGCCACGTCAAGCCGCCGGATGATCTCGCGCTTGAGCGACGCCCCGTCGTCGGGCACCGCCGCGTCCCACCCCTTGACGATTCGCCCCGGCAAAACGCGTTCGATTTCCTCGACCAACTGCACGTCCCGCACCCCCCGGATCGAAGCGCCGCGCGAGAAGAAGTTGTAGAACGCGCAGCCCGCGTTCGCCGCGACAATCCGCTCGAGCTCCCGCAGGTAGCTGTAGAGGCTCTGGTGCGTCGGCACCGGCGCCCCGTAGCGGTCGGCCACGTACACGACCTTCCCCGCCCACGCCGTCGCTCGGTGCAGCATCTCCAGCGACGTGAAACGGTCCACCCGCTCCACCCAGGCGCGGTTGCGCGCCAGGTTCGCCGAATACACCTTCCACTCCGGGAACCCGCAATCCTGCCCGACGAAGAACAGCGTGCTCACCCCGTACCGCACCATGAGGTCGAGCGCCACGCACGCCGCGGACCCCCCGCTCGCCGTCACGCCCTTGGCGGCGATCAGGTCCTCGATCGCCGACACGATCGAGTGCCCCGTCTGCACCGCGACCACCGTGCGCCCGGGGAAACGCGCCACCACCTCGCGCGCCGACGTCGGCAGGAAGATGAGCGCACCCGGCAGACCGGCCTCGAACGAGAAGTGCTCCACGCTCGCCGCCTGCGGATCAACGCTGACCACGAAATCCGGCGCAACCCCCGCCCGGCACAGCGCCTCGTACACCGTGTCCACCGTGACGATCCACGCCCGGTCCTGCAACTCGGCGAGATGCGGCAGCGCCTCGTCGAGCGACGGCCCGGCGCTCACCAGAAACGCCGGCTGCCCGTCGAGCACCGGCAGCACGTCCGCCACGCCCGGACTCCCGGCAATCGCGTCGAGGTTCCCAATGAGATTCTCCTGCGACCGGCCCCGGTGCACGGTCGCCGCCGAACGCTCGACCTGAATCACCTCCAGTGCGTTGACAATCCGCTCGTACCCCTCGGGCACAACGGACAGCAGCGGCGTGTGGATCAGCACGCGCTGCCGCTCCGGCGGCGCCGCGCCGAACACCCCGACGAGCAGATCGTGAAACGCCGCCGCCGCGTCCGTCTCCGACTCCGCCGTCACCAGCCACACGTTCGGTCTCGTCAACAAGTCACTCAGGTCGCGCGTGTGAAACGCCGCCGAAAGCACCGCCCGGTTCAGTTCGAGCACCACGAGCTGGCCGTCGTCCCCCACCACCTCGGCCAGCGCCTCCGCCTGGTACCCGAGCCCGAACCCGTACAGCAACACGGAGTCACCCGGCCCAACGCCCGAGCGCTCGACGAACCGGCCCGCTTCTCGTCGAGGATCGTGCCGGCTGTGAAGCAGCACGCCCTTGGTGGAAAGACTCGGCTCCCCCGTGCGCGCCGTGTGGACCTCGATCTCCGGAGGCAGCTCCCGCAGCAGCAACGGCGCCAGCTCCGGCGCCCGGGGCCCGAGCGCGCGAACGTTCGCGTCAAAATACGAACCAACCTCGCTCATTGCCTAGCAGCCCCTGGTGAAACGTTGGCAACGGGAATCCTAAGCCCGCCGAGCGGGCGACATGATGTAGCCTCGGGCGTGAGGGCCTGTTGAAAAAGTCCGCCCTTGGTCTTCGCAGCTTTGCCCCGTAGGGGCTTCATAGAACAGCCCAGGGTCAGCTTTGCCCCGAGCTCGGCGAGGGGCAAGGCGCCACCCTGGGTACAGGGCCCGCAACAAACCAAAACATAGCCTGAAGGGCTTACATAAACCGAGTTTTTCAACAGGCCCGTGAGCCCGTGGATCATAAGCACGCGCTGAAAAGAGCCCCCGCAGGGGGCGGCATATGCTCTTTTCACGTCGAGGGATAACTCCTATGTTTCATCTGTCGCCCCCTGCGGGGGCTTCGTCCGCCCGGCTGTCGCTTCCCACAGGCTGACGCCTGTGGCTACAGGATACCCTCCCCTGCAGGGACTCCGATCATTGCCATCCGGCACTTTCACCACACGCTGCTCGGCGCCTCCACCGGCCCGAGCTCGAGGCGGTAGCACGCCAGCCGGTGGTTCCACCCGTCGAGACACCACAGCGTGCCGCCGGGCCCGGGCGCACACGCCGTCAGGTGCTCGATGCCGGGCACCTCGAACAGCCCGACGCTCCCTCGAGCGCCGCTGCCTCGAGCGCCGCTGCCTTGAGCGCCACTGCCTTGAGCGACGCTATCTTGAGCGGCGCTGTCTTGAGCGGCGCAGCCTTCAGCATCCAGCAGCCACGCCGCGTTCCCCGCGTCGGCTACCGCGACGAACAGCCCGCCGCCGATGCCCGCCACGTTCGTCGGCGCCGGACGAGCACCCGGCGCCGTGAGCGGTTCTATGGCCCCCGTCTCGAGCGTGCACCGCAGCACGACGCCAATCCCCGGATCGGCCACGAGCACCCGCCCGCCGCCGCACGCGGCGAGCCCCTGCGGGTATTCGAGCGTGCCGAGCGTGTAGCCCTGCTCGTGAAACAGCGTTTCGTGCGGCATGAAACGGTTCGACAACGCGCCCCAGCGCTGATAGACGTAGCCGCCTTTGAACGCCTTCCCCTCGTAGTAGAACCGGTCGTACCCGCCCCGGCCGCACGTGCCCACAAACGCCCCGTCGCCCGAGACAACTTGCAGGCGGTGGTTCGAGCGGTCCGACACCACCAGCCGCCCGTCGTCGCCAACCGCGATGCCCCACGGCTCATTGAATTCGCCGGGCGCCGGGCCGTACGAACCGGCGGCGCACAACACGCGGCCCGACGCATCCAGCCGCTGCACCCGGTGGTTCCAGCGGTCCGTGACCCAGAACCCGCCGTCGCCGTCAGCCACGGCCTGCGTCGGGTAACGAAACGACCCCGGCGCGCTCCCTGCCTCGCCCAGACGCCGGACCACCGACCCGTTCTCGTCGAGAACGACGAGCCCGTGCCGGCACTCGTCCACCACCAGCATCAGCCCGTCGTCGAGCGCCGTCACGCCGCTCGGACCGAGAAACGTCCCGTCGCCCCCGACGCTCCAGCACAGCTCGAGCACCGGACTCGGAAGCGCCGGGGCGAATGCCTTCGGCCCGGACGTGGGGATAGCTCGCGCGCTCATGCTCCCTGGGCCTCAGCCTCGACCTCAACCTCAACCTTCGCCTCGCCGCCGCCGAGTGGTATGCCGCCCGCCTGCTCCTGCTCCTCGAGCCGCATGATGTGCTCTTCCTGCGTGACGAACTCCTCCGAGTCGAACAGGCTGTTCAGGCCGACAATGTTGCGCAGCATGTCGCGGATCACGAAACCCGGTGGCGGGCACCCCGGGATGTACCTCCTGCCCTCCCGCTGCGCCCGCTGGCAGCGGCCGATGCACACCCACTCCTCGTTCCCGCCGTTGCGGCTCACGAAGTCCGCGTTCTTCCCGATCGACAGATTGATCTGCGAAAACTTTCGCCGCAGCAGGTCGAGGCTGCCGTCTTCCTCCATCCGCTTGAGCGCCACCATCAGCCCGCCCATGCAGTCACTGCATGCGTCCCGGCACAGGATGTTGACGCCCTCGTAGTGCCCGCCCGCAAGCGCCTCGAACGACGACTTGAACTGCGCCTGCACGTCCTCGATCCGCTCGCCGACCACCTCGATGCGGTCCGCCTCGATCTCGCCCAGGCCCCGCCCGGCGGCCACGGCGATGTGCCGGATCTCGTGCGGATCGAACCCCATGAGCCGCGTGGCCACCGCATCCACCGTCGCGCGCTCCGTGCCCGCAAGGATCAGGTCCATCCGCTTCGGCTCGCCGCTCTGCGGCCCGAGCCCCTCGTGGCCCACGATCCCGTCCACCACGACCAGGTGCGCCGGCACGTGCCGGTTGATGTCCACAATACTCCCCTCGAGCCCGACGAGGTGCGACTTGCGCTTCGTGCGCGGCGAGATCACGCCCTTCATGTTTTTCAGGCTCACCGACACCGTCGTGTGCACGTGCGTCTTGAGCAGCGGCACGTTGATGACCACGTCGCTCGTGAGCACTTCCCGCGCGACCTGGATGTTGCGAATGGACTCCGGCTCGACAATGTCAATCCGGTCCGTCTCGTCCTCGTTCAGGTCCACCAGCCGCGCGCCGCACCGCGCCGCCATCACGTCATAACCCGTGACCTGGAACACCCGCGCCGTCGAGAGCCCCACCGTCGTCCCGTCCGCCACGACGATGTCGCCCGCGCCCGCCGCCCGGACGAGATGCACCAGCGCCTCGACCACCGCCGGGTTCGTCGTCGCGCCCGAACGCCAGTCCTTGTCAATGCACAGGTTCGGCTTGATGAGCACCTTCGCCCCGGGCCAAACAAAGCGCGCGATCCCCCCCACCATGCCGATTGCGCGGCCCAGCGCATCCCGCACATCGCCGCCTGTCTTGACAATGGCCACTCGATTCATCATCGCCCTATCGTATGTGCGCCGCGTCGGCGCGCCTCACGTCACCATGCACTGACTGAACACTCCCGAGAAGAAAAACGCCTTAGATCGCGCGCACCTCGACGCACTCCGAGATCTCGCGAATCTGCTCCCGGATCTGGCTCTGGTAACCGAACGACGAAATAACCACGACCTCGGGCGCGATCGTCGCGATCGTCTCCGGCGGCTGCACGCGCAGGCCGTTGATGGACTTGCCGTGCTTGCGCGGATCGCTGTCCACGATCCCTTCCACGACGAGGCCGAGCTCGTGCCCGACGCCGACGGCGAGCTCGCCCGTCTCCGCCGCGCCGTAAAACACGACCCGCCGGAGACCCTCGTCGCGCAAGCCCTGAAGCCGGCTCCGGATCTCGTCCTTCGCGCGGATGTAGAGCCCGATCGTCTCGTTGAGGTACCGGCGAAACAGCTTCGAGAGCCGTGCCTCGCCCGTCTCCGTGAGGTGGTACGTCATGTCGCGGTTCGTCTGGCCGCGCACCGCCACGTACCCCGCCTTGACGAAGTCCTTGATGTAGTTGTTCACCATCGCGGGCACGATCCCGGCCAGCTTGCCCAGCCGCGACTGCGTCGTGTCCGACTCCTGGTGGATGCCGAAGAGCAGCGTCATCTCGCGAAGGGCCGCGCTCGGCCGGAAAAACTGCAAGCGTTTGTCCACAATCATGATCGTCCCGTGTCCAAAATCACCGCGCGTGCGGTGCGTCAAAAGTGCTCGTGCCCCGGCCCCGCCGTGCCGTTACCGCGCCCCGGCGGCGCACTGCGCCGAAATCCCCGCCTTGACCTCCCGGAGCAGCCGGAGCCAGAACTCCGCCGCCTCGCCGATGTCGTCCATCACGGCGATGAATTGCGTCACCGCGTCGAGTTGCCCCTGCTCGTCGAGCGTCCCCGCCAGCGACCGGCTCGCCACGCGCCGGTCGCGCATCACGGTCATCGCCCGCGTCAGCGCGTCCGCCAGCAGCTCGAGCGCCTCGGTGTGCGACTCGAGCGCCGCGGCCTCCCGGCCGTACCGCGCCTGCAGCCGCCTGATGCGCGCCGCGTCCCGCGTGGGCCGACGGATCTCGCCAAAAATACTCTTGAGCGTCGAGCGGCACGACACGGCGTCCCGCGCGAGCTCCTTGAGCTCGCCGCGCATCGTGTCCACTTCGCCGAGCGTGCGCTCGCAGTCCGTTGCCCCAACCCTCGAGACCGCCGCGTCCAGAATGCCGTCCACGTCCACCCGCCGCGTGCACCAGCGGGCGATCAGGTCCTTGAGCGTCGTGGGGCGCGTGCCGCCGATGCGCGCGCCGCCCTCCGTGGCGTCCACGCACCCGTCGGGCAGCCGGTCCGCATGCTCGTGCAGCAGCTCCTCGAAGTGCCGCAGGAACACGACCATGGAGGCGTGGCTGTTGACCGGCCGCCCGAAGATGTCCGGCACGCTGATCACGTTGCCCTTGCCCGGGCCGCGGCTCTCGATGCGCGCCATCGCCGTGCCCTTGGCGTGCGAGACCTCGCCGGTGTACGCGAGGTCCTGCCCGACGAGCGCCACCGGCCGGCACCCCATCTCGATCGCCAGCAGAAACGCCGTGTGCGCCACGGACAGCCCCTTGTCGAGCCCGCCGGGCCCACCCACCGCGCGCGCAAACCACCGCGACGCCGGCTTGTTCGAGATTGACGCATAAAAGCACCGCCCGCCGAACCGCTCGACGATCGGGGGGTACACCTCCGAGTCCACCACGAGCCGCAAGGTCGAGGTGTCCAGCCCGTCGAAATAGCGCGCCGTGTGCGGCGTGAAGTCAATGCTCACCACCAGGTCCGGCCGGACGCCGTGGTCGAGCAGCACGCGCAGCGCCGTGTCCACCGCGATGATCACCGCCCGCCCCTTGGCGTGCGCCAGCTCCCGCACGTTCTTGCCGAGCGACGGCCCCGCAGACACCACGATGCCCGGCACGCCCTCGAACGCCCCAAAGAGCTCCTTGACCCCCGGCAGCGACAGCGCCGCCGGCGCGTTGCGCGCCGTGTTGGCCGCAAACTGACGCCAGCTCTTGTCACGCGAGTTGTTGTTGACCGCCGTGTAAAGCACGAGGTCCTGCAGCCGCCGCAGCACTTCCTGGTAGTAGGCCGGATCGAGCGATATGGACGGCGGGTGCTTGAACGCTTTGAGCCCGTTCCGGACCAGCGTGCACTCCTCCGCCTTGAGCATCGTGAAGACGTCGAGCGGCGCCAGACCCACCGCAAACAGGATGTTGTGCCGCGCGATGTGCCGCGTCAGGTCCGTGTGCTCGAGGCAGCACCGGAACCGCGCCAGGTCCGGCTCCACGACGAGCATGAAGTCCCGATGGTGCTCGCGCTTGAGGTACTCGAGCACGTGGTAACCCAGACCCAGCCCGAGCACCACCACGTTCTCGGTCCGCGCCTCCTCGTACGCCGCCGCGAGCCGCTGCGCCTCCTTCACCGGATCGTGCGCGCTGTGCAGCAGCACGCGCCCGCGTTCCGGCACCGTGACTTCGAGCGTCGGCGGCCCCGCCTTCGACGGCCGGACCGCCGGCGACTCCCCGACGGCACACGCACTCACGCGCTCGGCCAGCTCGGGCTGGCGCGCGCGCAGCACCTCAATGTTACGCCCAAAGAAAGTCATGCCGTGTCGCTCAGCGAAGCGATCAATCCGCGCCGGGCACCATGTCGATCAGGCGGTCGAGGATCGCATCCTCCAGCCGGATCTTCTCGGCCAACTCATACTCGAGCAGGTCGCTCAGCGAGACGAGGTCGCCCTGTTCCATCGCCTCCTTCGTTCCCTGCAGCGAGCGAAGCAGCGCCTCGTTCAGCTCGTTGAGCGACTTCCCCTCGATGGTGACCTGCGCCGGGTCGAAGCCCAGGCACGTCTGGCTCACCTGCAGCAGTTGCACCACCTGGCGCCAATGCGTCAGGCACTCCGAAAACAGCGAGAACGCCTCCTGGCGCGACCCGCTCTGGAGCGCCGCGGCCACGTGTCCGAGCTTGTGCTGCAGCTCCGGAAGACTGTCGCGCGTCACCTGCAGCGCCCCCGTGAGCAAGGCCACCGCGTCCTGGACCGTGACCTCGACCCTGTCATCCGGCCCGAGTTCCTGGCCGCTTTGCGCCGCTTCCTGTTCCGGACCAAGAGGCTCCCCGTTCAGGAACACCTCGACAACCACCTCGTTCTTCTCGGCGGCGGCGCCCTGGACCGCCCCGATCACCTCCCCGAGCGTCCGCACCCCGGAAGACGACACGTCCACCTCGACGCCATTGACTGTCACGTGCATGGCGACTCCTTTCCTGAACACACTGGTTCTCGGAGGGCGGAATAATACAGATTCTGTGCCAAGAGGCCCCGGGCCACCGGCCCACGTTTATTCAGAGAATGACCATTGAAGGCCGGCGCGAAAACGCAATCAAAGGCGCTGGAAATCACCACAACTGTGACGCACTACAACAGGGAAACGACAAACCCTGCCGGAGCCGCCCAGGCCGGCGGGGCCGCACTTCTCACAGCGCGCAAGGCGCGGGAAAAAATGGGGACTGGCACCTATTCTTCGTAGATGCCGAACACATGTGACACACCTCGGCGCAAAAGAATAGGTGCCTGTCCCCGTTTTTTCGTCTGCCACGGGCTGTCCACAACAACCTGCCTGTTCCTGGCCCGTAGCCCCTTGCGGTGAGGCTCCCTTGCGCACCGCAAACGGCCTCGCGCCGGCTCCCTGTGAGAAATGCGGGCTAGGCGACCAGATCAACCCGAGCCGACACCCCTGGGCGCCCGGCCGGACTCCCGGACGCCTCGGAAACGTCCGCGACGGACCCGCGGCCATCCGCCTTCGGCTTGCCCGGCTCGATGGGCCGAGGGGCGATCAGGCTCAGATCAACGAGCAGCTTGGGGCCCGAAACCTCGCCTTGGAGGCCGGGGACTTCGTCCTGGGGGCCCGCGGCCCTGCCGGCGACGCGCCGCTGGACCGCCTTGACCGCCTCGCACGTGGGCCGCCGGTGGACGATCCCCACGGGCAGGTAGGCAAGCGGCTCTGAAACCCCGGACACGTTCACAGCGTCAACTCCCCGGAAAACGGCCCCGCGGGGCTACGTCACAATGCTCAGATAGTTCTCAGACGAAAAGTCGGGATTGGACCGCGTCTGCTGCAGCCGGCCGCTGAGCGCCGCCTCGCCGCCCCCCTTCTCGATCGCCTCGAGCCACGTCTGCTTCAGCTCCGTGAGCATCCCCATCACCTCGTCAATGTGCTCGCGCCTGCGCTGCACGTTCGCCTCGACGAGACGCTGGATCATGAAGCTGTAGAGCCGGTACAGACCGTGCGCGATCTCGCCGCACGACATGTCCAGCGAGTTGCGCAGCTCGCGGATCATGCTCTGCGCCCGGATCAGCGCCGCGCACGTCTCGGCCCGCCGCTTGGCGCCGAACACCTCGCGCGCCCTGGCGCACGACGCGATCGCGCCTTCGTACAGGATGATGACGAGGGCCATCGGCGAGGCGTTCAGGATCTTGTTCCGAAGGTACGCCTTCGCCGGCTCGTGGTTCTCAGCCATGCGTTCCTCTCCGTCCGGTTCGCATCTGTCCCTTCCTCTGCGGCTACAGCAGCGACGCGGCGCTGCTGTTGTTGCTGCTGAAGTCCTGCGTCAGGACGCTGACCGCCCCGGTGCTCTGCGCCTGCAACTGCTGAAACAGGCTGAACAGCCGCTCGTACTCGGCGATCAAGCGCTGCTCCCTGAGCGCCAGCGACTTCTCCATCCGGGCGATCTTGCGCTCGACCGTGTCTATCCGGTCCTCGATCAGCTCGTTCCGCTCGACGATCGAGCCGTCGAACCGGTGCGTGTAATCGTCGAGGTACTCGTCGAGCACGTTGGCGAAACCGCCGTCGTCGTACCGCCCGTCGCCGTCCGAATCATAGGCGAACAGCTCGAACACGTCGGCCGCTCCGTCCTCGAGCGCGTCCGCCAGCGCGGTGGAATCGAGCACGAGCGTCTTGGCGCTCGTATCGTGGTCGATCGTGACCCCGACCTGCGACAGGTGGGTCAGCGTCCCCGGGTTCGCGACGCTCGTGTACACGTACGAGCGCAGGCGGCGCTGGAGCGACTTGAGCCGGAGGTCCCCCTTGAGCGGCGAGTCCGCCGCCGTCAGCTTCGTGTGGATCAGCTCGACCGCTTCGTTGTATCGGCTCACGAATCCTTGCACCGCGCCGGCGGCCGCGTCCGTGTCCTTGGCCACGGTGACCGACGCCGTGCCGCTGCCCTGGAGCACGAACGTGGTGCCGTTGATCGTGAACGTGTTCGAATCGCGCGTGAGCGCCTGGCCGTTGAGCGTGAACGACGCCCCCGTGCCCGAGTGCGTCCCCGTCGCGATGTTGAGCTCGCTGAAGAAGTTCGCCGTGTCGTTCGACAACACGATGTCCTCGCCCGCCACCGACGAGGTTAGCGTCACCGTGTCGTCAACGCTGTCGTAGAACGCAAGCACCCCGGCCGCCGAGGCGTTGATCTCGCCGATCAGGTCGCTCAGGCTGTCTTCCGACACGTCCACCGCGAACGTAATGTCGTTGATCGTGAAGTACCCGTCCTGGAGCGTGCCGACCAGCGGCGTCTCGTCGAGGTCCCGCTCGGCGTCGGCGGCCGCGCCCGCCGTCAGGCTCGGGTCCGGGTTGCCGTTGCCGGCCGTGAGTTTCATCGCGTCGAAGAACCCGGTCGTATCGCTCTCGAGGTTCACGAAGTAGTTCGGCCCGACCGTGTCCTGCGTGATCGTCACCGTGTCGCTGTCGAGCGTCGCCGTCACCCCGGCGCCCGAGCTGTTGATCTTGCCGAGGATCGTCATGATCGTATCGCTCGCCGCGACGGTGATCGCCTTGCCGTTGACGAAAAACGAGCCCGAGACGATCGCCTTGTCCGAATCCAGGTTCAGGCTGCCGCTGTCGATCCGCTCGTTGAAGCCCGCGTCGCCCCCCTCCGTGTTGATCTCCTCGCCCCCCGCCAGCGTCGTGACCGTCCCGGCCGACAGGCCCAGCGCCGACGACGACTGCGCCGCGGCCGCCGACGCCATCGTGATGTTCGTGAAGGTGTACGTCGTCTCCGAGACCTCCGTCGTCCCCGACGCGTTCGTGCCGGCCGTCGCCGTCACCACCTCGCTGTCCGACGTCGTGGCGGTCTTGGAGAGGAAGCTCGTGGAGAGCGTGAGCGCGTCGAGCGCGGTCTGTACCGCCAGGAGGCTGGTGCGAATGTCGTTCCAGACGTCAATCTGGGCCTGGTAGGTGGTCTTCTTGCCCTGGAGCTGCTCGAGCGGCTGCCGTTCCAGGGCCATCAGTTGCGACACGAGCGACTGGATGTCAAAGGTGCTCGTGACCGGTGAAAACATGGGCTGCCATCGCTCCCGCTTCCGGCGGCACAGGTCCGCCATGCCGCCCGTCTCAGTTCAAGTATCGGCCAAACGGCCGCGCACTATAGGACGAACCGGCAGCGGCACACCACGGGACCGCGATGTCCCCGGCCGCCCGGGCCGGGAACACCGGCTATGGCACGCTCAGCGTCGCGTCGGGAACCTAGCTGCCGAACAGGCTCAGAAGCGCATACGGGGCCGTATTCGCCTGCGTCAGCATCGCCAGCGCCGTCTGCTGCAGGATCTCGTACTTGGTCACCGCCATCTGCTCCTGGGCGATGTCCGCGTCCGAAATCGTGCTCAGGCTCGCCTGCAGGTTCACGAGCTCGGTGTCGCTCATCTCTTTCTCGAACTCCAGACGATGGATCCACGCCCCGACCTGCTGCTCGTCCTGGATGAGCCGGTTGACCGCAGCCGTGATGTTGTCAATCGTCGTCTGGATCTTCGCCGTCACCGTGCTGCTCGACGGGCTGCCCGTCACGTCAATGTCCGCGGCCTCGATGTTCAGCGTGGCCGCCGTCGGCGCGGCGCTGCCCGTGAGCGAGACGTTCGACAGGTTGCCCAGCGAGAACCCGCTGTAGAGCGTCGGCGTGATCCCGCTCGTGAGCACCTCCACCACCTCGGCCCGCAGGGCATTGAGCTCCAACTGGATCGCCACGCGCTCGGCGCTGGTCACGCCGCCGGCCTTCGCCTGCGAGGCCAGGTCGTTCATCTCGATCAGGATGTCGACGATGCCCGACAGCTTGCTGTCATTCGTCTGCAGCCAGTCCACCCCGCGCTCGAGGTTGTTGTTGAAGCCCTGCTTGCCCCCGATCTGGCGCTGGAACAAGCGCATCACGTAGTACCCCGCCGGGTTGTCCGAGGCACGGTTGATGCGCTTGCCGGTCGAGACCCGCTCCGCTGCCTTCAGGATCGCGTCATTGATGGTCGACAACGCCAGGTACGCGCGGAGGGCGGCAACGTTGGTGTGTACGCGTGCAAGGTCACTCATTCACTGATCCTCCTTGAACCTCGCCCCGGGCATCCTTGCCCGGGTGAGCTCTTCAGGCACGCTATGGGGCCTGATATGTTGCGGCGATTGCGCGAGCCACTGCTCGCCCCGAAAAAAGGTCCCATCTTCTCTCGTCGCACCCGCCCGGCGGACCCGTCACTGCCGCGGCATCACCCTCCTTTCAGACAGTTAATCACAGCGCTGCGATTCACACCTGTACTCGCTCCCTGTATCGGTTGGGCCGCTGCGGCCTTTAGGTCATTCTGCCCGACCAACATCCCAACAGCCCGTGGCAAAGCGGTCCGCACGAGATCGCCTGGACCCCACAGGGGGTGACATCGGCTTTCTCCCACGCAGGACGCGCCCTACCTACAAGCTCCCGCCCCCTGCAGGGGCTCTGGCGCTTCGTCTCTCTCGACCCCCTTCGCCACGGGTTGACGGGCCTGTTGAAAAAACCGCGACCAGCACGTCCTCCAGGGCGCGACGCACGTCGTCCCATGCGCCGAAGGCGCCGAACGTGAGTAGCCGTAGGCGTAAGCCTACGGGCAGGAGGCGACAGATAAAGGTCCTCTTTCTCGACGGGCGACCGGCCCGGACGGGGCCGGTCGCCCGTCGACGAAGGTTGGTTGTTTCTCGCTCGCGGTCCGTAGGCTTACGCCTACGGCTACTCACGTGGTGCCCCTACGGGGCGTCGAGGGCACAGGTTTTTCAATAGGCCCTGACACCCGTAGCTAAGAACATGTCGTCCTCTTCGAGGACTCAAGCACGACCCGCTTGATCCGGCTGCCTGCTTCCTGGCGTTTGCCCAACGACACACCGGGCTGCTAGATCTGCAACAAACCCCGCAGCTCATCAAGGTCCGCGGCGTCCGCCCCGGCCGCCCGGATGTTCTGCGAGCGGATCACCTCGTAGATCTCCTTGCGGTGCACGGGCACGCAGCGCGGCGCCTGGACCCCGATCTTGACGTGCTCGCCGCGCACCTCGGTGACGATCACCTCGATCTTGCCGATCATGATGCTCTGGTTGACCTTGCGATCGAGCACTAGCATCGGGGACCACCCCCTTCCCCGGCGCCGGTGGCCGCCGGCTCGACGAGCCGGTGCGCCGGCGAGTGCGTGCTGCCGTGCAGCACCACCTGCTTGCCGAGCCGCCGGCGAGGGTTCACCACCAGCGGCCCCAGCAGGTTGGCCGTGATCTCCTTCGGGTCCTTCTGCACCACGAGCATCACGTGCAGCTCGGCCTCCTCGATCGAGGCGAGACCGATCTGCTCCAGCTCCGGCCCGCTGATCTGCGGCCGGTACTCGGGCACCACGTCCGCGGGATCGGTCAGGATGAACGCCACCCCCGGCACGTCGAGCGACTGCAGCCACCAGACCGGCTTACCCTCGGCCCGCCCCACAATGGCATAGCGCGTGCACTCCTCGAAGCCGATCAGCCCCTCGGGGAAGACCAGCACCTCCTCATCCGCGATCTCAAGGGGTCCAAAGCGTGTGGTCTCAGCCTTCATGGCACACCTCGCTCTTGCTGACGACCTGGCCACCGGGCCGCACCCGGCCGCCGCGCCGCAGCCGGCTACAGGAAATCCACTAGAGAAAGGCCCAGGATGCGCGCCGTGCTCGCGAGCGCCGCCTGGTAGATGCTGTCCGCCATATTGAACTCGACGATCGCCTCGGTGATGTCCGTGTCCTCGAGCTTCGAACGCTGCTCGGTGTACGCGAGCGCCTCCGCGTCCACGGCCTCCCCGATCGACTCGAGGTGGTTGATCCGGTTGCCAACGCGCGAATCAACGCTCGTGACGCGCAGGATCGCCTCGCGCAGCCGCCCCTCCTCGAGCGCCATCGCGTCGAAGTCCTGGTTCTGGAGCGCCTCGCGCAGCCGCACCGCGATCTGGAACACGTCGTCGGTCGCCGCTTCCCCGTTCGGCTGGAACACCTCGTCGCCCGGCGTGTTGATCGCCACGGTATCCACTTCGCTCACCAGATAGCTCCACACCCCGCCGATCCCGTCCGGGTTCGGCGTCACCCCGGTGACGAACGCGTCCGCCCCGTCGTAGTTCGCCGTAAACGGCACCGTCAGCGTCTCGGTCCCGCCGAACAGGTACTTGTCCTTGAACTTGCGGTTCGCCGCCATCACCAGCTCTTCGAGCAGCGAATTGACCTCGACCGCGGCCTGGATCCGCTCGGCGCTCGTCGTCGAGCCGTCCGAGACCCGGTCCGACACGTCGAGCATCTCCATGAGCAGCTCCTCGACGTGGGCGAGCGTCGAACTCGTCATCTCGTTCCAGCTCACCCCCGTGTCCACCGCGCGCCGGTACTGCTCGCTCTCGGCCGTCTTGGCCGCGTAGCGCACGATCTGCGCCGTCGCGATCGGGTTGTCCGACGGCGACTGGTAGTTGCGGCCCGTAGCGATCCGCTCCTGTATCTGCTGCAACCGCTCGAGGTCACGCCCCAGCAAAGTGACCAGCGACTGGCTCAATAGCCCGTGTGTGACCCGCATGGCTCCCTCTCCGTCCGCTAGGCGATGCTCAGCAGCGTCTCGAGCATGTCGTCAATCACCGTGATGTAGCGCGCCGCCGCCGTGTACGCGTGCTCGACGCTGATCAGCTGCGACAGCTCCTCGTCCAGGTTCACGCCCGAGTACGCCTGCCGCTGCTCCTCGAATGCCGTCACCACGTTTTGCTGGTTGTCGCGCAGGCTCGACGCCGTCGCGCTCTCGACGCCCAGCGTCGAGAACGTAATCTCGTAATACTGGTCGAACGTGCGCGCCTCGGTGTCCGTGCCGATGGTGAAGGCCTCGTTGCGCAGGTTGCCGATCGCCAACGCGATCGTGTTGTCGCCCGGCGCCGTCGTGCTCCCCGTGGCGATCAGGTCCGGGTTGTTCTGGATCGCCGTCGAGACCTCGATCGCCTCGCTGCCCACCCCGGTGAAAAACGTATTGAGACCCATCGCCATCAGGACGCCGCTCGTGTCGCCCGTGCCGTCGTCTTTGACGAAAGTGAACGTCGCCCCCGAAGGCGCGCCGGAGTCCAGCGCGATCCGAAGCCGGTCGTTCCAGACGCTCGCCTGAAGGGTGCCGCTGGCGAGGAAATCGAGGTTGATCTCCGCCACCACCGAGTTGAGCGTCGAGACCCCCTCCGTCACCGTGATCTCCTGCTGCTCGAGCAGGGCCCCGTCGGCGTCGTAGACCGCCAGCCAGAAGCTGCCCGTGCCGATCTCGTCATAAAACAGCGGACCCGACGACGACGACAGCACGCCGTCCGGGTCGCCGACCGCGTACGAGCCCGTCGCGCTCGTGTACCGCTCGAGACCGACGCCCTGACTGTGCAGACGGTTGACCTCCTTGATCACTTGCCGGGTAAGATATTCGACACGCCCCATATAGGCTGGGATCGTCACGTCGCGCGCGTCCAGAAGCCCCTTGAGCTCGCCGGCAGCCACGTCAACGCTGTCGCCCGTGTCCGCCCAGGTCACGTCGTACAGGCCGCTCGAGCTCTCCGTCGCCTCGATCGTGCGGACCGTGTTGCCCGAAGCCAGCAGGCCCCCGTTGAGGAACACGACCAGCTCCCCGTCGCCGAAATCGCGCGTGGTGACCGCCGCCAGCTCGCTCAGCCGGTCAATGAGCAGGTCCCGCCGGTCCCGCAGGTCGTTGGCCGTGTGCGACCCGCCTTCGGCGGTGATGATCTGCGTGTTGAGCTCCTGCACCTGCGCGGCGAGCGTGTTGATCTCGTCCACCGTCAGTTTCACCGCCGTATTCACGTCGAGCTGCAGGCCCAGGAGCCGCTCGCGCATGTACCGGCACGTGCTCGCCAGCGACACCCCCTTCGTCATCACCGTCTCGCGCATCCCGGCGTTTTCGGGCTCGGTCGAGAGCGTCTGCCACGCGTCCCAGAACTCGCTCAGCGTCGTGCTCAGGCTGCGGCCCCGGTCGCTGAGCTCGTTGAAGATCACCTCGATCTGCTCGTACGTGGCCGTGGACTTCTCGAGCGTCCCCAACGTGCCCATCTCGCGGCGCAGGTACACGTCGAGGAACGTGTCACGCACCCGCTCCACGTCCTCGACCGCCACGCCCGTGCCGAAGATCAGGCCCGAGCCGAGCTCCACCGGCATCGTCGGCGCAAGCGTCACTTGCCGCCGCGTGTAGCCCTCGGTGTTGACGTTGGCGATGTTGTTGCCCAGCACGTGCATCGAATACTGCTGG
>CAZJXV010000066.1:0-15293 GCA_964550015.1 uncultured Verrucomicrobiota bacterium
CTGCGCGGGCTGGTGCTGCAGATCCAGTACGACGGCTCGACGGCGAACAGCGTCAACGTGCCGGTCGGCGACTTCTTCGGCGCGATGGCGGCCGACCTGCGCTACCGATCGTTGCCGATGGGGACGACCGACGACGGCAACTACTGTTACTTCCCGCTGCCGTATCGGCAGAAGATCCGGATCGCGGTACACAACGATACGGGCGGGGCGGCGCGCCTGTTCCGGAGTGTCTCTGTCGAGAAGGTCGCCGTTCTACCATCGAGCGCCGGCTATTTCCACGCCGCATACCACCAGGACAAGAACCCGGCGATGGGCAAAGACTACACGATCCTCGACGTGAGCGGCGGTCGGGGCAAGTTTGTCGGCTGCCACCTGTTCATGCAGGGGTCCATCGGCACGGAGTCCATCAGTTTCCTCGAGGGCGACGAGGCGATCTACGTTGACGACGAAACCACGTGGCCGTCGCGCTGGGTCGGTACCGGAACCGAGGATTACTTCAACGGCTCGTACTACTGGAACGGAATTCAGCGCGAGGACATGGACCAGAGCTACGGCGGGATCACGATTCGCCACGACGCGATGCGGCGGGTGTGCGCGTACCGCTGGCATATCACCGACTTCATCTCGTTCAAGCGGCGGATCAAGGTGGACATCCAGCACGGGCCGGTGAGCAACTTCCCGTCCGATTACGCGTCGGTCGGCTACTGGTACATGGACAAGCCCGTCGCGGCGCCGACACTGCCGACGCTCGCCGAGCGGGTCCCGCGCAGCGAGCTTGTGGCCCCGGTCATGATGGGGTGTCGGTTCGAGGGGACGTTCACTTCGGACGGCAGCCCCGTCGAGGTGCGCCACCTGCGGACGGTGGACCCGGAATACTGGACGGACGTGATGCCCGAAGGGCTTGCGCCCAAACGGATGCAGATCTTCTGCCCGGCAAAGAAAATCGGCGAGACGATCACGGGCACACTCTTCGTACCGGGCGAGGACCGGTACAAGATGCAGATCTTCCTGACGGTGGGCCCGAGCTACGGCAAGGTGCTCGTGATCATTGACGACCGGCACTACCTCGGTACGCTGAACGCCTACAACGAGACGTTTCTGCCGGCGAAGGGCTTCGACGTCGGGACCTATCACCTCACGGGCGGCGAGCATACGCTGAAGTTCATCATGCAGGGCCGGTACGAGATGGCGACGGCGATGGACTTCGGCCTCGTGGCGGTCCACTGCTCGCCGACGATCGCGCCCACGATCCGCAAGTGGCTGGTGATTGGGCCGTGGCCGTGCCCGGAAAAGGGCGGCTGGGAAACGGTGAACCCGCCCGAGCGCGAGCAGGACCCGAACGCCGTGTACGACGTGACCGTGCAGCGCCAGGGCAAGCCGGTTGAGATCAAGGCAAAGTGGCATCCCATCGTCCTGCCGCCCGGCGGCGGCGTGCCCTCGCACACGTATTTCGGTTGGGACTCGTGGCAGTGCTGCTACGGCCTGACGTACATCTGGTCGCCGAGAGAGCAGACGGCGGGGGCGTTCATCGCGAAGGACGACGGGATCGCCATGTGGGTCAATGACACGCAAGTCCTGGACAACAACACGTGGAGCCATTACCTCGGCGACCAGTTCATCGCCGCGTGCCCGCTCAAGCAGGGCTGGAACAAGATGCTCGTGAAGAACTGCAACTGGCATGGCGCCTGGGCGTTCGCCATTCGCCTGACCGACCCGAAGGGCGAACTGAAATTCAGCAACGAACCGCCGCCGGAGGAATGAGGGCCTGCGGCTCATCAACAAGAATCAGTCATTCGTGCGTTCGTGCTGAGAGTAGCCGCGCGCAGGCCTATTGCCCGGCGGCCGGCAACCAGACCTGCCGCGTCGTGAAATGGGTCCGGGATCGGCCGCTGTGCCCCTGTCGCCGCAAATGGCCGCCTGAGATCTCAGTCCTCGTCTTCTCCGGGGAAAATCGGATACTCTGACAAGCGCTCGTCCTCCCAGAGCGATATCGTCTCGTCGGGCGGCGGGATATTCTGGAGGCGCGCCCGCTCCTTCTCAAACGTCACGGCCAGCTCATTCTCCGGAAGCATGATCCTGTTGTCCTCCTCTCTCCTGTCAGCGTAGCCGAGATGCGGAATCAGGCACGCGTAGACGCGAGCCCACTGCGCGAGACACGCCTGCGACGGCTCCAGACGCCATGCCGAGTACATGTAGGCCAGGGCCGCATCCGTCAAGACCTCCGAGTCGCGCAGGTAATCCAGATAGTACTCGAGGGCAAGCAGAATCGCCTCCCGGTTCTTTCGGTCCCTCTCCATGTGATAAGCCCGCAGCAGAAGAACGACCTGCTCCGAGCTCGGATAGTAGTGGGCAATCCCTGTTGCGAGCGCACAGAACGACAGCCAATTCCCCGAATCCAAGGCTTTGCCGAGGACCTCAGTAGCATAGGCGGGATCGTCCTTCACGACCAGCCTGCAGAACAACACGGTATGCGCCTCATCATTCACCTGATCCATCTCACGCCAGAAGAAGAGGTAGAATCCCGGATACTCAGGCCTCCAGTGATAGAGCGAGAACGCATCCGGGTCAAATTCGCTTCCCAGCGCCCGGATGAGTTCCTCGTCGCTTCGCGGGTCATCCGCCATACGGATGGTAACGGGATCCGTGATGGCCTTGGCATCCGGGGAGGGCTCTTGCGCCGGCTCCCGGCCGGTGCCTTGGCAACCGAGCACCAGGCAGGCAAAGCACCCCGCGAAGATTCTAACGACCGTTGAGTTGGAGGACGTCATGGCCATTTCCTCCCACGCATTGAGTTTCGGCGGGCAGGAGGCGATGCGATGAGCGCTCCGAATGCTGGGGTCATTCCGCAGACACCGCAGGTGTCTTTCAAGGTTCTGGGTGTGAGCCCAGTGTCGGCCGTGCCCGCGCTCTCTTAGTTCCTAGCACGAACTTGCGCGTCAGGCAAGAAGAATCACACGCCTGCCGTAGCTTCGACCATCGCGCGGACGTTCTCGACGGGGGTGTGGGCGAGGATCTCGTCGGCGGCGGCGACGATGTGCTTGTAGCCGGCGGTCTCGTCGAGGATCCGGCTTGTGCGCCGCGCGATATCGGCGGGCGGGGCGTGCTTGAGAAACTCGAGGTCCATGTTGCCGCGCGTGCAGATGGCGGGGTCGAGCTGCTCACGTGCCCAGCGCAGGTCATCGAGCTCGCCCATGGGCGGCGGCGCGAGCGTCTCGAAGAGGTCGGGCCTGACGCGGTTGTAGGTGCCGGCCTCGAGCAGGCCGCGGATGTGGCCGCAGTTGTGGAAGCGGAACCAGAGGCCGTGCTCGTGGGCCATCTCGCGATAGCGGATGAGGTACGGGACGGCGACCTCCTCGTACATGTTCATGCCGACGAGCTCGATGGGCGGGCCGGCCGTGCTGAAGCCGTCCCAGCCCGCTTCGCCTGCGACTTCCATGATCATGTTCACCACGGCGATGTGCAGCTCCATGAGCTCGCGGTGGCGGTCCCGGTGGTCGAGGTACGAGGTGATGACCGTCGGATAGGCCATGAACGAGAGCTCGAAGGGCGTCATCCAGCCTGAGACAAGGGCTGCGCGGCCGCCGTATTCTGCGGCGAGCTTCTTCGCCTCGGCCAGGATGAGGTCGCGATGGCGGAGGACTTCGTTGTCGAACCACTCGAGCACGTCGTAGACGAGGTCCGAGCCGGTGGCGTCCCTGATGCACGTCCCGCCCGCGTGCGGCGGCTCCTGCGCCACCGTGCCGATCGTGCCGGCGGGACTGCGCAGCGTCGAGGTGATGACGCGAACGTCACCGTCTTGTTCGACGTCTGTCTCCGGCTGCAAGGCTTCGACCCCGGCCCACAGCATGCCGGGATCGAGCTGCAGGATTGGGTCGAAGCCGCAGCGCTCGGCGACTTCCAGTTTCTCGTCAACGGTGACGTCCGACGCGTACCGCTTGCCGACGAGGGCGGCGCCGAAGATGCCGTCCCACAGCGGGGCCACGACGGGGCGGATCGGCTCGCCCCGGATCATGGCGTTGATGGCTTCGCGCGAGTCTCTCATCAAGACCTCTTACACGTAACACATTATGATATCACAGCGTGGGCTGCGGTTTCGAGCCCGATCTTCTCGTCCAGAGCACGCGTATGGTAGACTGTCGAGAAGGGAGAACCACGAATGGCAGCATCTGAACAGCTCAGTTCCCGCCGGCGAGTTGCCGCGGCGCTGCGCCACGAGCGCACCGACCGGGTGCCGCTGAGCATGTGGGGGACACCTGAGACGGTCGAGAAGCTGAGGCGGCACTTCGGCGTGGAGTCCGAGGCGGAGGTGCGTGACGCGCTCGGGTTGGACGTCGTGTGGGTCTGGGCGGATTACGCGGGCCCGCCCCGGGAGAACTTGGGGGAGGGGACGACGGCGTCGTACTGGGGGTTTGTCACGCGGCGGACGCGGTACGACGGAGGCTCCTACGACGAGTTCTGTCATCATCCGCTGGCCGGTGTCGAGAGCGTGCAGCAGGTGGATGACTATGCGTGGCCGAACCCGGACGACTTCGACTACGCGGGGCTGCCGACGAAGATCACGGCGGCCGAAAAGCAAGGCGAGAAATGGATCGGGGTGGGGGAGAGCTCGATATTCGAGCGTGCGTGGGCGCTGGTTGGCTTCCAGGACTTTTTGGAGGGCATGCTCGTCCGGCCCGAGGTGACGGCGCGAGTCATGGAACGCATCAACGGCTTCTACATCGAGCAGACGCTGCGGACGCTTCGCGCCTGCAACGGCCGGGCCGATATGGTCTATATCGCCGACGACGTGGGCGCGCAGTCGGGCATGCTGCTGCCGCCGAAGGTGTGGCGTGAGACGATCAAGCCGCTGCAGCGCACGCTCAATGAGGCAGTCCGGAGCGAGTTTCCCGACGTGGTGTTTCACTATCACTCGTGCGGCTCGATCGTGCCGATCATAGACGAGCTCATCGAGATCGGCGTGGACATCCTCAACCCGCTTCAGCCGAAGGCGGCCGGCATGGAGGCGGAGGTAATCGCGGCGCGCTGGGGCGAGCGGCTGTGCTTCTGCGGCGGGTTGGACATTCAGGAGATCCTGCCGCGCGGCAGTGTCGAGGAAGTCCGGCAAGAGTGCGCGCGGCTGATCCGGACGCTGGGACGCGGCGGGGGCTACATCCTGGGGCCGGCTCACGCCGTTCAGGTTGACGTTCCCATCGAGAACGTCCTCGCCATCGTCGAGGCTGTGCAGAAAACGCCGCCGCCGGGCTAGCCACCCGTGGGGACAGTCACCTGTTTTTCTTGAGCTTTGGAGGCAACGCCAGATCAGGCACTAAGGCCTTCGCTACAGTTGAGCGCAACCGCATCACGACGAAAAATAGGTGACTGTCCCTATTTTCCCAGGGCGAGGACGAGCGGGAAGCGGAAGGTGAGCGGGCCGGGGACCGTGAGGCGCACGCGGTCGGGGGCGACGAGCTCGCACACGGCATGCGCGTCGTGCCATTGGCCGTCGTCGGCTAACCGCTTGACAGCGCGCGGGAGCCCGGTCGGGAGATGGACCTCCCATCGCACCTCGGCCCAATCGTCGTGGCTCAGGTTGAAGACGCCGAGCATGACTCGGTCGGGGAAATCCATGCGGTAAGCGAGCGGGTAAACGCCTCCTGCGACGGCGGCGGGCAGCTTGTCGCGCGACAGCCAACGCAGGATGTCCAGGAATTGCTCGCGCCGGTATGGGTGGAGAAAAGGCGGGCCGAGGGCTTCGCTCATCTCGAGCGGCACGACGGCCACGCGCCCACCGAGATCGTTTTCGAAGATCGTGATGAAGTCGCAGACCGTCTCGCGTTCGGGGTTGACGAGGCGGCTCACGGCGCGTGCGCCGGGGTGCAGGTGCAGCCGTCCGAAGCGCGGGTTGCCGTTGAGGTGGGGGATCGTCATGGTGAGGTAGCGGCCCTCGGCGCCGGCAAACACCGGGTCAGTGAGTTCTTCGGCGCTGATCGCAAGCGTTTCATGCAGGCCGCCGGACCACTCGATGCTCACGCCGATGTGCTGCTCGAAGCCGCGCGCGATGAGCGCCTCGGCTGCTCTGAGGTCGAGTAACATCCCGCCGGCGAGCATTGTTCTGATCTCGGCGTCGTCATAGGCGGCGATCATCTGGCCGTCGGTCGCGATCACGGGGGAGGCGTCGTAGGTCGTCGTGAAGCCGAGCGCGTTGAGGGCGCGTTCCCACGCGTAATCGGGCGGCGCGAGGTCGCCGTAATCATCGCCCGGGCCGAGGCGGCGGACAACACTTGCCTGCTCGTGATGCAAGACGCGAACGCCGCAAAACATAGCACGCGGTGAATGTGCCTCGGCGAGCGCGTCAATAAAGGGGTGGCTGCTGGCCAGCATGTCGCGCATGTCTGGATTGATCGTCACCGGCGTGCCGACGTGGTCGAAGAGGTTCAACGTGGCGCCGTCGCATCCGTGCGCGACGGAGAGCGCGATTTGAAGGAACGTGAAGGTTGCCGATTTCGAATAGGCCGTGAACGGCGTGTTCTCGACCTCCGTCTGCTCGATCGTGTTGTCGGGCAGCAGGAAGCGCGTGCGCTTGATGTGTTCAGCGCCGTAGTACAGCCCGTCAGGCGAGGTTTCCGTGTAGTTGCCGAGCGTCGGCCGGCTGTAGATCGGCTTGCCGTCGCCGAGCGCCTCGGCGAGCTGGCGCCAGTCGCGTCCCTCGAGGCAGTGTGAGGCCGGCTCGCTCGACATCAGACCGAGGAAGGTTTCGGGCGACACCTCGTGCACGGTCTTCGCAAGCATGGCGCAGAGCTCGACGGTGGAGTCGCGCTGCAGCTCGAGCCAGGGGCGCCGCCACGGGTGCGGCTCGCCAGGCCGGAGCAGCGCCTCGACGAGGCGCTCGCGCGAGACGAGTTCACGGACGCGCCGGCTGAAGGCCTCGGTGTGCAGGTCGCAGAAGCAACTGAACTCGACGGGCAGGTGGTTGAACGTGCGGATGTCGTCCTCGACCCAGATGATGTTCGGCTTGAGCGAGGCGTACAGCCGCCACAGCGCCTGCGCGTACTCGCGCCAGCCCGGCGACAGCGGACACGCGCACGCACGGCACTGCTCGCCGCGATGGCCGACCATCCAGTCCATCTGCGGGAACACGTCGCGAAGGTCGCGGCCGCGATCGAGATGGCCGACGGTGACCCACGGGTTGAGTGAGAAGGCGACGCCGATGCGGTCGAGGGCGTCGCGGGCGCGGGCGAGCATCGGCAGGTAGTCGCTGAGCCACTCGACGGTCGGCAGGCCGTGGCTGAACTCCTCCGTGTCCACCTTGATGATGACTTCGTCAACGTGCGCAGCGCGGCAGAAGTCGAGGAGCTCATCGAGCCGCTCCTGGAAGCACCAGGGCGGCAGCGTCCTGCGCAGTGCGTATCGGGCCGGTCGAGCGTGTGGATCCGTCATCAGCGCACTATCCTCATTCCGACTGTCGACGAGGACCCGTGAGGGCGCTGCGGCCCATGTCCTCCGATGTGGCCAGCGCGATCGTCCTGCCTTTGTCGCCGACGGCGCAATAGAAGTGATAGACGACGCCGTCGTGCTTGATCACCCACGGCTTGTGGGCGAAGACGTCGTCCCAGGGCTCCGAAGGCTCGATCAGGTCCGGGCCGTCCCACTTGGTCCAGCGCTCAAGATCGTGGGAGCAGGCGAAAGTGTCGAAGGCTTTGGGCCGGTACGTCGCGCCGAAATAGAACATGACCCACACCTCGCCGATGCGTACGAGCTGCGGGTCGCCGCTGATCCCCGAGCCATTGTCCACGACGGGGCCGTCGCCGTGACGTTGCCAGTGGACCATATCGTCGGAGAGGGCCATGCCGATCCGTTCCACCCATTCCCCCTTCTGTTTGCCGTTGTAGTACATCACGAACGGATGACCGAGGGTCTTATTCTCGTCGAGAATGACCGTGCTCTTGTACAGCGTCTGGGCCTCGAAAGCGCGCGCATTGGGCTGGTCCCGATGCAGGACGGGGTTGTGCTCGATTCGCGTCCACTCGGCCGGCTCTTCGGGGCGGCTCGTCGAGGCGAGGCCGATTGCGAGTGGCTCCTTCTCGAGGCCCGGCAGCGCGCCACCGATGTAGGACAGCCAATAGACGTCATCGTGCTTGAGCAGCTCGTTCCGCCCGGCCCAGGTCGTATCCTGGAGAGCGATGAAACCGGCGGCCTGGTTCGCATCCCATCCGGTGCCGGTGCGTGTCAGGATCTTGCCCGTGCGGTTCCAGACGAGGAGGTCGTCGCTTTCGGCCAGGTAGGTCTCGTACCCCATCCCATCGAACTGCACGTAGAGCATGTACCATCTGTCGCCGTGCCGAAAGACGCTGGGACAATCGTAGGTCATGCCAGCCTCCGGGAGAAGAAGGAGGCCGTACTTGTACGGGGTCTTTACCTCCTCGTAGATGTCTTGCATGACTTGTCGTGGAACGGCCACTGCGCTGCTCCTAACAGGTCGTGTGATGTTCTTCTGAGCATTCCGCGGCAAAGGATAGCACAGCGGCGCAACAGCGCCGACCCCACATGCGAGTGAAGGCCTCGTCTCGTGGGCTAATCGGATATTCGCAGGTCCGACACGACCGCCTTCCTCGTCGAGGGGTCGAGCAGCCTCTCGAGGAACGCGGCCATTTGCTCGACGGGGAAGAGTGCGGTCAGGTCCGTCTTGACGTAGAGCCCCTTGCCGACGGGTTTGAGTATGAGGGCCGCTTTCTCGCTGTCGCCGAGCATGCGATAGGGCGCGGCGAAACCGGTGAAGGTGATCCGGCCGCTGCTGTAGGACACGGCCCCTTTGTCGGGGAGCCCGAGCTTGCCGGCGTACGCGCTGCTCGTCGAGATCTCGGCCATCGAGGGCGGCTTGTCCGTGTTGTCGCGAATCCAAATCCTCGACGCGGCCGTGGAGGGGATCGCGCCGATGCCGCCTGCCGAGCCTTCGGGCTGGCCGATGCGGAAGACGGATGTTTCCGCGTCGCTGACGTACTCGGCGGGCAAGGTCAGGAACACGTCAATGTAGCCGTTGATTTTCGGGTCCTTCGGCTGCGGCACCCAGACCGTCTCGATGACCTTCCACTGCTTGGTGTCCTTGTCCACGACCTCGAGGGTGAAGCCCTTTTTCGGGAAGGGCCAACTGCGGATGCGAATGAGGTGGTCCTTGCCCGGGGTGGTTTTCATTGTGTACTGCATGCAGCCGTGGGGCTGCTCCTGCTTGCCCCAGATCAGTGCCCGGTCGGTGATGAGCGGCCCGGCATGGCCTTCGAGTTTGTCGTCAATGTAGCGCATGGTGTAGCTGCCCGCCCAATAGGCCGACCATTTGCCGCAACCCTCGGTCTGCTTCTCGTCGAGCCAGTAGAACTTCCTGTCGAGATCGGGATCGGGCGTGTCCATGGCGAGGATATCGCCCGGTTTCGAGTAGTCGGCCCAGAACGTCGAGGGCGCGAGCGTCTTTTCGAGCCACTTGCTCGAGGGGTTGCCGCTGCTCACCTCGACGACGACGCCGCCGCGCTTGAGGAACGTGCCGATGACCTCGTCGAACTGCGGGTCCCACCAGAACGTGTACTTACGTCCGGCCATCATGCTGCTCTGGTTCATAACAAGCATCCTGGTGCGGAGGCCGGAGCCGGTCAACAGCGCGGCCTTGAACGTGGCGGCATCGGTCGGAAGAGAGGAATCAAGGGCGAGGACGTTGCACTTCTCGGCGAGGACATCACGCAGCACTTTCGTGTTGGGCGCTGGGCGCAAGTGCGTGAAGACGACAACGTCGCTGCTGTCGAATGTGGGTTCGGTCGGCTTGAAGGGTTTCAGGTCAACGGCAACAGGCTCAGCGGGCAGGGGGGTGTAGTCAACTGCAATGGTCAGCGTTCGTCCCGCCCTGAGCGGCGTGGTCGTCGTCGCGAGGGCCTGGCTGAAGACGTCGCCGGGTTTGACGCGGGCGGCCCGGCCGTTCACGACTACGCGATCAACTTTCGCAAACGGCACCAGGGCGTTGAGGGTCACCGTCACGTCGTCCGGACTGCGGCTGGCGAGCGTATAGGTGCGCCGGCGTCTGCGTCCCTGCTCGGTGTCGGCGACGTTCAGGTCGAAGCTGCCCCGCCCCATGGGCAAGTGGCGCAAGGTCATGGTGTCCCATTTGATGGGCGAATAGACGCCGGTGGGCAGGCAGGGCGTCAGCGTCATGCGCTTGTTGAAGGCGTCGGGCTCGAGACCGCTCAGGTAGTAGAGCAGCGCGTCGAGATTGATGCCGCCCTCCCAGGGGCGCACGCGGTTGGCGCGGAACATGGTTCGGTAGTCGGCGCCCACGTTCATCCACTCGCTGAACTCGGTGGTGTCGCCGGCGATCATGAGCAGGGCGTAGAACGCCTTTTCAGCCCACGGATGGTGAATGCCGGCGAGGGCGTAGAGGCCCTGTCCCTGGAGCATGCCGACCGTGTTGGTGATCCCGATGGTGGGGTTGAAGACGCCGGAATCCTCCATGAGGTACTCCGTCATCCTGACCGCGGTGGAGACCGCCTTCGGGTCGTCGCGCGAGCCGTAGCCGCTCCAGATGACGTTGGCGAGGATGTTGCCCATCGGGTAGCGGTTGAGCTGGCCGTCGAAGAGCACGCTCATGCCCTGGGCGTAGAAGCCGAGGTCGTTCATCCAGTAATACTTCTCGGTTGCCTCGCGGATCCGGGCGGTGATTTCGGAGATCTCGCCGGCGTCCTCGACCTTGCCGATCGCCTTGCCCATCGTGACCAGTGCGTCGCCCGCGGCGACGAGCTCGAACGACGAGTCGGCCGAGTAGATGTTGCCGCCGGGATAGCTGGTCTGGCGGATGTCGTAGCGGTTGGCCCACAGCGCTTCGCCGCCCGAGTAGATGAAGGTTTCGTCGCCGTGGAAGGGGATCTTGAAGTCAGGCCGGAAGATCTTGTCGTGCTCGTTGTCGAACTGGCCGTAGAAGCAGCGCTTGAGGTACTCCCAGTGCTCGGCGATGGTCTTGGTGTCGCCGGTAAACTGGAAGTACCAGGCGTGCTTCAGGATGATCCAACTGGCGACCTCGCAGTTGGCGTGGCGGTCGGCGTAGTTCATCGTGATTGTCGACCAGTCCTCGACGGGCGGGTGGTCTGTGTAGATAGACACGTCCATCGGCAGCCAGTTGAGGATCTTGCGGCACGCGATGGCGGAGAGGTAGTGGTAGTCGAGCACCCGGCGCGCGTTCGTGAACGCGCCCGTGCGCAGGTACGAGCGCACGGGGCCGCACGCGTCGCGGATCCACTGGTCCGAGAAGAACCACATCGGCCCGACCGCGCCGGTGCGCTGGAACTGCTGCACCTGCACGAGCATCTTCTCGTCGTCAATGAAATCGGCCACCCGTCGCCCCCAGCGCCCGGGCGCTTCCAGCGCCGTGGTGGCGGCGTTGTAGTCGCGCCAGTACTTGATCGTGTCGTCGAGCAGGCCGTAACCGCGCGCCCTGATTCTGTCGTACGTTTGCGCCGCATCGGACTTGACGGGCTCACCGTTGAGCGTCTCGAGGAAGGTGATGTGGTAGACGAGGGCCTTTGCGGACGCGCCCGGCGCGATGTCGCCCAGGGGAATCGTCAGGGCGCCCCAGTGGCTGTTCTCGTCGTAGGAGGCGGTCACGTTCGTATTATCGAGCACGCCCGAAACCATTGTCCTCGTGTTGGCGTCGCCCGCGGCGTCT
Source organism: uncultured Verrucomicrobiota bacterium (assembly GCA_964550015.1). Lineage (GTDB taxonomy): Bacteria > Auribacterota > JABMQX01 > JAFGEW01 > JAFGEW01 > CAZJXV01. The sequence goes on from CAZJXV010000066.1 coordinate 11,675, forward strand.
GCCATCGCATGGTGCGTGACCGTGTCGGTCAGTCTTTTGCCGTCGGCCTTGGCGCGGATGATCCGGTTGGTGACGACGACGTTCTTGAGCGGTTCCGCCGAGGCGTTCGCAACGAGGTAAACGCGGATCAGCGCCTTGAGATTGGGCGGCGCGAAGGTCAGCGTGTAAAAGACCACCTCGCCGGCGGGGTCGGCTGCGGCGCTCACAGCCACGTCGGTCTTGCGGATTTTCCACATCCACTGGTTGCGTATGCCAAGAGGTTTGCCGTCGGTGGTGACGCTGACCGCGTCGCCGCCGAAGGTCGAGCCGGGGTTCCACTGAACGGGATACTGGTACTCGGGCCCGACGGTGCCGGTGGAGTTGTAGAACGGGTAGGGACCGACGAACGTGAGGACGATGCCGTTGCCGACGGGGTAGGCGCTGATGGTGTAGCTGTCGCCCATGTGGGTGTTCTGTCCGCGGATGGCGTTGGCGTAGATCTCGGCGATGAACTTCGTGTGGAAGATGCCCATGAGCCGCTCGGTTTCCTTCGGAACGTCGGGGCGCGCGACGACCTGCTGCTGCCAGTCGCTCATCGCGGCAATCTGCGGGAAGGCGTCGAGCGCGGGCTTGGGCAAGGGCGCCGGCACGTCGGGCGCGATTGCCTTTCGGTGGTCGCGGCGCAGGCGCATGCGTGGGCCGGTTGTCGGGGAGTTGTTGATGGTGACGGGCTGCCAACCCTCGGGCTTGAAATCGGCCGCCGTCCAGTTTGAAGGCGCACTGTAGGAGCCGACCCAGTCGGTGTCCGCGATGATGGGCACGGCGACCACGCCGTTGGCGGTCTCGACCTGGACCTCGGCCTGGAGGTACACGGCGGGCGCCGGGCCTGGACCGAAGCTCCATCGGTGGACCTTCATGGCGAGCGTATTGGTGCCCGGCTTGAGGTGCTTTTGGAGGTTCTGGATGTCCATCGCCCGGCGGAAGGGGGTAGACACGCGGCCCTGACGGCTGCGGGCCGCCTCGTGGCCGTTGATGTACAGGACGTGCTCGTACGCGGGATCAATGGCGCTCCAGGCGCGAACGATCTTGCCGTCGGGTATCTCGACCTGTCTGTAGAAATACACGTCCACCTTGTCTTCCTCGACGGGCAGGGACATGAAGGGGACGGCCGCGGCAGTCGCGGCGCTGAAGATGAATGCGGCAAGCATCAACGCGACGGGCAGGTAACGCGAAATGCTGTGGCGACTCATGACGTGCTCCTCCTCGTTGAATTGACGGGGCCGGTGTGCTCCGGCGTTCGAGCGCGGCGTAGTGTAACCGATTCCACGGCGCGGCGGGCCAAAAGTTTTCGGCAGAACGGCGCTGACGGCAGCCTTGCGCACTTTGTTGCGACAGGCGTAACGCAAGCCGCGCGCGCCGTGCTCCGGACTTGTCCTGCGCACCGGAATCTTCATAGACTGTGGTATCGGTTCCCGAGCGGAATCATGAAGCCTGCAAAGGAGATACTCATGATCAGGATCATGCGGGTCGCATTGACCTTTCTGATGCTTTTTCTTTCACCGGCGGCGCCGGCCAAGCCCTGGGCCTGGGTGTGGTACCCGGGGATGTGGCAGAGGCCGGCGAACAAGTATCTGGGTCGGCTGACCTTCACCGCGGACGATGAGGTGACAGCGGCCTACGCGTTCTTCAGCGGCGACAACTTCGTTACGCTCTACCTGAACGGCACCAAGATCGCCGCGTCGGGCGATTGGTACACACTGAAGCCGGTCACGATCGAGACGATGCGGCCGCTCCTTCGCACAGGCAAGAACGTGCTGGCGGCGGCCGTGCAGAACGACGACTACGAGGGCGGCTTCGTCCTCAAGGGCATGGTGCTTTTGGCCAACGGCAAGCGCATCCTGCTCAACTCGAACGAGCACTGGCGGTGCTCCAACACGCCCGTGGCCGGCTGGGAGACAGTCGAGTTCGACGACTCGGAGTGGGTGGCCTCGGAATCCATCGGCACGCCGCCGGCGGGGCCCTGGGGGGCGCCGACGCTGCCACCGAGCCGCCATGCGCTGGGGACCCTCGACGTGGGCGACGCCCAGAGCGAGAAGCAGTTCAACTACGCTGGCAGGGGAAAACGTGTGGGAGCGCAGTTGACGTATGCCGACGGAATGAAAGTGAAGGATATCGGGCGGCGGCTGGAAGGGGCCGAATCGTTCGCGGTGAAGCTCGGCACGCCCGGGTATCTCGTGCTGCGCCGACGGCTGGCGCCGGGCCAGGCCGGGGACCTCCGAGTGGCCGTTGACGGAAAGGATGCCGGGCTCTGGCAGAACAGAGTGCCGGTGAAGGGACGGTGGACCTCTGCCTATGACGGCTATTTTGTGGTGCCGAACGAGCTCACGGTAGGAAAGCCTCAGGTGACCGTGACGCTCACGCCGACGAAACCGGGCGACTACGTGGCTTACCGGTATGATTTCTCGACGACGTTCGAGTGGTACATGTTCGACGCCACGGACACGGGATCGATTGACCAGGTTGCACTGGCCTCAAAGCTCAAGGCCGCGCCGAACGATGCGGTCACGGCGTTTCGTTACGCGCTTGCGCTCGAAGGCGAGCGTCGCTGGCGCGAGGCGGCGGCCGCGTACCGCCGCTGCGCCGAGCTGACCGCCGGGAGCGACATCGGCGATTCGGCCTCCAGCGGCGCGCGGTTAGCCCAGGCGATGAACGCGCTTCGGGCCGCACGCGGGGATGCGGCCAGCCTGTACGAGATCGGTCTCTATCTGAAGCTCAACGGCTTCTATGCTGCCGCCGCTGAGGCGCTTCGTGCCTCGGTTGCCGCGGCGCCGACGGCCGACGGCTACGACCAGCTCGGCGAGGCGATGTTGTTCGGCGGTCGGCCGATCGAGGAGTGCATCAGGGTGTGGAAGGCGGGCCTGAACAGGTACCCGCCGAAGGACACGAATCATTGGCGCTGCATCGTGGCGCTGCGTCCCAGCCCCGAGCAGGAGGCCCAGGTTTCAGCGCAGAAAGAGCAACTTCAGACCATGCTCGACCTGATCTACCTCAGCTCGCGCGGGCGGCTGGCCCTCGATGCCAAGATGATGGTCAACCCGCCGCGCCGCGAGGAGCTCTACGGGGTCGGTGAGCTGGACTCGCTGATCACGGTGGCGGGCGGCGCGGGCGGCGGGTCAACGCTGGGACCGGGCGTCGTGTACGGCAATGCCGGCTGGAGCGGGTTTGGTTTTGTCACCGTCTGGGACGTCGCGTGGCACGAGTGGATCCACCAGTTCGAATGCGGGCTGGGCGCGAGCGGCAACGGCTGGGGCTGGGGCGGCTGCCACGGCTCGACGCAGTTCGGGTATCGCCCGCCGTGGTGGAACTGGTATCGCGCCGCCATGCGCTACTACGTGCGCCCCGGTCAGTATCAGCGTGCCGCGATCGTTGACCACGTCGAGGTGCCGTACGCGGACACGTGGCTGGTCAAGGGGCCGTTCCCCTCACCGGAGGTTTCGCCCGAGTGGTTGTGCTACCCAGGCAAGCGGAGCGAGGGTAACTTCGCATGGAATACCCGCAAGACGTTTGTTCTGGACGAGGAACCGGCCGGGGCCACGATCGCCGCCACGGGCGACGACCGGCACGTCGTGTACGTCAACGG
>CAZJXV010000066.1:15303-17112 GCA_964550015.1 uncultured Verrucomicrobiota bacterium
TGGATGCACGCGCCGACGGTCGAGATCGGCAAGCATCTTCGCAAGGGCAGGAACGTCATCGCGATCAGCGCGAAGAACGACGGATTCACGGGCGGGATGTTAGCGTACGCCGGCGTGGAACTGAAATCGGGGAAGCACCTGGTTTTCGCATCCGACACGTCGTGGAAGGTGAAACCGTATGACGCCGAGGAGTTCGGCACGCTGCATGCCGGCACGGTTGAGGCGTCGCCGGTGTGGACGAAGGCGGACTTCGACGACGCCGACTGGGTGGAGCCGGAGGTCATCGGCAAGTACCCGTGCGGGCCGTGGGGCCCGATCCGCATCACGCTTCCGGACACCTTGATGACGACGGATTTCGTTGGGCGCAGCACGGCGGCGCCGTCGGTGGCCGACGGCTGGAAGACGGTCAAGCTCAAGAGCAAGATCGCCAAGCTGAGCGAGATCGCACCGCCTTCGGACAAGGCGTTCCAGACGGTGACCTACGCCTTCTCGTACGTGTACGCCCCGGCCGATATGCGCGTGAACATGTCCATGTGCGGGAGCCGGCGGACGTTTATCTCGCTGAACGGCGAACTGATTCGCGAGCACAGGGGCAACGGCAATGTCACGCTGCCTCGCGTCTTCCCGGTTTACCTCAGGAAGGGATGGAACCGCCTACTCTTGAAGGTCGAGGACCTGCGACAGGAGAGCGTCTTTTGGATCAAGATCTACCGACCTGACGGCAAGGCGATCCGGGGCCTGATGTACTCGACGAGCAAGCCGGCATCAGGCCTCGTGCCTAACCAGAAGACGCTGGTGGTCTTCGACCCGGCGAACCCGAAGCGGTACCGATGGGCGGACGTGGCCGAGGACCCGTACACGCTCACGCCTCAGTTGACGGCGGCCGATCTCGCGGCGCTGACGGGATACAAGGGTCTGACGCTCGCCGGCGGAAACAACTTTCTCTTCATTGATCTGAAGGGAGCGCGTGTGCCGGCCGGCTACAAGCCCATCACGAAGTACGCCGGGGGAGAGCGCGAGGTTAACAACGCGCTGACGTGGGACTTCGAGCCGGCCGCCGTCCTCCGCTACACGCGAGGGGGCAAGACCCGGGACCTGCTCCTGGTCAAGCCGGACGCGCTCGAGGCGATCTTCCAGACGGGCCTGCTCAGAGTTGCCCAGGGCTCCACGCGGCCGTCGGAACGGGTCCTCGGCTGGGTGCTTGAGGGGGGACGCTTGTGCGTGGTTGCCGAGGCCGAGCTCGGTGTGCTGCCGCTCCGGACGATGGACATGCTCGGGGTGGAGTGATCGAGCCACTTCGAGCCTGCAAGACCTAGGCCGTTCGTGCGCAAGATATTATGGGACGACCACGTCCTCAAGGAATCCTTCTTCTAAGCTTTCATCCGCCCGCCGCTTTCGTTGTGCGTGGGCGCTGGCCCTTTCCACGTACCGGCCACTCTGTGACCCCATGCGCACGTGTAGTTGCATGGGAAGCACGAGATCTCGTGGTTCGATAGACGGCCGGTGTGAAGGGTGGCTCCCTTCAGGGGTTTTCAGTTGACTTGGCGGCTGCGGCATGATATCATCTCCCAAGTGTGGGAAGATTCCGTCCGGCCCCCCCCGACTGGACAAGATAGGGATTCTCTTGTAAAACTTGATGTTTTGCAGGGGGACCTTTCGTAAGTGCTTGCGAGGGACATAGCGGCGCCTGCGTGAAAGCGGTTCCAGCGACTGGGATTCTTCGTGTGCTGCAGCAGCCGCAAGGAGGAATCGCATATGGTGCCGGGATGCCGCGTGCGGGCATATGGAGTGAGAAACTGCGATCCGGAG
>CAZJXV010000067.1:0-16983 GCA_964550015.1 uncultured Verrucomicrobiota bacterium
GTCACACCCATTCCTATAGCGGCCCGCGAAATTACACAATCTTTGGTACTCCACCGGCGGGGGTAAATGGCTTGACTTGGGTGCGTGTTGAGTGCGACCATCTTAAGGGTTTCCCGACGTGAAACGTGCCGCGGTCGGATGGGCCGGCGGCGGGCGTCGGGCCAAGCCGGGAGAGACTGACTGATGCGTGTGCTGGGTCCCGCAAACTTGCTTGTTCTGCTCGTGTGCCTGGCGCCGGGCGCCGCGGTTGGCGCCGGCGGGGAATCGGGCGAGATCTTCGTTGATCCTGAGCGGCGCTACTACGTGACGCTGCCGGAGGGGTGGCGCGCGACGGCAGGCGCGCCCTACGTCGTGTGCCGGCCGGCCGGCCGGCACGACGTGTCGTTGGGGATTGCGGTGCTGCCGACGATGAACTTCGAGCTTGACCGGAACCGGCTCAACCAGGTGGCGGATCTCTGGGTGGCGCAGGTGCGGCGCGCGAGGCCCCACCTGCAACCCGACGGCGAGCGCGAGGAAGCCGGGTACTTCCAGCGGCCGGCGGTGCACGCCGAGCTGCGCGGCCGGCACCCGCGCGGCAAGTCGGACGAGGTGCGGCGCCTGACCGTGATTGCCTGCCGCGCGTACGCCTACTTTATTGACGCGCAGGCGCGTTCGCCCGAGGCGTTCGAGGCGCACGCGGGCGCTTTCGACCGGCTGGTGGAGTCCATCACGGACCTCTCGCCGTCTTTGCTCGAGAAGGTGGTGCTGCTCGAGTCGAAGATGAAGATGGACCGGTACAAGGTGCCGGTGCACGACTTCGTGCTGGTGAACCGGAACGACTTCACGGTGGACAACATCTTCATCAAGGTGGAGTACTCGTCGGTGCAGCAGACGCTGCTCGAGACGTGCCTGGTGCGGGTCAACGTCCGGGTCCACCCGCGCGAGCGGTTGGTGGTGCGGAACTTCCAGGCGCTGCCGCTGCGGCCGCAGTATGATTACGAGAAGTACCAGTCCACGACGGTTGAGCTGGTGGACGCCGCGCGCGCGTTCGACCAGGGGATGGGCACGCTGCGCGCGACCGACTCGATCGTGCTCTACGACCTCGACCTGGGCGGGGCGAAACGGGCGACGTCGCCCAACGACGTGATCGCGTACTGCCGCGGCAGCGAGCTGTGGCTGATGGACGGCCGCGGGCGGCGCACGTGGAAGCTCTACACCGGGGGAGGCGAGCTGCGCGGGCCCGCGTGGTCGCCTGATCGGCGGGGGCTCGCGGTGGCCGAGGGTGGTTCGATCACGCTGCTCGAGCTGGACAAGAAAGGCAAGCTCGAGCGGAGGGCGCCCCTGCTGCCCGAGGAGAAGCCGAGCGAGTTCGTGCAGCGGCACTGGTACGGGTCGCCGACGTGGGTGCGCGACGGGGCGACGCTGCTGAGCATGGGGCACAAGCGCTTCGTGCCGCTGGCGGTCACGGGGCTTTCGGGCGGGGACTCGAGCGTGGTGACGCGCATCACGAAACGCCGGCTGGCGACGCTCTCGACGGACGAGGTGCGCATCCACACCAATCCGGACGATTTCTCGAAGCGCTTCGAGACCTTCAATGCGGTGGTTTATTGCTCGCCGCGCAGCGACATGCTGGCCTATGCGCGGCGGCGGCAGCGCGGCACGGCCATGCGGCCCGAAGAGGAACGCGAGATCGTGTTTGCCGATTTCACCGGCAAGGTGCTCAAGGCGGTGGGGGTGCGGGGGCTGCACGGCCGGGCGCTGGCGTGGTCGCCCGAGGGGCGGCGGATCGCGTTCGTGCGCCAGGACAGCCGAGGGGCGACGAACGTGTGCGTGCTGGCGCTGCGCGACCGGCGGGTCACGCAGCTTACGCGGCTCGCGCCGATCGAGGGGCTGGTCGTGGCGCTCGACTGGTCGCCCGACGGCTCGTGGATTGTGTTCGAGAAGGTGCTTCCCGCCGACCGCTCGCGGGACCTTTATAAGGTCCATACGCGGGGCAAGACGGTCGTGCGCCTGACGAAGAACGGAATCAGCGGCTCGCCCGCGTGGTTTGGGCGGTAAGGCAAAGGGACGCGTCAGAACAATGAGCAGGCTGCATCCGGAACCGGCGATTGCGCTGATCGAGCTGTCGAGCATCGCGGCGGGCGTGCTTACGTGCGACGCAATGGTCAAGGAGGCGCCCGTACGCCTCGTCGAGGCCAAGCCGGTCTCGCCCGGCAAGTACATCGTGCTGGTGGCGGGCGACGAGGCGAGCACGGAGGCGTCCTACCGGCGCGGGATCGAGGTGGGCGGCGACGCCGTGCTCGACCACCTGCACATCCCGAACCTCGACGCGCAGGTGCTGCCGACGATCGGCGGCGGCGCCAGGCTCGATGCGTTCGACTCCGCGGGCGTGATCGAGACGACGACCGTGGCGGCCGTGATCCTGGCGGCGGATGCGGCGGCCAAGGCTGCGCCCGTGATTCTTGCAGAGGTCCGGCTCGCCATCGGTCTGGGCGGCAAGGCGTTCGTCGTGATGAGCGGCGACATCGCCGACGTCGAGGCGAGCGTGGCGGCGGGCGTGGCGGCGGTGCCGGATCGGGCGAACGTCGTGCGCGAGGTCGTGATCCCGAACCCGCACGAAGACTTGAACCGTTTCATTTTGTAGGGGCGCGCAATGGGGACCTGGGAAAGCTCAGCGGCCGATGAGCATCGCACGCGCCAGGACGTGGTGGCCGTCTGCCGGCTGATGCACGAGAAGAATTTGATCGTGGCGACCGACGGCAACGTGACGGCGCGGCTTGGGCCGGACCGCGTGCTCGCCACGCCGAGCGGGATGCACAAGGGATTGATCAAGTCCGAGCACCTGATCGTGACCGACATGCAGGGGCGCACGCTGGCCGGGCGAGGAAGCCCGACGTCGGAGATGGCCCTGCATCTTGCGGTGTACGAGGCGCGGCCCGACGTACGTGCGGTCATCCACGCGCACCCGCCGACCGCAACGGCGTTCTCGATTGCGGGCGTGCCGCTCGACCAGTGTGTCATTCCCGAGGTGGTGTTCACGCTCGGCTCGATCCCGACGACGGAATACGCGACGCCGACCTCGGCCGAGGGGGCGGCGGTGGTCCGTCGCTACATCGCCAAGTGCGACGCGCTGATCCTCGCGCGGCACGGCACGGTGACGGTGGGCGAGGACGTGCTGCGCGCGTACTACAAGCTCGAGAAGGTCGAGCACTCGGCGCAGGTGACGCTGACGGCCCGGCAGCTCGGGCAGGTGCAGGTCTTGCCGCCGGAAGAAGTGGAGCGGCTCATGGGCGTGCGCGAGCAGTTCGGCCTGACGGGGCGGGTCTATCCGTGCCAGGCCGACGGGACGTGCATCGTGCCGGGCGCGGGGAGCGAGTCGGCGGAGACGCCGTCCGATGAGCAGGCGCTGGACCGGGTGGCGGATGCCGTCGTGAAGGAAATCAAGCGACAGGCACCGGAGTGAGGCCATGCGGCCGTTCGACGAGCTGGCGGCCAAGGCGCGCGATCCGAAGGCGCTGACGTTTGAGCGCAAGAGCGCGATCCAGGAGCTCGGCAGGCAGGGCGACGCGCGCGCGGCGGGCGTTCTTGGCGAGCTGCTGGCGGACCGCGAGGTTTCGATCCGGCGCGAGGTGGTGAACGCGCTTGGCGGGGTGCGCGGCGCGGAGGCGACGCGGCTGCTCGTCGGCGCGCTGGAGGACACGGACCACTCGTGCGTCAAGGCGGCGCTCGTGGGGCTCGGCACGCGGAACGACCCGGCGGCGGCGCCCGCGCTGCGGACGCTCGCCGAGACGGGCGACCTCAGCGCGCGGATCGAGGCGAAGCGCCTGTTGAGACAACTGGGCGCGGAGGCGGAAGCCGGTGCAGCCGAAGCGCCGCCGGAACCGGAAGCGCCCGTTGTCGAAGAGCCGTCGGCGCCACCGCCGGAACCCGTGCCGCCCGAGCTGGCCGAGCCGGAGGTGAGGGTCGTCGAAGAGCCGTCGGTGCCACCGCCGGCGCTACCGCCGGAACCGGCGCCGCCCAAGCCACCCGAGCCACCGGCAGAGGCAGCGGTCGCGCCTGTGGCCCGGGGGCCGTCCGTTCCGCCGCCGCCTCCGCCGCCACAGGCGCCGCCGCAGGCGCCACCGGTTGCGCCGCGGGCGCCGGAGCCGGTCGAGGCCGAGGAGCCTACCGGGTGGTTTTCACCAAGTGACGAGCCGGCCACGCTGCGCCCCTTCCTGTGGGAGCGCCAGCGCTCGAAGCGCCGGACGTCTTCGGTCCCGGACTTCTTCGGCAAGACGGCAGACGCACGGAAGCGGCAGGAACGGGGGTGCGTGACGGCCTTTGTCATCGTGGTGGCGGTGTTCATGCTGGTCAGCCTGCTGCGAGCGTGCTCCGGGCCGTAGACTCGGGACTGGAATGCGGTCGGGACCTTCCCGGTGAGTAGAAGCACTTCTTCACAGACCTTGCACGCGCGGTTGGAGACTGCGCTCGCGAGCGGCACGGGGTATGCCGAGGCGCTGCGCGCTTACCTCGATGAGGAACGGGCGGTCCTGCGCGCCGATCACCGCGGGGGGATGCCGGGGCTGGCCATCGTGCGCCGCCGCGCGGAGACGATTGACGGCGTGGTGCGTCATGCGTGCGACCACTGGTCGAAGGCGGTGGCGTCCGGCGGGCGGCTCGCGCCGTGGTGCCTTGTGGCGATCGGCGGTTACGGCCGGCGCGAGCTGAGCCCGTACTCAGACCTGGACCTCGTGCTCGTTGCCAAGCGGGCGGGGAACGCGAAGCTCACCGAGTTCAACGAGCGGCTTCTTCACACGTTGTGGGACGCGGGCTGCGAGGTCGGGCACGCGTTCCGCACGGTGGAGGAGTTCATCGAGCTGGCCTCGCGGGACCTGGCCACGAAGACCGCGCTGCTCGAGGCGCGGTGCGTGGCCGGCGCCGGGGCGTTATTTGGGACGTTGCAGGAGCGGGCGGCGGGCGAGCTGTTCAAGGGGCGGGAGGCCGAGTTTCTCGACGAGAAGATGGCCGAGCGCCGGCAGCGTCACGCCCGGTTCGGCAACACGCTCTACCTGCAGGAGCCCAACGTCAAGGAGAGTACCGGCGGGCTGCGCGACCTGCACACGGTGATGTGGGTGGTCGGGGCGCTGCACGGCACGATGAGCTTTGCGCGGATGCGCGAGCTGGGGCTGCTCACGGCGCGGGAGGAGAAGAGCCTCGCGCACGCGTTCGATTTCTACCTTCGGGTGCGCAACGAGCTGCATTTCCTGCTGGGGCGGCCGGGCAACGTGGTCGAGCTCACGCACCAACCGGCGATCGCCTCGGGCCTGGGCATCGGCGGGTTCCGCGGCGCGACGCCCGACGAGCACCTGATGCGGCTCTACTACTTCCACGCGCGGAACGTGAGCCGGACGGCGAACCTGCTGCTCGAGCGGCTCCGCGAGAGCGCCGCACCGCGCCCGGCGCGGGCGGACGAGGCCGCGGAACCGCAGGTCGTGGCGGAGGGTTTCGTTGCGCAGGACGGGACGCTCACGGCGGCACACCCTCGGGTGTTTCGGGAGGACCCGTGCCGGCTCATCGAGGTGTTTGCGTTGGCGCAGGAGCACGGGCTGGCGCTGCATGCGTCGCTGCAGCTTCTGGTGCGGGCGTCGCTGGCGCTGCTGGACCGTTCGGTTCAGCGCTCGGAGCGGGCGGCGCATGTCTTTGTGGCGATGCTGGGCCGGTCGGGGTCGGTGGGCGGGGCGCTGCGGCTGATGCACGAGCTCGGGGTGCTGGGTCGGTACCTGCCGGAGTTCGGCAAGCTGACGTGCCTCGTGCAGCACGACATGCTGCACCGGTTCACGACCGACGAGCACACGCTGCGCAGCCTCGAGCACCTTGACGGGATCGTGGGCTCGAGTGCGCCCGAGTTCCGGGTCTACCGCAGGATGTTCCACCACCTGGCGCGGCCGCACGTGCTGTACCTCGCGGTGCTGTTGCACGACGTGGGCAAGCCGCTGGGGCCGGACCACTCGGCCACGGGCGCGGCGCTGGCGCGGCAGGTGTGCGAGCGGCTGCGGCTCGCGCCGGCCGACGCGGCGCGGGTGGAGTTCCTGGTGCGGCACCATCTGGTGCTGTCGCACACGGCGTTCCGGCGCGACCTGAGCGACGCGAAGGTGGTGCGGGACGTGGCCGAGCTCGTGGGCTCGGTCGAGGCGCTGCGGCAGCTTTTCCTGCTCGTGTGCGTGGACATCCGCGGCACGGCGCCGGAGCTGTGGAACCAGTGGAAGGAGGCGCTGCTGTGGGACCTCTACGGCCGGTGCAAGGCGCGGCTCCAACGCTCGGCGCGCGCCGCGGCGGCCACGCGGCTCGCCGAGGCCCGGCGCGACGTGGCGCTGCTGCTCAAGGGTGTGCTGGACGAGGCGACGATCCGCGGGCTGCTCGACGAACTGCCCGAACGGCTGTTCGAGATCTTCAAGCCGGGGTACCTGGCGCGCATTGCGCGCCTGCCGCACGAGCTTGGCGACACGGCTTTTCTGATCGACTGGTCGTGGGACGAGGAGCGCCACGTGTGGGACGCGGCGGTGTGCACGCGCGACCGCCGCGGGCTGCTCGCGAGCCTGGCCGGCGCGTTCGCCGTCGAGAAGGTGAACATCCTGGGCGCCTACATTCACACGCTGCGCGGCGGGACCGTGCTCGACGTGTTCCGGGTCGCGGCGATTGCGGGCCGCACGCCCATTGACCGGTTGTTCATTGACGGGGTGAACCAGGTGTTCGACAAGGTGCTTCGTCAGGGGACCGGGGTTGAAACGCTGCTCTCGCGCGCGAGTCATTCGACGCGCACCAAGCCCGCGCCGCCGTCGCCGCCCAAGGTGCACTTCAACAACACGGCGTCCGACCACTCCACGCTGCTCGAGGTGCAGACGAGCGACCGGGTGGGGCTGCTCTACGATATGCTGCGCGTGCTCTCGGACAGCGGCCTCGACATCAACTCGGCGGTCGTCTCGACGGAGGGCCGGCGCGTGCTCGATGTCTTTTACTTCACCGATGCGGACGGGGGGAAGCTCACCGACAAGCGGCGCCAGCGCGCAGTTCGCGAGCGGCTGCGCACGGCGATCCTGCGCGAGCGGCCTTACGAGGGTGATTAGCCCGGATTTCTCACGGAGAGCCGGCGCGAGGCCGTTTGCGGTGCGCAACGGGTCTGACCGCAAGGGCTACAGGCCAGGAACAAGCCGGGTGTTGAAAAATGGGGACAGGCACCTGTTTTTCTGCGCCACGGTGTGTCAAAGGTGTCCGGTTATCTTCGAAAAACAGGTGCCAGTCCCCATTTTTTCCACGGCGATCGCGCGCGAGCGGCCTTACGAGGGTGACTAGGGGGCGGGGTGGTGGTCAGTCGTCGTTGTGGCCGTCGTCCGTGTCCTCTTCGATGCGCTCGATGACGACGAGGTTCGTTTCGCCCTTGGTCTCGATGGGGGGCAGGACGAGATCGGCCTTTTCGACGGCGAGCTCCTCGGTCTTGCCGTTGGCGTTGACGCGGTATCGGCCGTGCCGGAGGCCGGTGACGGTGAGGGTGGTGTTCTTCTCGAACCACTTGCCGACGGTGAAGGCCACCCACACCTTGGTGGCCGTGGCCGTGGCGGCCACCTTGGTGAGCCGCCCGACGTCGAGCTCGACGCCGAGGCCGAGCGGCTGGAAGAAGGCGCGCTTGTAGAGGCCGTCCCGGGGGACGATGGTGTAGCCGCCGGCGGTGGAGACGTCGCAGCCGAGGCCGATGATGCCGAAGTCGCGATCGCGCACGAGGTAGGCGCCGAGGCCCTCGAGGGCGCCCCACAGGCCGATGGCGCCGGCGGTGCTGAGCGAGTCGAAGTCGCGCTCGCGCGGGTCAATGTGGTAGCCGGTGGAGCCCTCGCCGACCTTGTTGACGGTGGCCCAGGGGGCGAGCACGCCGGCGTAGCCCTGCAGAAGCATGTGGCGTTCGGCCAGGTTGCGGTATCCGTCGAGGAGCGCGGCGCCGTTGACGGCCGAGGTGTAGACGAGGCCGACCTCGCCGAACGATCGTTTCTTGCCGTAGGTGTCGAAGTGCCACCAGTGTCTGTCGGCGCCGTACTGGGTCCAGACGGGCTGCTTGCCGCGCACGGCGAGCATCACGCGCAGCGCGTCCTCGGCCTTGTCGTTGGCGCCCAGGTGCCGGAAGAGTCGGTAGAGGTGCGCGTAGCAGGTGGGGTCGTAGAGGGTTTCGCCGCCGTAGGGGAACGGCGCGTCCTGGAGCGCCTTGGTGCAGGCTTCGATGCGGGTCTTGAGCTCGGCGTGCTTATCGAGGAGCTCTTCGCGCTCGAGCGCGTCGAGCACGTCGAGCACGGTGCCGCCGCCGACGTGGCCCTCGTGGCGCCAGCGCGAGTGGTCGAACATGGCGATGGCGGTGTTGGCCGCCATCGTGAGGTACTCCTTGGGCTCCTTGAACTCGCCCAGGCCGTAGAGGGAGCGGATCCGGTAGAGGTCGTAGTAGATGTTGAGGACGAAGACGTAGTTGTAGGTCCGGGTCGTGTCCTGGCCGACGGGCGGGGGCCAGGCGCGGGCCTGGCCCACGTAGAGGGAGGCGCGCACCTTGTAGGTTTCGGGGTCCTGCACGTTCTTGAAGAGGCAGTTCTGGACGTATTCCTCGAGGACGCGGACCTGCCGCTCGTTGGGGCGATAGACGTTTTTCCTCGCGAGGAAGAAGGGGTCGCCCAGGCCGCCGAGATCGGAGCAGCCGATAAGGGGCGAGGGGTTCCAGGCCTGCTCGGCGATGCTCGACACGGCGGTGTCCCACGTCATGAAGCCGTAGTCGCGGCCGAGGGTGTCGTCGGGGTCGCGGTAGTGTTGGCGGTTGATAATGAAGCCGGCGCGCGCGTCGATGAGCTTTTCGATGGGCGGCACGGCGTAGAAGGCGACCATCGTCCACTCGTCCTGGCCGGTGTAGAGGCGCAGGCGCTTGGGCCCGTAGCCGGCGAACCGGATGGTGTAGCGCGTCGCGCTGCTCTTCGAGGAGGTGTGCACGATCGTGATCCCCTCGTCGAGGGGCTGCACCTGGAGGATGGGTTTTTTCGACCAGCACAGGAGGGAGGCGGTCTGGTCCGTGGGCACGACGAGGCCGGGAGCGACCTGGAGGCCGATCTTGCCGAGGCGGAAGAGCGTGGCGGGGATCTCGTCGTAGCTGTTGATCCAGGCCATGCGCAGGCCGAAGCGCCGCCGCTCGCCCGCACCGAGGGTGGCCTTGGTGCTGGGGTTGAGGCCGGGTTTCCACTTGGCGCGCTCGGCCACGGCGCTCGAGTGCAGGTACAGGTTGTGCAGGCCGAACCAGACGGGGCCGCGCGGGCGGTAGCCGCCGTGCTCGGCGTTGGCGCTTGCCTCGAAGGCGGTGCCGTCGGCGGGGACGATGAGCAGGTAGGGGGGGTCGCCCAGGGGCCTCTGGACGAGGACGAAGCCGCTGTGTCCGCCGGCGTAGGGGTAGGCGAAGACGCGCTCCTTGTAGGCGAGCTCCCTGTTGCCGCCGAGATCGAACAGGGTGTCGTTGACGAGCAGCGGCAGGGCGATTTCCCCGACCTCGATCGGGAAGCGCTGGGTGTTCTCGATATAGATGTCCCAATCAAAGGTTTTTGTCGCCGGGTTGACCCCGTAGAACTCCCAGAGCCGGACGTTCTGGAAGCCGCCCAGGGACACCTTCGACTTGTCGGCGTACTTGACGAGCACGCCGCCCTTGTAGGGGGCGACGCGGCGCACGTCGTAGGAGAGGGCGGTGGACTCGCGCCGCTCGGGGAGTCCTGAGAGCTCGGAGGTGACGACCACGTCGCCGAAGAAGCGGGTGTCGCCCTGGGCGAAGTCGGCGAGGTTCGTCTCGTTGGCGACGTAGTTGATGCCTCGCTTGCCGTCGGCTTCGAACAGGCCCTTGATGGTGCCCGTTCGTTTGTCAATGTCCACCATGAAGCCCGCGCGGCGCAGGCGGAAGCCGTCGCCGGCGTCGAAGAGTTCGTCGTCGCCCATCAGGTGGAAGGTTTTCGTGGTGGTGGTGATCGTAGTGCGGCCCTTGGTGAGCCAGGCGATCACCTGGTATGTGCCGGGGGTCTCCGTCTTGAGCTCGAGGGTGTGCGAGAGCAGCGGGGCGGACGAGGTGCCGAGCGTGACGTTCTGGGCGGTGATCCGCTTGGGCTGCTCGCCCTCGGGGCCGTAGAAGAGGTCGAGGCGTGCGGCGGACCGCTTCGGGGCGAGGCCGGCGACGTCAATAAAGACGCTGTCGCCCCGGCGGGGCGAGAGGACCCTGAGGCCTGCGGCCTCGGCGTAGTCGCGCTTGCGCGGTGAATCCACCTCCTGGAGGTGTACGCGCAGCGCGGGCCGGCCGGCGAAGTGGAGGCCGAACCAATCGTTGTCGTCGTACTCGTCGAGGTTTTCGGTCGGGTAGGCGTAGAAGGTGGCGCGGTACGCGCCGCTGCGGGTGCGGAAGGCGAAGGTGGGTTCGAGCCGGCTCGAGTCCTCAACGCGTGCGGCGCTCCAGGCGGCGCTGTCGGCGGCGGCGCGCAGGGCGGCGGCGCGCAGGGCAGCGACGGCGTCGGCGCCGAGCGCGCGGCCGGTCGAGGCGTCCACGACACGGATCTGCTGCCTCTCGGGGAACCGGCGGACGCGGAGGTTGTCAATGGCGATCTTGGAGGTCCAGGTGCGCAGGGCGATCGGTCCGGAGTCGAAGGGGTGCTGGTCGGTCCAGGTGAGCACGAGCTTGTCGTCCACGATGAACTCGAGGATGCCGCCCCGGCGGATGATTTTTACGGCATAGGTGCGGCCCGGCTCGATGGTCATGCGGTTCGTCCAGGCGACGGAAGGGCCGCGGCGCGTGATCATGCTGCCGGTGTTCCGATTGGCGCCGAGCACGAAGATGTAGCCGTTGGTGAACAGGACGCATTGGATGTCGTGGTTCGACGGCGGGACGGTGGCGGCGGTGAACTCGATGATGAGGTCGCCGGTGAACTGCTGCTTGGTTTGGAGCTGGGGGAAGCCGCCGCCGCTCCCCTCGAGCCGGCCCTCCTTGATGAGCCAGTCGCCGGCGATGATGGTCCACCGGGAGAGGTCGCCGTCGAACGAGTCCTCGAAGAGCACGTCCTGCGCGGCCCCGGCGCGGCCAAGATGGCAGGGCACGGCCAGCGCTGCGGCGACTGCGGCGGCCAGCACGAGAAGGCGTTTGATCGCAAGCCGTTCCATTCTCTCCTGCCGCTGAGTTCGGTCTGCTTTCGCGCGGACACCGCGAGGCTACACCAGAACGTCACACAATGCCAGATGAAAGACGCCAGATGAAAGCTGCCAGATGAAAGATGCCAGACGAAAGCGGCTCGGATGCGGTTCCGCGAGAACCGGTGGCGCGGGCCGGGCCGTCGGGCTTGCGAAGGTTTACGCCCGGCAGAATAAGGCCGCCCCGGACGGTGTCCGGGGCGGCTCGATGGTCTCTGTTCTGAGCGGCGTGTGTGCGTCTACTCGTTCTGGCGCTTGTCGGTCGCTGCGCCGGTGGCCGTGGTCTTTTGGACGATGCGCCGGACGAAGAGCCGGAACGGCGAGTTCCATACGTTTTGCTGCGTGCCGGAGCGGCCTGCGGAAACCCTGCCAGACTCGCTCCGGGTCTTCCCTTGAAGCTGCTGCTTCTGCTCCTGCAGGACCTTGACGTTTGCGTCGTTGTAGAAGTAGAGGCGCCGGACGGCGTTGTCGTAGTTCTTTTCGGGGACCTCCAGCACCAGGCCGTCAAGAAGCTTGTTGCTCCCGGCGCGGACTTCGAAGACGCGGCCCGCTTCCTCGGCGACGATGCGCTCGACGTTGGTGCGGTCGCGAGGGAAGTCCACGACGGCCAGCTCGATGACTTCCTCGGCCTTGGGTGGTTGGCTTTTCGTGACACCTCTTGGGCCCGCCGGCGTCACCGTTGGGATGTTGAGGTCGCGGGTGGCGTCCGGTTCGCGGTCGGCCCCCGCTACATCGGCAAGCTTCTCCCCGGGCCGGGACTCGATCTCGGCGAGGCTGGCCTTGTCTTCGTCGGCCTCGCCTCTGGTGTCCGTCTCGAGGGCATAGGTGTCGTCGCCGGCCTTCAGTTCCCCCTTGACGCGGAGGGACTCGCCGCTTTCGCGGCGGGCAAGTTGCTCGCCTTCCTCGATCTCGGGTTGGGCCACCTCGGCGTCGACGCTCTCATCCTCGAGGCCCCCGCCTTCGCCGCCCTTGGAGACGGTGTCCTGGGTGGCCCCGCCGCGGAAGCTCCCTCCCAGCGAGGAGCCCGTCTCGTCGGTGTCGGTCCCCTCGATGTCGTCGAGTTTCGACCCGTGGTCGGTGTCCAGCCTCTTCCGTACCTTCGTGTCGTTGGTGTAGTCCTTGGCCTTGCTGCCGTCTTCGTCGCTGGGCTTGAAGTACCCGTATTCGCCGGCCTTCTCCTCGTGCCAGGTGGTCTTTTCCATGTCATAGGCGATCTCGGTCGGGGCGGCTTCGGGGCTGTCGGCCGTGGGCTTCTCGGCGAGCTCGGGCGTCTTCGGCGGCAGGTTCATGACGACGAACACGGCGAAGAAGGCAACAATAAGGACGGGGATCGCCACCGAATAGCCCGGCCTGAGCGGCTGCGTCAGGAGCTGCCGGACCCGCTCCCACGCGCTCGGTCTGTCTATGCGCGCCCGGACGCCCACCAGGAAGCCGGAGGGCTCGGGCACCTCGTCGAGCGAGCCGACGAGCGCCGCCACCTTGCGCAGCGCGTCGAGCTCGCGCCGGCACGCCTCGCAGGCGGCGAGGTGCTCGCCGACCTCGGCCCGCGCGTCCGCCTCGAGTGTTTCATCGAGGTAGTCGTGCAGGCGTTTCTGACACTGTTTGCAGTTCATGACTGGTCACCTGCTCCTGTCTATTGAAACCGACCTCACCTATACTATCGTTCCCCGCCGGGGGCGCTTCAGCGCTGTTTCCGCCGGCGCTAGAGCAAGTCGCGCAGGACCTCCCGGAGCTCGATGCGGGCGCGGTGGAGGCGCGACTTCACCGTGCCCTCGGCGCACTGCAGGACAATGGACATCTCCGCGTACGAGAGGCCCTCGATGTGGCGCAGGATGACGGCCTGCCGGTGCTCGGGGGCAAGCTGCATCAGCCCGCGCTGGATCTGTTGCTGGATCTCGCGCCCGCCGATCTCGCGCATCGGCGAGAGCGTGTGATCCTCGATCTCTCTGGGTCCCTCGCTGTCCTCGTACTGCTTCGGGTTGTCGAGCGAGACCTTTTTCGATTCGCCCCGGCTCACGCGCCGCCGGTAGCAGTTTCTCGCCAGGTTGAGAATGATCTTATAGAGCCAGGTCTTAAACGACGCCCGGCCCTTGAACCGCCGCAGGTTCCTGTAGGCGCGCACGAAGGCGTCCTGGGCCACTTCGAGCGCGTCCTCGTGGTTGGCGAGGAAGCGGTAGGCGATGTTGTAGGCCCGCCGCTGGTGCTTGAGCACCAGGCGGTTGAACGCCTCCTCGCTGCCTTCGAGGAACCGTGCGATCAGTTCCCTGTCCGAGGGCTCGTCCCCGGGCCCCCGGGCCCGGACGATCCGCTCGATCTCGGTTGCTTTGGACACGCCCGCGGCGGAAAAGTTCCCGGAGCTCCGTGCCGTTGTCGCGCGCCGGTTCATAGCCACCAGATCCAAATCAGATAGTCGGCTGCACGAGAGACGAGCCAGAAGACAGGCCGCACAACCGGCAGCACGACGAAGATCAGAATGATGAAGTTGAGGGGCGGCACGAGGAAACGCTCCAGCTTTGCCGCCGCCTCCCTCGAGAGGAAGACGCCCAGGATGTGAGAGCCATCCAGCGGGGGTATCGGAATAAGGTTGAAGAGGCCAAGCACGAGGTTGAGCATCATCAGGCTGGTGAGAAAGAGGAGGACCATCTCGCCGATGCGGCCGACCATGCCGGAGCTCGCAGCGCCCAGCGCTGCGATGACGATCCAGCAGGCGGCGAGTGCGCCGGCCGCCAGGATGAAATTGGACACGGGACCCGCCAGCGACACGAGGACTTCGCCTTTGCGCATGTCGCGGAATCGCAGGGGGTTGACGGGCACCGGCTTGGCCCAGCCGAACAACGGGATGCCGAGGCCGCCGCCCGGCATAAGCAGCGGCGTGATGACCATGAGCAAGGGCATGAGCACGGTGCCGATCGGGTCAATGTGGACGATCGGGTTGAGCGTCATCCGGCCCATCAGGCGTGCGGTGTCGTCGCCGCAGCGGTTGGCCATCCAGGCGTGCGCCGCCTCGTGGACCGAGATGGAAAGATACAGCGCGACGAGGAAGTAGGCGACTTTGATCAGGTCGATCCTCGTGATCTCACCGAAGGCCAGAAGGGTGTCGCAGCTCACGTGCTCAGCCTCTCAGCGGCTCCTGGTTGGTTCGTCCCATTACCATATCGGCAGGCGTGCCCTGGGGTCAAGCGTGCGGCCGGTCCCTGCCCGCGTACATCACCGTCGCCAGCGCGCCTACGAGCAGGGCCACGGCCGGCACGAGCAGGACGGCCGGAACGTGCCCTTTGGCTTCCAGCCATGGCCCGCCGAGGCCGATGCGCTCGAGGGCGGGCGTGAGCCGGTCGCCGAACCGCCAGAGCAGCACCAAGCCGCCGTTGTAGAGCAGATGAAAGAGCATCCCGGTGAAGATCGAGCGGGAGTACGCTACCATGAGCGACAGGACGATGCCTACCATGATATGGCTCACCGGCACTACCTTTATGACGACCGGGCCGAGATGGAAGAAGCCGAACAGCACGCCCACGAGCACGGCCGCCTGCCACCGGCGCATGCGCGAGGCAAAGCCGCTCAGCAAAAAGCCCCGGAACAGCGTCTCCTCGCAGATGGCGGGAAACACGGCGATGAACACGAGCATCTCGGCGAACCCGAGCCCTTCGCCCAGCAGCCCGCGCTGCAGCTCCTCTGCAAGCTCCTTCGAGTACGGCAGCACGGTGGACTGCAGGTACTCGATCTCCAGCGCCACAACCAGTGACGCGGCGGCGGCCACGACGGTTCCCGCAAGCGCCACGAGCGACGGCGCGCGCAGGGCGAACGTCTCGCGGAGGTTCAGCTTGAGGTAACGGGCGAATGCGACGGCCGGCAGGAAGACGAGCACCCACAACGTGATCGCGATGCCGACCCGGAGGTCGTGCATCTGGAGCATTTGGCCCACGGTGAAGAGCAGCACGAAGCAGACCGCGGCGAGCAGCAGGGCCTCGCCGGGCGTGGGCCGTGGCCGCGGCTTGAGCCGCCGGCGGCCGACGAACAGCGCGAACGGCCGCTCGGACGAGAACAGCACGTTCTCGTTGTGGAAGAGCCGGACGGCGAGGCGCAGCGCGCCCAGGCCGTAGAGGGAGGTCGAGAGGAAGACCAGGGCGAGGTGGCCCCAGACGATCGTGCCCTGGAGCAGTTCCTTGAGGAGCAGGGTCACGCCGACGACGGGCACGAGGCACAAAAACGGGGTCAGCTCGAAGGCGGGCAGGGTGGACATCATGGCGGGCACGACGCTCAGGAGGTAGATGGGCGTGGCGTAGGTCTGCGCCTCCTTGACCGTGCGCGCGTACATGGCGACCGCCATCATCACGGAGCTGAACAGGAACCCGAGCGGCAGCAGGAACAACACGATGAACAGGGCGGTGTCGAGCGGGAGCGAGAGGTCGATCTGCGCGCGGGCGGCGTGGCCGACGGCGGCGAGCGACAGCCCCATGCCGGCGAGGTTGAGCAGGCCCGTGGCGATGGCGATGAGGAAGACGGTGGCGAACTTGCCGGCGACGATCTCGGCGATGGCGGCGGGGGTGGTGAGGATGGTCTCGATCGTGCCACGTTCCTTCTCGCCGGCGGTGGTGTCGATCGCGGGGTACATCGAGCCGGCGATCGTCATGAGCACGAGCATCATGGGGACGGCGTAGGCGAGCACGCGGCGCCCGACGTCTTCGGGCGTGCCGACCGATTCGCGCTTGATGACGAGTGGGTAGGCGTACTCCTCGCCTTTCTCGAGCACGGCGTGGCGCGCCGTCACCGCCTCGCGCGAGTGCGCCCTGAGCAGCTTGTTCACCCGGTCGAGGGCAAGCGAGGACCGCTCGTCCGCCTCATTGTAGATGACCACCACGCGGGCGAGCTCGAGCTCTCCCGAGTGTTGGCCGATCAGGACGCGCCACCAATCGCTGTGCGGCAGCGCGACGTCGCGCGTGACGAGGACGGCGGCATGCGCGTCGCCGGCGCGCACCATGCGGCGTGCATCTGCGGCGGTAAGCCCGGTGATAAGCTTGATCTCCTCGTCGTCGCGGAATCGCGCCGTCAGGTCGGGGGCGACCTGCTCGCCCACGAGGAGCACGTGCGAGGTTTGCCGCTCGAGCCGGCCCTGCTGGGCGCGTGTCATTGTGACGAGCGCGAGGATGAGCACGGGGTAGATGAGCACCGGGCCGAGGATGATGACCATGAGCGTGCGCTTGTCGCGCAGGGTCTCGAGCATCTCCTTGAGGAAGACGATCCTGGCGCGCCGCAGGTTCATGGCCGGCCCTCCGGGGGCGCCGGCGCGACCCCCGCGGCCTCCAGCGTGCGGAAGAAGGCCTCGTTGAGGCTGGTGGTGCCGGCGCGCTCGACGAGGCCCTGCAGGGTGTCCACGGCGAGGAAGCGGCCCTCGTGGATGAGCGCCACGCGGTCGCACAGCTCCTCGGCCTCGGTCATGTAGTGCGTCGAGAGCAGGACGGTCTTGTGCTGCGCCTTGGCCCGGCGGATGAGCGAGACGATGGCGCGGGAGGCGATGACGTCGAGGCCGGCGGTCGGCTCGTCGAGCATGAGGACCTCGGGGTCGTGGACGAGCGTGCGCGCGACGGAGACCTTCTGCTTCTGGCCGGTGGAGAGTTTCTCGAAGCGGCGGTCGCGGATGTCCTCCATGTCGAGCGAGGCGAAGATCGCGTCCGTGCGGCGGCGGATGGTTTCGTCGTCAAGCCCGGTGAGGCGGCCGAAATAGCGGGTGGTCTCGACGGCCGTCATGCGGGCGTAGAGCCTCGTGTTGCCGGAGAGGAAGCCGATGCGGCTGGTGCG
>CAZJXV010000068.1:0-6781 GCA_964550015.1 uncultured Verrucomicrobiota bacterium
TCTCTTTCCCTGGCGGCCTCCGAAGGCGGCCGGACGGCGATCCAGACGATGGCCCCGACAATGGCCACGGCACACACGATCGTGATGATAAGCGAGCGATTCATGTCAGTATTTGCGGTTGATGCGGCGCCACAGGTGGCCGCTGCGCCGGCGGTCCATCAGGAAGTCCCTCGAGTACTTCTTCACGTGCGCGTCGGCGAACAGCACGTTGCTGCCGCCCGTGTGGCGGTCGGACGGATGCTCGTAGGGGTCGGTCGGTGCGGGGTCAATGATCATGTCCCAGTTGCCGTTCGGGGTGCTATCGGCCATCATGATCATCTCGGGCGGGTTGACCACGTCGGTCACCTTGACGTAGGACTCCACCCAGCCCATGGCCCCGCCGATGCCCTGGCCGACGCCGCGGTCGAAGTCGCCCCAGCCCCAGTCATTGTAACCGATTGAGAACCAGGTACCCGGATAGATGATGCGCACGCCGTCCCACTGCAGCGAGGGGTCGGAGCTCGGGCACCAGAACACGTCCTTATCATCGGCGTACTTGTACAGCAGCGGCACCCATGGGATCGAGCCGCCCGGGAAGTGGGGTGCCACCCCTCCCTGGCTGTAGGGCGTCCAGCCCTCGCTGTCTCCCACGTACTCCTCCATCGCCACGCCGAGCTGGTGGAAGTTGTTCAGGCAAGACACCTGGCGCCCCTTCTCCCGGGCCGACTGCAGCGCCGGGAGCAGCAACGCGGCGAGGATGGCGATGATGGCGATAACGACCAGCAGCTCGATCAGCGTGAAGCCGTGGCGTCTCATGGCCGGGCTCTCTCCTTCAACAGATGCGTCGGGCGCCCCAAGCCCACAAGGAAAACTCTAGGTGGTTCCGCCCGCACACGCAAGGAAAACGTGTCCGGAGCCTACTGCTCCGCGTCGGCCCGGCCCGCTTCGATCGCGGCGGCGACGAAGTCGCGGAAAAGCGGGTGCGCCTTGGTGGGCTTCGACTGGAACTCGGGGTGGAACTGGCACGCGATGAACCAGGGATGGTCGGCGAGTTCGATGATCTCCGTCAGCGCCCCATCCGGCGAGCGGCCGCTGATGATCATGCCGGCCTCCTCGAACCGGGGCCGGTACTCGGGGTTCATCTCGAAGCGGTGGCGGTGGCGCTCGTGGATCTCGGGCGTGCCGTAGGCCTTGTAGGTCTTCGTCCCCTTCTTGAGCGTGCACGGGTAGGCGCCGAGCCGCATCGTGCCGCCCATGTTGACCACCTTGCGCTGCTCGTCCATCAAGCTGATGACCGGGTCCGGCGTCTCGGGGCGGAATTCGGTGCTGTCGGCCTCCTTGAGCTTGAGCACGCCGCGGGCGAACTCGATGGTAGCGCACTGCATGCCGAGGCAGAGCCCGAGGAACGGAACCCGCTTCTCGCGCGCGTAGCGGGCCGCGGCGATCTTGCCCTCGATGCCGCGCTTGCCGAACCCGCCCGGCACCAGCACGCCGCTGACGCCCTTGAGCTGGGCGGCGGCGCCGGTCTGCTCGATCTTCTCCGGGTCAACCTTCTTCACCTCGACGCGCGCCCTGTTGTGGATGCCCGCGTGGGCGATGGACTCGTAGATGCTCTTATACGCGTCCTGGCGGACAATGTACTTGCCGACCACGGCAATTCGAACGGTGTGCTCCGGATTGGTCACCACATCGAGGATCCGGCGCCACTTGCGCAGGTCGCCGGGGCCGCGATCGAGGCCCAGCAGGTCCACGATCCGCTGGTCCACCTTCTCGCGCCGCAGCATCAGCGGCAACTCGTAGATGGTGGTCTCGACGTCCCGCTCCTCGATGACGGCCTCGGGCGAAACGTTGCAGAACAGCGCGATCTTCGAGCGGGCCTCTTCGCTCAAGTGGCGCTCTGTGCGGCAGATGAGGATGTCGGGCTGGATGCCGATCTCGCGCAGCTTGGTCACGCTGTGCTGCGTCGGCTTGGTCTTGATCTCGTCCGCCGCGCGGATATACGGCACGTAGGTGAGATGGATGTAGATCACGTTGCCCGGGCCGACGTCGAGGCGGAACTGGCGGATCGCCTCGAGGAAGGGCAAGCCCTCGATGTCGCCGACCGTGCCCCCGACCTCCGTGATCACGACGTCCACTCCGTCCCCGAGCGCCGCGACGCGCCGCTTGATCTCGTCGGTGATGTGCGGGATGACCTGCACGGTCTTGCCCAGCCACTTGCCCTGGCGCTCGAGCTCGATGACCCGCTCGTACACCTGGCCCGAGGTGGTGTTGTTGAGCTGCGAGAGCTTCGCCGAGGTGAACCGTTCGTAGTGGCCGAGGTCGAGGTCGGTCTCCGCGCCGTCGTCGAGCACGTAAACCTCGCCGTGCTCGTAGGGATTCATCGTGCCGGGGTCCACGTTGATGTAGGGGTCGAACTTCTGCAGCGTCACCGTCAGGCCGCGGTTCTCCAGCAGCATGCCGATGGTCGCGGAGGTGAGCCCCTTGCCCAGTGATGAGACGACTCCGCCGGTTACGAAGATGTACTTCGACATAGAAGCCCTCGTGCCCTTTCCATGTCCTCGGGTGTGTCAATCTTCAGGTTCGTGTGCGCCTCGACGACGCCGACGACGATCCGGTGCCCGTGCTCGAGTGCGCGGAGCTGCTCGAGGTCTTCGGCCTGCTCGAGCGGTGTGGGCGGGAGCGAGGCGAACTCGATCAGGAAGTCGCGCCGGAAACTGTAGATGCCGATGTGACGCAGGGCGTCGAGCCTTATGCCGAAGCGCCCCGACTTCGAGTGCGGAATCGGCCCGCGAGAGAAGTAGAGCGCCGCGCCGCCGAGCCCGAGCACGACCTTGACCACGCTGCGATCCACGTACTCTTGCCGTGTACGGATCGGGCATGCCACGGTGCCCATGTCGGCGTCCGGATGCTCCAGCAGCAGCCGGGCCGCCTCGTCCACCACCGCCGGCCCGCTCAGCGCCTCGTCACCCTGCACATTGACGACAATGTCGCATTCGAGCCCCGAAGCAACCTCGGCGATGCGGTCCGAGCCCGAGCGGTGGTCGGCGGACGTCATGACCGCCTCGCCGCCGGCCCGGGTGACGGCCTCGACGATGCGCTCGTCGTCGGTGGCCACGATGACGCGATCGAGCCGCTTCGCCGCCCGGGCGCGTTCGTAGGTATGCACGATCAGCGGCTTGCCCGCGAGATCGAGCAGCATCTTGCCGGGCAGCCGCTTCGAGGCGTACCGGGCAGGGATGATGCCGACAATCCGCGCCATCATCCAACCTCCAGCGCCCGAACCAGCTCCGCGCGCGTCACGGCGCCCGTGCCGACTTTGCCCACGACCACGCCCGCCGCTGCGTTGGCCACCGCGGCCGCTTCGGCCAAGGGGACCCCGTTGGCCAGCCCCAGCGCCATGACGGCCGCGACCGTATCGCCCGCGCCGGCCACGTCGTAAACCTCCTGCTTCCGCGTCGGGATGTGGCGCGCACGGCGCCCTTTCTCGATGAGACACATCCCGTCGGCGCCCAGGGTGACGAGCACAGCAGCCCCGCCCCACTTGCGCGACAGCAGCCGTCCCACCCGTTCCGGCGGGACGTCGGCATGGGCCGGCAACCCCGCAAGCACGCAGGCCTCCTCGCGGTTCGGCGTCACGAGCGCCACCCCGCCCAGCGCCAGCGGATGCTCTTTCTTCGGGTCCACGACGACCGGGATGCCCTTCGAGCGCGCGAGCCCGACGAGCGCGTCAACCAGCGCCTGCGAGAGCACGCCTTTGCCGTAGTCCTCGAGCACGACGGCCCCGAACGACCGCCGGCTCGACCGCACCTTGGCGAGCAGGCGTGAGCGCATCCGGTCGCCGTCCGGCAGCGGCCGCTCGTCATCCACGCGCACCACGTGCTGTTTGTGGGCGATCACGCGTGTCTTCACCGTGGTCTTGACGCGGCCGCTCGCGACGATGAGCGAGGTGTCCGCGCCCTCTTTTTCGAGAAGCGCGCGAAGGTGCCTCGCCGCCGGATCGGTCCCCACGAGGCCCGCTACCGAAGCGTGCGCGCCGAGCGCGCATAGGTTGTTCACCACGTTCGCCGCGCCGCCCGGCATGGTGGAGCGCGACGTAACCTCGACGACGGGGATCGGCGCCTCCGGCGAGATGCGCGAGACCTGCCCCCAGACGAATTCGTCGAGCATGAGGTCGCCGACCACGAGGACACGGGTGCGGGAGAACGTGGAAAGGATTCGTCTTATCCGCGACAGTGCGACGTGCGGCATTCAAGCTCCCATGCACGCGGCCAGCCCCAAAAAACCGCGGTGCCGCTCGACCGCCGGACGGCGTATACACGGCTGTCTCGTCGAGCGTCGCTGGGCTACGGTAGGGTAGCCCCCGCGCGGCCGGACCGTCAAGCGAAATCGTCTCGCCTGCTGGCAGGCGTTCCCGGGCAGGCGTTCCCCTTGACAAAGCGCCGCCCGGGCGAATAATCGCCACGGGCTCAAGCGAGGGGAGCGGACGGCGGCGCCCCCCGGCCTGGTCCTCAGGGAAGAACAGGAGCCGCACATGGGAGACACCGAGACGCCCCCGGAGGACGTCACTGACATCATCGAGCCGGAAGACAGGCTCCCGGACTTCGCCTTCGACCAGCTCCCCGAGGCGCTCCGGGCAACGGTCGCCCGGGTCGGCTGGCCCCGGCCGCTGCGCGTTCAGGCCAAGGCCATCCCCTACCTGCTCGCGGGCCGGGACCTGATCGTGCAGTCGCGCACCGGCAGCGGCAAGACGGGCGCCTTCATGCTGCCGAGCCTGATGCGGATTGACGCGGACCGCCACCACTGCCAGATGCTCGTGCTCGCGCCGACGCGCGAGCTGGCGCTCCAGGTGTATGGGGAGGCCGTCAAGCTCGCCGAAGGCACGGGCATCGAGGCGGTGGCCGTCTACGGGGGCGTCGGCTACGAGCCCCAGATCAGGGCCTTCGAGAAGGGCGCCCAGATCGTCATCGGCACGCCGGGCCGCATCCTGGACCACCTCACCCGGCGCAAGCTCTCGCTCGACCGCCTCCGGTTCCTCGTGCTCGACGAGGCCGACGAGATGCTCTCGATGGGCTTCTACCCGGACATGGTGCGCATACGCCGCTTCCTCCCCGACAAGCGCCAGAGCTCGATGTTCTCGGCCACCATCCCGCCCAAGGTGCGCACGCTGTCCAAAGAGTTTCTCCGCGAGCCCGATTTCCTGAGCCTGAGCCACGGCCGCGTGCACGTCGAGGCGACCGACCACATCTATTACGCGGTGCCCTCGATGGGCAAGGAGCGGGCACTGGTGCGCATCCTCGAGACCGAGAACCCCGACAGCGCCATCATCTTCTGCAACACCAAGGACCGTGTCCGGTTCCTCGCCGAGGTGCTCGCCCGCTTCGGCCTCGACAGCGACCAGATCACCGCCGACCTCTCCCAGGCCCAGCGCGAGAAGGTCATGAAGCGCGTCCGGCAGAGGCAATTGCGGTTCCTCGTCGCCACCGACGTCGCCGCCCGCGGCATTGACATCACCCACCTATCGCACGTGATCCTCTTCGACCTGCCGCAGGACTTCGAGAGCTACATCCACCGCTCCGGCCGGACCGGCCGCGCCGGGGCGGGCGGGATCGCGATCACCCTCGTGACCGTCTCGCAGGAGGAGGAGCTCAAGCGCCTCGCCCGCCACTACCAGATCGACATGGAAGTGCGCGAGCTGCCCGACGAGGAGGCCGTCCAGCGCCTGGTGGCCGAGCGGCTCACCGTGCTGCTCGAGGACAAGCGGCGCGACCTCGGCGGCGTCGAGCGCGAGCGCATCGAGCGCTTCATGCCGCTCGCGAAGTCGCTGGCCGACAGCGAGGACGAGCTCGACCTGATCGCCATGCTGCTCGAGGAATCCTACCGCGCCAGCATCCACGCCCCGCCCGAGCAGCCCGACGACGAGCCCCGGAAGGAAAGGCCCTCGCGCGAACCCCCTCCCGGCGAGAAACGGAAAAGGCCCCGCCGCAGCAGCCGGCGGCGGCCGAAGGGATAGACGACCGACCCCGTCGGCGCCGGGGCCTTGGCACTCTGGGCTGCGTGACGCATCAGGGGAAATACTTCTCGTCGAACTCGATGCCCGCTCCTACGAGGAATTCCCTGAGCTCTTCGCGGAACGACTTGTGCCGGTGGTGCTCATCCTGATCCTTGATGTAGTCGATGACTGGTTGCTTCTCCGCGCTTGAGAGCGTAAAGGCGCTGTAGCCTTCCTGCCAGTAGTGAAAGAGCGGGAACACGCGGTTTTCCTTGATCCATTTCGACGCGTAGGTCTTGATCTCCCGGACGAGATCGGCAAGGCAGACGGTCGGGTGCAGGCTTGTTAGGATGTGCACGTGGTCGGACGCGCCGCCAATCCGGTAGAGGCGGCACTGCTTGTTGTTCAGGATTCCCCAGATGTAGCGGAAAAGATCCCGGCGCCGATCGGGTGAGAGAACGCGGTCACGGTTTTTCGTTGAGAAAACGATGTGGTAGAGGATCTGAGTGTAGGTCGCCATCCTGATACGCCGTGCCCGGTCGTTCAGCCCCTGCGGGGCTGGGTGGGGTTGTCGGCTCGCTCCTGTCCGTAGGCTGACGCCTACGGCTATTCACGTCAAGCCCCTCCGGGGCTCAGTGGCTATCGTTGGGCCTTCCTTATCCGTAGGCTGACGCCTACGGCTATTCACGTCAAGCCCCTCCGGGGCCAGTGACAAGTGTGGCGCTCTCCGAATCCGTAGGCTGACGCCTACGGCTATCCACGTCAAGCCCCTCCGGGGCCAGTGACAAGTGTGGCGCTCTCCGAATCCGTAGG
>CAZJXV010000068.1:6881-16906 GCA_964550015.1 uncultured Verrucomicrobiota bacterium
CTGACGCCTACGGCTATTCACGTCAAGCCCCTCCGGGGCTGCTCAAAAGACGTCCGATCGAATCACTTGCGCCCCGAAGGGGTGCCACGTCAGTAGCCGTAGGCGTCAGCCTACGGGACACGCGCACACACGTTTCCTCCGCGCCCTGAAAGGGCGCAACACCAGAGCGAACGCGACCCCCCACCCCAACGGGGCCGGCTGAGCGGATCCCAAAAGAACGCGCGGCCTGACCCCTCAACCGCGCTCCATCCGCTGGCGTGCGCGCTTGAGGGTCCGGCGCTCGCGCGCCGTCAGGCTGTGGATGCCGTGCCGGGAGATTTTTTCGAGGATCGGGTCAATCTCCTCGTCAATGAAGCTGTCGTCGTCAATCGGCCGGTACTTCCGCGCCGATCCCCGCCGCCGCAACCGGATGCTCGGCCGCGGCACGCTGCTGAACCAACGGCGCACCCGCCACTTGAGCCGTTCGAGCCACGCGAACGGCAAGCTCAGCTTGTACACAATCTTCATGTACGCCCACCCGAAGATGAACCCGCCGACGTGCGCGCCGTGCGCGATGCCGCTGTTGCCCCCGCGCATGACCTCCAACAGAAGCTCGAGACAAAAGTACACGAGAACGAGCCACTTGACCTTCACCGGCATCGGCGGGATGATCAGAAAAACCCACCGCTCGGGGTACGCCATCGCAAACGCCGCCAGCACACCACACACCGCCCCCGAAGCCCCGATCACAGGCACAACGCCCTTGACGTTCGCCGCGAGGAAGAGCAGGTTGCCTCCTATGCCGGAGGCGAAATAGACGTAACAGAAACGCCGCGCGCCGGTGAACCGCTCGAGCCCCGGGCCGAAGCCGAAGATCGTCAGCGGCAGCATGTTGAACAGGATATGAAACACGCCGCCATGGAGAAACATCGCGGTGACGATCTGCCACGGATAACGGCCGCGAAAGAAGTCCTGCGGCCATAGCGCGAAGTAGTTGCGCATGATGTCCGGCATGATGAGCTGCAACACGAAGCAGCCGACGTTGGCGTAGAGAATCACTTTGACAGCCGGCGTCAGCGTCGGGAACCTGAACATCGGCCGTGGCTGGTAGTAGTATTGCTGTCCGTCGTAGCTCATGCCGTCTCGTCAGTTGCGCTTTCGTTCCCTCGCGCAGCAGTTTCCTTCTAGCATACATTCCTTTATAGTCAACGGATAGCCCGAAGGTTCCGGCACCCCGGAACCACGGCCTCCTTGCAGCAGGGACCACGCTGGGAAGACAGTCGCCGGATGCGCATCCTGTTCATAGCGCCGCAGCCGTTCTACGAGGACCGAGGCACCCCGATCGCCGTGCGCAACCTCGTCGAGACGCTGGGCACCCTCGGCCATTCGGTGGACCTCATGACCTACCACCTCGGCCGGGACGTCGCCTTGCCGAACACGCGCATCCTCCGCACGCCGTGGACGCCCATCGGCCACGTCGGCGCCGGCTTCACCTGGAAGAAGCTGCCCCTCGACTTGCTGCTCCAGCTCCGGTGCGAAGAGCAGTTCTACGCACGCCGCTATGACCTCGTGCACGCCGTCGAGGAAGGCGCCTACATGGCCATGCTGATGAAGTACTTCTTCTACCGGGTTCCCTACGTGTTCGACATGGATTCCTCGATCCCCGACCAGCTCGCCGAGAAAGGCCCGCTCTGGCGCTCCCTCCGCCCGTTCTTCCAGCTCGTCGAGAACCTCGCCGTCGCCGCAAGCCTCTGCATCGTCACCATGTGCCGGGCGCTGACGGAAAGCGCCCGGAAACGCCACCCGCGCAAGCAGGTCTTCCAGCTCGAGGACCCGCCCGTCTTGCCCGGTGGTGTGCGCACGCGCGAAGACGCGCTGCCCCTGCGCCGCAAGCTCGGGATCGCCGACGACGAACGCGTCGTCCTCTACATGGGCAATTTTTCGACGTACCAGGGCGTGGACCTGCTGCTCCAAGCGTTCGCCCGGGTCGCACGGACACACGACCGGGCGCGCCTGCTGCTTCTCGGCGGGACCGATCGCGACGTCGCCTCGATGAAATCCCTGGCCGACCGCCTCGGCATCGGCGCCCGCGCGACCTTCGCCGGCCACGTACCGCCCGACGAGACGCCGCCGTATTTCGCGTTGGCCGACGTCCTCGCCTCGCCCCGGCGCTCGGGCACGAACACGCCGATGAAAATCTACACCTACATGGCGGCCCAACGCCCCATCGTCGCGACCGACCTCGCCACGCACACCCAGGTGCTCGACGAGCGCTCCGCCGTCCTCGTCGCCCCGACGGCCGACGCCATTGCCTCGGGCATCGCGTCCGTCCTCGACGACGCCGCGCTCGGCGCACGCCTTGCCCAAGCCGCCGCACGTGACGTTGAAGAAAAGTACTCCATGCCCGCGTACCGCCGTAAGGTCGAGGCCATGTACGCGTGGATCGAAGAGAGGATAAGAAGAGGAGGCCACAGATCACACGGATAGACACCGATTCAGAAGTCCCTAGTCAGCGTTCATCCGTGAAGTCTGTGGCTCAATCAATATGACCGAATCTCCAAGAAACTGGGCCCTGCGCCTGTTCCGCAAGTCGGTGCTAAAGCAGGCGAAGTTCAAGCGCTTCCGCCGGATGCTCGGCGAGGTGAGCGGCAAGCGCTGCCTCGACATCGGCGCCGACAACGGCGTCCTGAGCCTGCTGTTCCGTCGGCTCGGAGGCTCGTGGGCCAGTGCCGACCTCGATCCGGAAGCGGTCGAATCCATCCGCGCCCTCGTCGAGACGGACGTCCATCTCATTGACGGCACGACGACGCCGTTTGGTGACGCCGAGTTCGACGTCGTCGCCATCGTGGACTTCCTCGAGCACGTGCACACCGACCGCGGCTTTTTGGAGGAGTGTGCGCGGATCATCAAGCCCGGCGGACAGTTGATCGTCAATGTGCCGCGCATGCGGCGGTGGTCGCTCCTCGGCCCGCTCAAGCGGCGCCTAGGCCTGACCGACGAGGAGCACGGCCACGTCCGCGAGGGCTACACACTCGGGCAACTGCACGACCTGTTACAGCCCCATTTCGAGATCACCGGCGCCCGTACGTACAACCGGTCCTTCTCCGAATGCGTGGACGTCGCCGTCCGCTTCGCATCGAGGAGGAAAAAGGGGGGCGGTGGCCCGAAAGGCACGGTCCTGACGGCCGACGACCTCGCCGCGTCGCGGAAAGCGCTGCGGATCTACTCGCTCCTCTACCCCGGCTTCTGGCTTCTGTCGCGCCTCGACGTCGTCGTGCCGACGCGCGGCATGCACCTGATCGTTTCCACAACGCGGTCAGGATAAGGGAATTCTCTCGCAGAGACGCAGAGAACGCAGAAGGAAGACGGCTCTGCGGGCTCTGCGTCTCTGCGAGAGATCATCCTGGAACGTATTGGCTGAGCAGCGCATCGCGTTCGGATGCGCGGCGTGTGTCGCTCCACCCGAGTTCGTTCGACACGATGGCGAGCACCTCGTCCACGGCCTTCGGCGCCGGCGGCCCGAGCGTGCCGAGCTCCGTCCGCCTCACCACCACGTCGGTCAGCGTCGCCGCCATCTCGTGCCGGCAGGCGTGCACCACCTCCGCCCGCGTCACCTCCGACCCCGGCAGCGTCCGGCCGAGCGACGCGTCCCGCTCGACGTACGCAAGAATCTCGTCGAGGCCGGAGCCGTAGTTATAGACGAGGCGCCGGACAACCGCCTCCGGAAGCCCGTGCGCCTTCCGTCGAACCTGCTCCGACATGAAGCGGTCGAACCGCTCGATCTCGCCTCCCCAAAGGGGCGTCGTCGCCGTCGTGCACTTCGGCGGCCGGCGCCCCATCTTGCGAAAGACAAGGTCCACGGCCTGTTCCGCGATGCCCCGCGCCGTCGTGTACTTCACCCCGACGACGCTGATGAAGTTCGCCACCCCGTCCCGGCGCGCGTGGTCAATGATCTCGAACTTGCGCGCCGCCCTCGAGACGTTGGGGTCAATGTTCTTCTCGCCCACCGGCCGCAGGCCCCCGAACCAGAACGGCACCTCTGCGCGCGTGAGCCCCGCCGCCGGGTACGCCTCGTTGATCTCGTCAATGAACTCGCCGATGTCGCGTTCCGTGATCGCGAAATCGTCCGGGTCGCCTTCATACACGGTATCCGTCGTGCCGATGAGCGAACGCCCGCGCCACGGCGTCACGAAGTAGAGCCGCCCGCCGCGCCTGATAAACGCGTCGGGGTCGCGCTGGCTGCTCTCGACGGCGAACGCATACTCCGTGCTGTAGAGCGGCGCGACGATCTGGATGCCCTTCGAGCGCAGCACGCGCCGGTCGGGCCGCGCGCCGTGAAGGTACGCGACGACGATGTCCGACCACGGCCCCGTCATGTTCGCCACCATGCGCGCGCGCACCTCGAACGGGTCGCCCGTGAGCACGTCCTTCGCGGCGGCGCGTTCGACGCGGCCGTCTTTGACCCACAGGCCGGTCACCTCGACGTAATTCGCAAGCTGCGCCCCGGCGGCGCTCGCGGCGAGCGCAAACGCCAGCGTGAGGCGTTCCGAGTTGACCATCTGCGCGTCGTAGAAAACGGCCGCGCCTGTCAAGGTCTTCCGCTTGATCCCGGGCAGGAGCTCCAGACATTCGCGGCGCGAAATCACGCGCCCGTTCGGAATCCGTTTCTGCGGGTCGTCGAGCCGGTTGCGGTCGAGGCCGATCAGGTCGGTCAGGCCCATCGCCACGGCCATGATCTCACGGCCCTTGAGCAGGTGGCCGTACGTCGGCACCAGGAACGGCAGCGGGTGCACCAGGTGCGGCGCGATCCGCATCAGCACCATCCGCTCGCGGATGGACTCCCGCATGCGGCGGACGTCGGCGTACTGCAGGTAGCGCAGGCCGCCGTGGACGATCTTGAGTGTCCCCGACGACGTCCCGGCCCCGAAATCGCCCTTCTCCACCAGCGCCACCGACAGCCCCCGCAGCGCCGCGTCCCACGCCACGCACAGCCCGTTGACGCCCCCGCCGATCACCAGCAGGTCGTACGTTGTCCCGGCCATTGCCTTGAGGTCGCGCTTCACCGTCCGCTCCTTCGTCGCGGGGAAGATACTTCGCGACAGGGGGCGGCGTCAAAGCATTGAACCGTGCAAGACGTGAGAGGCCGACCCGCCCACACAGCATGGATCTCTCGCAGAGACGCAGAGCACGCAGAGACCACCTCGGCTCCGGCCGCTCTGCGCGCTCTGCGCCTCTGCGAGAGATCTGGAATTCTTCCTAGAAGTGGTACATGCGTATCCACGCCACGCGGGCCTTGGCGAAGCCGGCCCGTTTGCCGTAGGGGAACTTGTTCAGGTAGCTCTGATACGCGTCGAGGGCCTTGTCCCAGACCTTCTGCTCGGCATAGCACCGGGCGACGGCCAGCATCGCGTCCTCGACCTTCGCATTCTGCGGATAATTGTACGTGAACTGCTGGTACGCCTTGATCGCCTCGTCGTATTGCTTCTTGTCGAGGTAGTAGCCGCCGACCTCGAAGAGCGCGTCAACGGCCTCCTCGCTCGCCGGGTAATGGGCCAGAAGCTCCTGGTAGGCCAGAATGCCCTTCTCCGGGTCCTTGAGGTACTTGGTGTAGATCGTGCCGATCTGCAGCAGGGCGTCGCCCGCCATGTCGCCCATCTTGAACTTCTCGACCACCTCGCGGTACGCCCGGATCGCCCGGAACAGGTCGGCGTTGACGCGGTCGCGTTTCGAGCCGCTGGCGAGCACGCCGAGCGTGTCGCCGCCCCAGACGTCCTCCGGCACTTCCGGGCCGGCCTCCGCGCCGGGGTGGTACCGGCGGCGGAGCTCGAGATCGCCGAGCAGCCGCGCCCGCTCGTGCAGGCTGCGGCGCTTCAGCACGATGCGCGCCTCGTCCAGCTTGCCCACCGCCCGGGCGCTGTACTCGTACGTATGCCCGATCCAGTACTGGGCGTCGTCGGCCAGGCGGCTGTCCGGATACCCCGCGACGAGCTCGGCGTAGAGCGAGCGCGCCGCCGGGAAGTTCTCCGCGTGAAGCTGCGCCGTGCCCGCGGTAAACAGGGCGTCGGGGGCCCGCACGTGCTTCGGATACCGCTGGGCCACCTTCTGGAACTCCACCGCCGCCTTCGTCAGGTTCTTCATCTGCTTGTAGAGGATCGCGCCGATCTGGTACTGCGCCTCGGCGAGCTTGGCGCTCGCGGGGTTCGTTGCGATGAACTCCTCGTACTGGCGGAGCTCCTCGAGCAGCGCCAGGCGCGCCTTCGCCAGCGGCGCCTGGTTGTACTTCGGGTATTCCTTGAGGTAGAGCTCGTACAGCGCCTGGGCTTCCTGCCAGCGGCCCAGGTTCTCCAGGCACGCCGCCGCCTCGATGTAGGCGAGGCTCGTCTTGTCGCCCTTTGGAAAATCTTCCCTGAGCTCCGTGTAGGCGGCGAGCGCCTCCTCGAACAGCAGGTTGTCGCGGAACAGCCGGGCGATCCCGATCAGCGCGTCGTCGGCCTGCTTCTTCGTCGGGAACAGGTTGAGGAAGAGCCGGTAGGCGACGATCGCGTCGTGGTGGCGCCCGGCTTTCTCGAGGCGGGAGGCGATCCCGAACATCGTCGGATGCACGAACACGCCGCGCAGCACGTCTGATCCGCCGGCCCGCGCAGCGGCGCCGCCCCGGCGCGCGATCATGTCGAAGCTCGCCTCGAGCTCCGCTAGCTTCGCGCGCGTCTTCGACCCGAAAACGCCGTCGGGATTGAGCCGGTTGCGCTTCTGAAAGTCGAGCAGGTTGGCGTAGCCCAGGCGGCGCAGCCGGTAGCCCACCCCCAGTTGCCGGTAAGGGAGCTCCGCCGGATACCGCGCCGCATACTCGGCATAGACGGCCAGCGCTTGCATCGGCGCGTCGAGCTGCCGGTCGTACAGCATGGCGAGCTTGAGCAGCGCGTCGCGCCCCTCGGACCGGTGCGGGAATCGGGTCGCCATCTCGCGATAGAGCGACGCCGCCATCTCCCACTCGCGCAGGTGCTCGAGCAGGCCCGCGATCTTTTGGAGCCGCGCCGGGGCCTCCTGAACGTCAGCGGCGAGATGGGCCAGGTAATGGTCCTTGGCCTTGACGAGCACGGGCAGCACCGTGGTCCGCTCACCGAGCACGATGAGCTTCTGCGCTTCGACCACGTACGACCGCCCGCGGAGCTGCTCGACGCGCAGCCGGTCCGGATATACCTCGCGCCCGGCAGCCAGCCCGTCGAGCGCCGCCCGTGCCGCGCCGACGTCGCGCCTGACCTCGTTGGGGCCGTCCTCGACGACGGCACGCGCAAGGAGCGTCTCGACCTGCACGAACGCGCCCTCACGCGAGAGCGCCGGGTCCGTCAGCGGCGTGTCCCTGAAGAGCGCGAGCAGCCGGTCGAGCGTGGCGGCGTCCTGGCTCGTTGCCGCCACGCCGGCGAGCTGAAGGAGGACCTGGTGCGCCTGCTCGAACGGCGGCCCGGCCTTCAGGATTGCCTCGGCCGCCTCGACCGCCTCGGGCGTCCACTGCCCCTGCGCCTGCGTGTAGGTGCGGATCAGCTCCTCGTACACCCGGCGTGCCACCTCCGGGTTCGTAAGCTGAGGCAGCAGCGCCCGGAGCGCAACGACCCGCTCCCGGCTCGTCAACCCCTGCGACTCGATCAACGCGAGCTGGAAACGCGCCTCGTCCTTGACGGCGGCCTCCTTGAGCCCCGCGCTCGTAATCACTTCATTGAGCAGCCGGCGGGCCTCGGCCTTCCGGCCGGCGCGGGCCTCGGCCTGGGCCAGGGCGATCGCCGCCCGGGCCGCCCACGCTGTCTCCGGATAGAGCTTCAGGGCGGCCTCGAAATTCGCCCGCGCCACGGCCTCACGCTTCGTGCGCAGCGCCAACGCCCCGCGCAGGTACGCAATCCTCGCTTTCTGCGAGTCCGTCGCCGCCCGCTCGGACGCCGCGTCCAGCAGCTCCTCGGTGCCCTCGCTGATGCCCCTCTCGATCAGTCGCTCCAGCACGGCCAGGTGGCTGTCGAGATCGAGCGCCTGGAGCGTGAGCCGGTCCACGACCCGCTTCGCCCGCTCGTGCCCTGGCGCCGCCACCAGGATCTCACGCCACAGCTTCAGGGACTTTTCGAGTTCACATTCCCTGAGATACGCCTCGGCAAGCGCCTCCTTCACCGTCAGCGACGCGGGCTGATCCCGCAACTGCTGCTCGAGTTCCGCGATCGTGGCGGCCCGGGCGGCACCGGCCGCCGACACCAGCACGCACACCGCCACCGTCCAAAGCATCATCCGCCGAATCCGAGCGAAGCTCATCAACCTCATCAGTCTGCTCCTGTCTCTTCCTGAAGGACCGTAAGGGCATTGCGAAGCTCGTCTATATCGGGCGCATCGGGGAACAGCTCGATCATCCGGGCGTAATACGCGCGCGCGTCCTTGGTCCGGCCCGTCACGACGGCGAGCTCGGCCAGCGCCCGGAGAACCTTGGCCGAGGTGGGCCATCGCTGCTCCGCGCTCTCGAGCAGGCCGACGGCCCCGGGGACCTTGCCCCCGGCCAGCAGGACGAGGGCGGCGCAGTAGTAGAACTCCGCCACCGTGTGCGCATCGAAGGCCTTTGTCTTCTCGGCGTTCGTCAGGGTCCGCTCGAGGGCCTCGAAGTCCTGCACCGCAATCAGCATCTGCGCTTGAAGCTCCAGCACGCGGCGGCTCGCCGGCTCCTGCGCCGAGAGCTTGCCAAGGTGCTTCAGGGCCAGCTCGGTGTTGCCCGCCGCCAGCCAGCCCGACGCCGCCATGAACAGCGCGTCGGCATTACCAGGCTCGGCCTCCAGCACCCGCAGCCCTTCGTACAGCGCCGAGTAGCGCGTGCAGACCTTGAAGCGGTCGGCGACGCCCTCGACCCGGCCCAGCACGACCTGATCGTCCACCATGTCGCCCGGCGCGGGGCCGCCGGGGATCCGCTCGACCAGCACGGGGCCCACCAGCTTGTGCTGCAGCACGTACGCCCGGCCCAGGAGCAGGCGAAGCTCGGTGGACTCCATGCCGGCCTCCTCGGATTGCAGGAGATACTTCTCGGCCAGCGCGCCGAGCCCGCGTTCGAGACAGATCTTGCCGAGCAGGAAGCTGTTCGACGGGTCGCGGATGTCCTCGGCCAGGGCCTTTTCGAGATAAACCTTGGCCTTGCGCGGGTCGCCCAGGGCGTAGTGACACTTGCCCAACGTGCTCGCCGTCACGGCGTCCTGTTTCAGGCGATAGGCGTCGCTCAGGTACGCGAGCGCCTCCCCGTTCTTGCCGGCCCTGAACAGGACCTGGCCCGTCAGGCTGTTGGCCTCGGGGTTCTCGCGGTCCTGCTCGAGGACGGCCCGCAGGACGCCGAGGGCGTTGTCAGACCGCTCGAGGTGCAGGTAGGCCCGCGCCAGCAGCAGGTGCTCCTGGATGTTGGCCGAGCCCGACTTGTACCGGCCCTCGAGCAGCTTGACGACCCCCTCGTAGTCGCCCCGCGCGTACACCTTCAGCGCCTCGGTGTCCTGCGCGGGGGCCGGGACGGCAAGCGCCACGCCGAGCGCGAAGACCGCGAGACAAATCAGAGCGTGCAGACGCATGACACAATCCTTTCTGTTGTCGTGAGCGCGCACCGGGGACACTTGGCGGGACATCGAATGCGCAGGCGGTCCTTCCACTCGTCGAGAAACGCCCCCCTGAAGCCCTTCTCCGGAAGGCCTTCTCCGGAAGGCCTTCTCCCGAAGGCCTTCTCCTCCGAAATGACAGCGGGAGCAGGATCGGTTCCTGCGATCTCCCCGTTGCGCACCCGACGAGCTGACCGGGCTGCCCCTCTGCATGGCAGCCTCTCTTCTCAAGCACTTGTACCCGGCCGGCGAAAGGACCGCAAGCGTTTTTCCGAAAAAAATCGCCCCGGCCCAGACAAAAGGGCCGCACGGGCGCCCCGGAGGATTAGCAGGTTGCTCAAGAGCCCGTGTTGCCCCGCAGGGGCTTCATAGAACAGCCCAGGGCAAGCGGCGCCCCGAGCCTGCCGACTCGTGCTTCGTAGCGAAGCTACTTCGCAGAGTAGCAGG
>CAZJXV010000069.1:0-16897 GCA_964550015.1 uncultured Verrucomicrobiota bacterium
GTTGTTGAACCTAGTCCGGTCTCTGTGATATAAACAAATTGCACTTCACGCTGGGTGAGGAGGCGCGTAGCGGGTGCTGTCGCAGGTCTATTCGAGCGCGATCTTCGGGGTTGACGCGTATCTGATGGAGATCGAGGTCAACTACCGTCAGTCGCCGCGCGCGGAGACGGTGATCGTCGGGCTGCCCGACGCGGCGGTCAAGGAGAGCAAGGACCGGGTGCTGACCGCGCTGGCGAACGCGGGCTTCATCCCCGTGCACGGCGTCACGACGATCAACCTCGCTCCCGCCGACATCAAGAAGGAAGGGCCGAGCTTTGACCTGCCGATCGCGTTGGGGCTGCTGGCCTCGACGGGGCAACTTCGGCGCGGGGACTTCGACAATTACATCGTGGTGGGCGAGCTGGCGCTGAACGGGGCGGTGCGGCCGGTGAAGGGCGTGCTGCCGATTGCGGTGTGCGCGCGGGACAGCGGCAAGCGGGGCGTGATCGTGCCGGCGGAGAACGCGCCGGAGGCGTCGGTCGTCGAGGGGATCGAGGTGCACGGCGTGTCGGACCTGCTGCAGGCGGCGGCCCTCGTCGAGGGGAAGCTGACGCCGCAACCGGCGCACACCGACCTGCACGAGCTGTTCGAGGACTCGCGCAGCTACCCGATTGACCTGAGCGACGTGAAGGGCCAGGCGCATGTCAAGCGCGCGCTCGAGGTGGCGGTCGCCGGCGGGCACAACATGCTTATGATCGGCCCGCCGGGCGCGGGCAAGAGCATGCTGGCCAAGTGCATCCCGACGATCCTGCCCGAGATGACGCTCGAGGAGGCGCTCGAGACGACCAAGATCCACAGCATCGTCGGCTTGCTCACGAGCGCCAACTACCTGATCGCGACGCGGCCGTTCCGGTCGCCGCACCACACGATCTCGAACGCGGGGCTGATCGGCGGCGGGAGCTTCCCCAAGCCGGGCGAGGTGAGCCTCGCGCATAACGGCGTGCTGTTTCTCGACGAGCTGCCGGAGTTCCGGCGCGACGCGCTCGAGGTGCTGCGCGAGCCGCTGGAGGAGGGCAAGATCACGATCAGCCGCGCGATGGGGTCGCTGACGTTTCCGGCGTCGTTCATGCTGGCGGCGGCGATGAACCCGTGCCCGTGCGGGTACTTCACCGACCAGACGCACGCGTGCCGCTGCACCCCGCGGCAGATCCAGAGCTACATCAACAAGATCAGCGGGCCGCTGCTCGACCGCATAGACATCCACGTGGACGTGCCCGCGCTCAAGTACCGCGAGATCGCCACGGACGCCGCAAGCGAACGTTCGGGCGACGTGCAGCGGCGGGCGAACGCGGCGCGGCGGTTCCAGCGCGAGCGGTTCAAGCGCGACGGCCAGTTGGCCCAGCTCGGCCTGTACTCGAACGCGGCGATGACGTCGCGCGTTCTGAGGAAGTACTGCCGGCCCGACGAGCCTGCCCAGCAGCTTCTCAAGACGGGGATGAACGAGCTGGGGATCTCGGCCCGCGCCTACGACCGCATTCTGAAGGTCGCGCGGACGATCGCCGACATTGAGGCCGCCGGCGGGGACGCTGGGGACGCCGCCGACGGCTCGAACGCCGACCCGCATGACCCGACGCTGCGCGCGCACCACATCAGCGAGGCGATCCAGTACCGGACGCTGGACCGGAAGCTGTGGCTGTAGGGGGAGGGAAAGGAGATTCTGACGGGATAACAGGATTGACGGGATTTCGGAATCGTGTTGATCCTGTTATCCTGTCTAGGGAGTCCTTGTCACCGTCGAGGGAACGGTGGCTGAAGCCTGTTGTCTGGAAGCACGCTGAAGCGCGCTCTCACCGATGCTTGCGGGCGCCGGGACCACCGGCTGAAGCCGGTGGCATGACCTATCTGGGCGGCGGCAGTTCCTGGCAGTCTGCAGCAGGGCCTGTCACGGCCCGGGCGACCGTACGCTTCATAGCTGCCACGTCAGCGAGGCGATGCAGTGGCGGACGGTGGATCGGAAGCTGTGGTTGTAGTAGTATGGCCGGTTGTGAGGCCTTGGATAGCTCGTCGAGGAGGGGAATGAGGATGAAACGCTG
This sequence comes from uncultured Verrucomicrobiota bacterium, assembly GCA_964550015.1. Taxonomy (GTDB): domain Bacteria; phylum Auribacterota; class JABMQX01; order JAFGEW01; family JAFGEW01; genus CAZJXV01. The sequence goes on from CAZJXV010000069.1 coordinate 2,073, forward strand.
GGTGCCGATGCCGCCGACGTATTTCTGGTCGGCGGTGGTGTTGATGGTGGCGTTGCACTTCGTGTGCCCGGTCAAGCAGATTATCTCCGGAATTTTCAGGTACCTCGGCGCGGTGCTGGTTGTTGCGGGCTTCTGGTTCAATATGTGGGCCGATCTTGCGTTCAAGAAGTTCAAGACGACGGTGAAGCCGTTCGAGCCGTCGAACGCGCTGATCACTTCGGGGCTGTTCAGGATCACACGGCACCCGATGTACGTGGGCATGGTGTTTGCACTGCTGGGGCTGTTCGTCGTGCTGGGGAGTGTCGCGCCGATCATCATGGTGCCCGTTTTCATGATCGTCATGACGGTGCGGTTCATCATCCCCGAGGAGCGGGACCTCGAGCGGCAGTTCGGCGAGGATTTTTTGGGGTACAAGCGCAAGGTGCGGCGCTGGCTGTGAGCGGACGCAGCGCGGGACGCCGGATCGGGGGAGGAGTCTTGGACAGGATAACGGGATCAACAGGATGGACAGGATTTCTCTTATCCTGTCCAATCGGAATCCGGAAAGCATGAGCAACGGAGCGATCACCGACAAGGACCGGGCGAGGGCGCAGCGGTGCGTCGAGTGTCCGGTGTGCACGCGGGCGCGTCGCAAGCAGCGGGGGTTCGCGTTCTGGCTGGTGAAGCGGGTCGAGAGGGGTCTGTGTCCGTACTGTAAGGCATACGAGCGCGTGTACGGCCGGAAGGCGCATGAGCCCGTGCCGGAGGAAGAGCAGACTGCGTAATGACGAGAGGCATCGAGAGGCGATCGTGACAGCGAAGAACCGGCCGAATATTGTTTTTCTTCTCAACGACCATCAGCTCTATTACCGGCACGGGTGGGACGCGGGGCCTCGGCCGCAGCGGCCGCATTTCGACCGGCTGGCGTCGGGCGGCGTGGAGTTTACGCGGGCGTACACGGCGTGCCCGCTCTGCATGCCGGCGCGGCGCACGATGCTCACCGGCGTTTTTCCGCACAACCACCGTCTATTGCAGAACGATGAGACGCAGGTGCCGTCGGCGCACGAGGTGTATCTCGACGTGCTCGCCCGCGCGGGCTATCGCAATTACTACTTCGGCAAGTGGCACGCGGGGCCGGGCGACGCGCACGACCACGGCTGCGAGGGCTTCAGCTACACGAGCTACAACAACCCGTACACGAAACCCGAATACAAGGCATATCTCGAGGAGCGCGGCTTGCCGCCGGCCGGGCACTTGATCGAGCGGGTCTTCGCGCAGTGGAGAAAGCGAAAGCCGATGCGCGTGGGCGAGGTGTACCGCTGCGAGGACGTGTGGTGCAACGAGCACGCGTCGGGGCTGACGGTGACGCCGAAGGAGACACATGAGGCGTTTTTCCTGGCGAACCTCGCGTGCGACGCGCTGCGGCAGGCGGCACACGACGGAGGGCCGTTCGCGCTGCGGGTGGATTTCTGGGGGCCGCACCAGCCGTACTTCCCGACCAAGGAATTTGCCGACCTGTACGATCCGGCCACGATTCCCGAATACGGCAATTTTGGCGACGACCTCGCAAAGAAACCCGACGTGTATCGGCGGGAATGGAACCAGCCGATGAGCGACAACGGCCGGATCATCCTGCCGAGCGCTCTGGAGTGGAGCGAGTGGCAGAAGGTGCTGGCGCGCTGCTACGCGCACGTCACGATGGTGGACGCGGCGGGCGGCCTGATCCTCGATGCGCTCGACGAGCTCGGCCTCGCCGAGGACACGTTCGTCATCTGGACGACCGACCACGGCGACGCGCTCGCGTGCCACGGCGGGCATTTCGACAAGGCGTCGTATATGCCCGAGGAGATGATGCGGGTGCCGATGGCCGTGCGGTGGCCGGGCCGGATCGAGCGGGGGCAGCGGAGCGAGCAGCTCGTATCGCTGATTGACGTCGCGCCGACGATCCTCGACGTGGCGGGGACGCCGTCCGATGGCGCAGTGGACGGGTTGAGCCTGCTGCCGATCTGCACGGGCGATGCCGAGTGGCGCGACGATCTGATGGGCGAGACCCACGGCCACGGCGAGGACGTCGAAGGCCGGATGCTGGTGACCGACCGGTACAGGTACGTGGCGACGCGGGGCCAGATGCACGAACTATACGACCTCGAAAAGGACCCCTACGAGCTCACGAACCTCATCGAGGATGCCGCACACACGGACACGCTGGCGGACCTCCGGCGCCGGCTGCGCGCCTGGCAGGAGATGACGCACGACGGGGAAGAGGTCGTGTGATCCGTACTTCCTGCCGCTGGAGCTGAACGCCACATGCCCCGGCCTTGTTCGGGTACGATTTCCCCCGATTCAGGAGAGTGTCTACGGGAGAGTGCCTACGGGACAGTGCTTGCAGGGCGGTGTCTTATGATACACTTGTTGGGGTCAAGAGGCGCCGGAAAGAGATTGGTCTGTTGCACATCAAGACCGGAGACGCGCTGTGCGATGCCCACGGTGCAGATGTGTGATGGAGGTCGTCGAGGAGGAGACCTTCAAGGCGCTGCTGTGCGAGTCGTGCGGCGGGATGTTCTACCCGCGGGAGGAGTTCGGCAGGCACGTCGAGGCCGTCAGGGACCTGCCGTCGTACCCTTTGGTGCAGGACCGGGCGACAGGGCCGCTGACTGTTGGCGAAGCCAGGCTGCCGTGTCCGGGCTGTTCGGCGCCCCTCGAGACGTTCAACTACGCGCGCAAGTCGGACATTATCCTTGCCAGGTGCCCGGCCTGTTCCGGCATGTGGGTCGAGCCAGGCCAGATGCTCAGCATCGCGCGCTACCGCAACGAACACCCCGAAGCCGGAATGCTCGTTGAGGGGATTGCGGAGACGCAGGAGGAACGGGCGGCCGCCGAGAAGGAGATGGAGCGGAGGCTGCCGAAGGTCTCGCCGCTGGGGATCCTGCTCGGGCCGCTTCTGCCGATAAGCAACGCGGGTCCGCTGTCGCGGTATCCGATCGTCACGTATATCCTGATGGCGATGAACATCTTGCTGTACTTCGTCGCGGTGCGGGACCTTGATCTCTGGTGGCTGGTTCCGGCAGCGATCACGAGCGGCCGGTGGCTCGGCACGCTTGTCACACACCAGTTCGCGCATGCGGATGTGTGGCATCTGCTTTTCAACATGGTTTTCCTGCGGGCGTTTGCCGACCGGGTCGAAGACCGGCTTGGCCACGTGTGGTTCCTGCTCCTGTACTTGCTGCTGGGCGTCGTCGGCGGGCTGGCGCATGCGTACATGAGGCCCCACTCGGAGATCCCGCTTGTGGGGGCCAGCGGCGCGATTTCCGGGGTGCTGGGGCTTTATTTCGTGCTGTTTCCGTGGACCAGCGTGCGCATCACGTATTTCTTCGTGACCATTCCGATCCCCGCGCTGCTTTTCCTCGGTGTCTGGTTTGGCTTTCAGTTGCTGATCCCGTCCGGCAGCTCTATCGCCGTGGCGACGCACCTGGGCGGGTTTCTGGCCGGGGTGTGGGCGGGGGGCATGATCCGGATCTTGCGCCTCGGCGCGGCCGGGCGCGGGACAGGCACGCAGGCAAGGCGCTCGCGGGCGCGGGAGCGGCGATAGCCGGGCGGAATCACGATGCGATGCCCACGGTGCAGATGTGTGATGAAGGTCGTCAAGGAGACGGCCTTCAGCGCGCTGCTGTGCGAATCGTGCGGCGGCATGTTCTATCCGGAGGGGGAATTCGTCAAGCATCTGGAACTGGTCAGGCGGCGCGGGCCGGCAGAGCTTGACACGAGCACGCCGAGCGGCGCCTTGCCAGACGGCGCGCTTGAGGCTGTATGTCCCGGATGCGCTGCGGGCATGCAGCGGAGACCCTTGGGCTACGAGTCAAACATCGTGCTGACGTGCGTGGAGTGCGGCGGGCTGTGGATGCAGCCGGGTCAGATCGAGCAGGTCGCCCTCTTTCTGAAGCGGACGAAATCGGTGGACGAGCTTCCGGACGAGATGCTCCAGCGCTACGCGAAGGCGTTGCTCGATGAGGAGGAACAACGGGAGGGGTTCAGGCGGCTGAAAGAGACCGGGACGAGCGAGCCTTCGTTTCTTGCCCCGTTCTTTCAGTTCATGCCCGTGAGTGCCGCCGACGAGCTGGGGCGATGCCCGGTGGCGACGTATGGCCTCATCCTGCTGAACGTGGTCCTTTTCATCTTTGCGCGGTCGTACTTCGGGGTGATGGCGATGGTGCCGGCGGAGGTGACAAAGGGGGAGCGGCTCTACACGCTTGTGACACACCAGTTCGCCCACGCAGGCATTTTTCATCTCTTCATCAATATGGTATTTCTCCGGGCCTTCGGCGATCGGCCGGAGGACCGGTTCACGTGGTCGGGTTTTCTCGGGCTCTACGTGGCGCTTGGCGTTGTGGCCGGTTTGGCGCAGGCGTTCATGGATCCAAACTCGACGATCCCGTGCGTGGGTGCCAGCGGTTCGATCAGCGGCCTCATGGGTCTTTATTGTGTCGTTTTTCCCGCGTGCATGCTTCGCGTGACCGTATTGCTTCGCACCGTGCGCGTGCCCGCGATCGTGTATCTCGTCCTGTGGTTCGCAATTCAGGCGGTGTTGGGATCCCGACCGGGCATCGCCGTGGCGGCGCATCTGGGCGGGTTCCTGGCCGGGGCATGGGCCGGGGGCATTATCCGGATCTTGCGCCTCGGCGCGACCGGGCGCCAAACGGACACGCAGAGGAAGCGTTAGTCTGCGACGTCGAATGCGAAGGTGACGTGGAGTGATGTGTCAGCGGTTTTCAGCAGGATTTTTTCCACGCCTTCGCGGAGGATGGCGCTGCCGGTGGTCTCGACGGTATTCGCGAGCTTCTGGCCCGCGCTGCCGAGGTCGGCCTCGAAGAGCAGCAGGATCTCGCGGTCGCGCAGCATCTGGATGACGCCGCCGACTTCGAGGCGGTGCTCGAGATCGCCGGTGTCTTTGGCGAGTTTCACGTGGTATTCGGGCGTGGCGCAGCGGAGCTCGACGGCGAGCGTCTCCTTGCCGGCCTCTTCGACCCAGAACTTCACGACGAGGGTGACGCCGAACGACTGGGGCTCCTGGGGCGGCGGGCCCGGCGGCGGCACGTCGGTGCGCACAAGCACCTTGGGCCTGACGACGATGGCGCCGTCCTGCGACCCGGCCGGGACTGCGACGGCGGCGACGAGCAGTAGAGCGAGTACTCCGGCAGCGGCTCTCATCCTGTCTCTCCTGTTTGTGCGTTCACGTGCATTGACAAACGATACGCCGCTGATACACTGTGTGCAACGGGAAACGCGGGAGATCTTTTCATGAAGGAATGGCCTGCATACGTGGTGGTGGCGGCGGTCGTTGTCGCCGTCCTGGTCAACGTCTCCGTGCTCGTCAGGGACAGCGGATCGTCTGATGCTGAGATCATGGCGGCGATCACGAAGCTCGAGCGGGAGGTGGCCGAGCTCAGATATCACGTTGACGTCGTGGCGGAGACGCTGAAGGCCCGGGGCGCTTCCACGGGGGACGCTGCTTCGGGCGGGTCCCCGCCGGGGGACGAGGGCCTCGAAGGGGGCGCGGCGTTCGCGGCCGAGCCGCCGCGCCTGGAAGTGAGCACCGAGCCGGTGGACATCGTGCTGACGATTGATGCGGCCGGGACATGCACGCTTAGGGGGAAGGCCGTTGAACGGGACAAGCTGGAGGCCGAACTGAAGCAGGTCCTGCAACTGAATCCGGCGATGCGGCTCGTGATCCGGGCCGACGAGGAGGTGTCCCAGGAGCAGAAGGTGTGGGTGGCAGACGCTGCGCGGAAGGCCGGCATCCACAGGATTGCCCTTGCCGTGGAAGTGATCAAGGAGGCGTCCGATGAGGGGCCCGACGAAGCGACCCCGGACACCGACTAGCCCCACGCAGGCCCCGCGGCTTGCCCGCCGCGGCGGGAGCAGAAAGACGTTCCTTGTGTTGACTTTGAACGGGCTTTGGCTTAGCTTGCACGTGATGGATCCATTGGACGGACCTGATGATCCTTGTTGTTGACGATAACGAGAACCTGATCGAGAGCGTCCGCGGCGAGCTCGAGCGGACGGGCTACGCGGTCGAGAGCGCGGCCGACGGCGTCGAGGCGTTCGAGCACCTACGCGATCCGCGCTGTAAGCTGATGCTGCTCTCGATGCGGCTGCCGAAGATCAACGGGGCCGAGCTGCTCATCCTGATGGGCGCCGAGGACATCGAGGTTCCCGTGATCGTCATGGGCGAGATGGAGGACCTCTCGGCCGAGGAAATGGCGGACTTTCCCGACGTGGTGGACTTCATCAAGAAGCCGTTCAGCATGGATGAGCTGGTCGAGAAGATCCACATGCACGCCCGGCGCGAACCCGTCAACTAGCTCCCCGCCACACGCTTGCCTGGCCTCCATCGTTTTCCGGGAGTATAATTCGGCCGGGCCACAGTCTGGGAGGACGTCTGGGAGGACGTCTGGGAGGACGTCTGGGAGGACGTTTGGGAGAAGGTCTGGGAGGATGCTATGGGTGTTCGGGAGCAGATCGAGGAGATCCTGCACGACTTCTACATCGAGGCCTCGACGCGCCGGATCTCGCGCGAGGAGTTCGAGCAGTACATTGACCGCATCATTGCACTGTTTTCGAGCGGTGGCGGTGATGCGAAAGAGAGCTAGCGAGAAGGGCGCCCAATGATGGCAGCGATGAGACGGAGGTGGTGGGTGCTTCTCCTGGCGGCGTTGCCGGCTTTGCCGGGCGTGACCGCGGCGGGGGAGCCGGTGCTCGATCTCGAGGGGCTCACGGGCACGGAGTGGTACGGCATCTACGTGCTCGAGCGGAAGGTCGGGTATCTGTCGGCGGCCACCGAGTTGACGGAGCTTGATGCCACGCCCGTGCTTGTCGAGACGGCCAGCGGCCGGCTCTTCATGAAGATCGAGGACGAGGGGTTTGTGTATCGGCTCAGGTTTCGGAGCGCGCACGAAGCGGTTGCGCCCTACCGGCTCGTGCTCGTCGAGACCCGGGAGCTCAGCAAGAGGTCCATGGAGCACCTGCGCATCGAGCGGGAGGGGGACGAGTTCGTGGTGACGCGGCTCGTGCACGGCCGGAGGACGACGAAGCGAGTGCCCGCCTCGAAGGAGACCCTCTACGACGCCACGACCGTCGAGCGCTTCCTGGCGAGCGGCCCCGAGCCGGGGGACACGGTGAGCTGCGTCTCATTCGACTCGGACGAGTTGAAGGACGTTGAGCAGACCGCCCGGCTCGTTGAGATCGTCGAGGAGGAATGGCGCGGCGAGCGCCGGCGCGTGTTCGTCGTCAGAATGCACAGGCCGGACTCGACGTCGACGCGGCGGTATCTCGAGGACGGCACGATGATCCGCGGGACGCTCGGTGGCGTCATGACGTTGGAACTCGAGGACGAGGCAACCGCGCGCACCATGCCGGACGAGGGTGACCTGTTCGAGCTGCGGCGCGACATACCGGTCGAGGGGCTTGACGTCAAAGGAGAGGACGTTGCCACGCTCAAGCTTCTGATTACGGGACTGCCGGAGAGTGTACTCTCGGAACTGCCGACGCAGCGGGTCGAGGGGCGCGCGGATGGCGCCTTGGTCGTGACGCTGACGCCGGGGACGCTGCCGGCCGGTGCGTCGCTGAGCGACGAGGACCGTGAGCGGCTTGCCGAGTACCTGAAGGCAACCGACGAGATCCAGGCTGATCATGAACGCATCCGGAAGCGGGCGAGGAGGATTGTGCGCCGCAGGCGCGACCCGCTCGAGCAGGCCCGAGCGATCAGCCGGTGGGTGTATCGCCATGTGGAAGGAGAGGAGTTCAGCGACTACGAGACGGCGCTTGACGTGCTGATTCATCTCAAGGGGGACTGTACGGAACACACGCTCCTGTTCGTGGCGCTGTGCCGCGCGGCGGGCCTGCCGGCGCGGGAGGTGAGCGGGCTGGTGTATGCGGGCCCGGCCGAGCGGGTGTTCGGGATGCACCAGTGGGCGCAGGTGTATGTGGGCGAGTGGGTGGACGTGGACCCGGCGCTGAACCAGTGTCCGGTCGACGCCACGCACATCGCGCTCGATACGGAGGACGACGGCTGGTTCGAGGTGCTGGGGGCGTTCAGCGACATCCGGATCGAGGTGCTGCGGGCCGAGTGAGCGTGCGCGCCCGCGTAGGGGCCGGATCGCGAGCGTTGTCCGGGGGCAAAAAAATCCCTACCGTAATGCCGTAAGGTGAAGGCTTCACAGGAAGTCCGCTCTTGAGGTGGTAGACGTCTCGACGTCCCCGTGAGAGTGGTGTTGACCTCTGAACGCTTCACCTACTCGAGCATGGTAGGGATGAGTTCCCTGTGCTGTCGTCGGAATCCGTCTAGTTGTACACGACCCGTGCCGAGTCCGCGTCGGCAGTGGGGTAGAGCGTCTTGTCGCAGATGCGCTGGTAGATGGTCCAGCGCTTGTCGGGCGTCATGTCGCGAAATACGTCGGTGGGCGCCTTGAAATACTCGGCAAGCCAATCGATGAGCTGGTTCTGCTGTGTGGGCGGAATCCGTTGTCCCATCGGTGGCCTCCTGAGGAGCATCCGCCTAGTGCCCGTCTCGCGCCTTGGGCCGTCGCCGGGCGGCCTCGGCGCGGCGTGCGATCCGTATCAGGTAGGGGTCGTATGTCATGAGCGGGGGGATAGGGATCGCGTGGTGTTCGGGCGCCTCCCTGTTCCGCCGGGCTCTTTTTGATCTTCCGAGCATTTTGCGTCCACGCATTTCCCGGTTCCTCCGTGTGTTAGAGCAACATGCGTGCCAACGGCCCCGCCGGCGCCGGCCTGCCTGTTCCAGAGAGCGGGCCGTGACCTCTCGGCAGCATCTGCCACCGCGCCTGTGGAGGGCGCGTGAAGTTTTCCGCCGATGTGTGGATTTCCCACCCCGGCCCGGCCACCGTGCGGCAAATGCGGACCCGGCGCCCCGGATGAGCCGCCGTACAGGGAAGGTATCGTCGTAAGGGTTTATGGGGATGAGTGTTCTTTGCCTGGGGCGGAATCTCCGGCTCAGACGGGGGGCGACGGGGCAGGGGCAAAGAAAAGGCCCGCGACCGGCCTGGCCGCGGGCCGAAAAGGCCGGGTGCGTGTTATTCGGTGCCGATTCGGACGTAGGTGCCCCCGACAAGGCGGTACTGGGACAGGTGGTGCTTGGCCCAGCCCGTCGTGTCGAAATCGGGCCCGCTGTCCCAGATGCGGTGCCTGAACAGGAGGGGATGCGACGCCCAGTAGCGGCTGTACTCGTAGATGTAGACGTCCTGGTCGTCCACGTGGCCCTTCTTGAGCGCCAGGGCCGTCGCGTCGGCGTGCTTGCGGGCGGCGCGTTCGGCAAGGATGGCCTTCGATTCCTCGCTGATCTCGCGCGGCTCGGCGAGCGACTTGCCGGTCGGCGACCAGCCCGGGGGCGGCGGGGGGCGGTGTCGTTTCTTGTTCGGTTCCGGCTTGGGCGGGAGCTGCTTGACGAGCTCGCGCGCTTCGGCCGCCTTGACTTCGTCGCCGATTTCCTCGAAACGCATCGCGAGCTCCTCGACGCCCTCGGGGTCCTTGGCCTCGGAGGCGAGCGTCAGCGCGGTATCGTAGGCGTCCGTGGCGTACTCCTTTGCCTCGTCGAGCTTGAGACCCATGTAGGCGGTGCCGACCTCGACCATGGCGCGCCAGCTCTTGAGCTTCTCGGCCTGCTGCTTGGCGAAGTCAATGGCCTCCTGCGCCTCGTCGTCGGCCTCGGCCTCATCGGGAAGGCTTGCGTAGGCGTGGCCCATGGCGAGGCTGGTGCGCCAGTCCTTGAACTTGGCGCTGAGCGTATTGGCGCGGTCGAGGACGGCCTTGGAGGCGTCCACCTCGCCGATGGAGGAGAGGGCGAGGGACGCGTCCATCAGGCCCTCCCAGGAGGCGATGCCGTCGGCGTAGTCGGCGGCTTTCTTGAACCAGCCGGCAGCGGCCTCGGTGTCGTTCTCCGTGGCGGCCTGGTAGCCGCGCGCCTGGGCGTCGTCCATCACCGCTTCGGTGGCCATCTCGATTTCTTCGATTCCGGCGGGCGGCCCGGCCTCTTGGCCGGCGACAACGACGCCGGCGGCCAGCAGCGCCAGCAGTGTGATGACGCTTAGCCCGTATGCCTTCATGACAAGGTCCTCCCTGTTGCGGGGTGAGTGCATTGACGATTCCTCTGCTTTCAGACGCATGGCCCGATGCCGGTATTCAGGCAGTCGGTCGGGCCGCCTCAAGGCGGCGTTCACTCCAGGTCAATTTCGTCAACGATGCCGGTGATCGTGGCGTCCGCCGGGTTGAAGGGCACGGGCAGCGCGAGCGCCGCCTCACGGCCCGTGACGTAGAAGACGAGATGGCCCGGGCCCGCCTGGACGCTGTCGCAGGCGACGAGGGGCTTGCCCGCGTCGCGTCGGTCGTGGTCGAGCGGCTGGACGAGCAGGAGCTTGATCCCTTCGACCGAGGGGACCTTGCGCCGCGCGACGAGGCTGCCGATGACTCGCCCGAGATACATGCCGACAGGGTAGGGCAGAGGTGGTCGGCGATCAAGTCCGGAGAACGAGGAGGGAGCTTTGGTCCAAGAGGTTTTACCACGGAGGGCACGGAGAACACAGAGAAGGAGACAGGGACAAAGGGTTTTTCAGCGGCGCCTGCCGTTAGCCTTCTTGGATGCGCTCGTAGTTGACGCCCGGCTCGCGTCCCTCGATGCGGAAGAGGGGGTCGCCCGCGATGAGGCGCTCGAGGGCGTCGTCGTCGAGGTGGTGGTAGAAGACGGGCCGGGCGCAGTCCGGGGGGTCCGGCGGCTCGATTCGGCGGCGCAGGTCGGGGTCGGCCAGGACGTGGCCGAGCAGCGCCGCGCCGGGATAGAGGCGCATGTAGGGATTGACGCCGACGGTGGCGGGGCGGTGGCGCCGGAACAGCTCGATGACGCGGCGGGGCGCGTCGGCCGGCTCGCCGGGCAGGCCGACGACGAGGTCCACGGCCACGGTGATGCCGGCGCGCTTCGCCATGTCCAGGAAGGAGATCAGGTCTGACTCGCGGTAGGCCGGCGCCGGGCCGTCGAGCGAGAGGGTGTCAACGGACAGGGTGATCGAGGAGCAGCCGGAGCGCACCAGGAGCTCGAAGAGATCGGCGTCGTGGGGCAGCGGCTTCATGTAGAGCGTCCAGTCAACGGAGAGGCGGCGGGCGATGAGCTCGCGCAGGAACGCCCTGCAATGGGCGAGGGACTGGTTGAACTCGCTGTCGCAGCAGAAGAGCTGGGTCGCGCCGAGCTCGACGAGCGCGGCGACCTCGTCGGCCACGATCTCGGGCCGTCTCGGCAGCACGGGGCGCGAGGCCTCGGTGCAGAAGATGCAGCGGCCCGTGCATCCCTTCTGGGTCTCGAAGCCGAAGCGGGCCCCGGCCTCGAGGTAGGGCGCGTAGTCCAGAAGCTCGCCGCGCGGGTGGCGCTCGGCGGGATCGGGTCGGGCGGCCCAGCCGTCCACGACGGATGAGACGTGTTGCGCTGCCGCTGCCGTGCGGTCGAGCAGCGCCGGGAGCGCGGCCTCGCCCGGTCCGTCAACGGCATGGCTTGCGCCGAGGGTGCGCAGGAGGGTCTCCGGCATGGTGGCGACGCCGCTGCCGCCGATGAGCACGAGGGGGACGGCGGACCGGGCGACCGTAACAAGGGAGGCGATCTCGTCGAGGAAGGACTCGTTGGTGTGATAGAGGACCGTGTCGACGTTGCGCACGGTGAAGCCCACGGCCTCGGGCTGGGCGTCGTCGAGGGCGTGGGCGAGGGCCGCCTGCGGGTCGTCGGCGAAGCACAGGTCGAGCAGCACGGGTTCATGTCCGGCCCGGCGCAGGGGCGCCACGAGGTACTCGAGCCCGACGGGGGGCACGGCGGGTCGGCGGTAGCGGTTGGGATTGACGAGCAGGACGCGCATCTCCGGTCCTATTTGTTTTCACATGGAAACGGGCGCCTCACGCGAGGCGCCCGGTAATACTCGCTTCGGTCGGTTCCGTTATTGTTTGTTCGAGAGCGCAGCGAGGATGCGGCTGACGAGTGAGTGCCGATCGGCCGGCTCGACGCTCGAGGGGAGGAGGTGCGCCAGGTACTTGTCAACCCAGTCCCGCTGGAGGTCGCCTCTCATGGTCACAAAGTCGTCCCAGTCATCCTCGTCCTCGCGGTCCTCGAGCTCCTCCTCACGTTTCTTGATGTCGTATTTCTCCTTGAGCGCGTCCACGTAGCGGGCCCACTCGTCCTGGAACTTGGTGCGGGTCAGGCCGTAGTGCTGGAGCATGATGGCGTCGGGCTTGGCGCGGCCCGCGCCCGCCTGGAGCGCGCGCACCAGAGCGGAGAACCGCTCGGTCGTCCCGTAGTTGAGGAGCATATGTCCGAGGGTGCCCGCGGTGGCGAGGAACTCGTCGCGGTCCTTTTCCTTGGTGGGTACGCTGTTCTTGTGGGTCAACGTCGAGAGCTTCGGCTTGTCGGACACGTAGATGAGGTCGTCGGTGTCGAAGCCTGCTCGGTACTCGTGGTACATGGCGAACGCCTCGATCAGCCACAGGGGCAGCGGCCCGCCGACGCCCGGGCGGTTCCGGGGCTGGTTGGCATAGTCACGCAGCACGAGCACGGCGAGTTCGTGCACGACGAGGGCCTTCATCGGCGTGGTCGTGGTCCGGAGGCTGTAGTCGAGATTGACCTGGCCGCGCAGCGGGACAAAACCGACGTCGTCGGCCGACTGGCGGTAGCGCTTGGCCAGGGCAGAGTACGTCTGCCTGTTGAACAGGTAGATGCGCAGCTTCACGTTGGGGTTGAAAGGCGGCTCGTCCTTGGTGTTAATCAGGCTCCGGGCGACGGCGGCGTAGAGGTTCTCGGTGACGTCCAGGTCGAACCGCTCGATGTACGTCGCGTCCTGGGCGTGCAGGATGCAGTGCTCGGAGACGGCGGCGTCGAAGCCCTCCTGGATGGCCTCGAGCCTGGCCCGCTCGACCCAGCCCTGGCGGACCTCCTCCTCGGTGCGCCAACTGACCGCCACCCACTGGCCGCTGGTCTTTCCGACGGCGACCTTGGTGCCGGCGGGCAGCGTGGCGATCACCTCCTGGGCGGTCTTGTACACCTTGGCTTGGCTGATGAGGATCGCGGTCTGGCCCGTGGCGGCAGCGGCCGCCAGGCACAGGGCGAGCCCCGCGCATAGAATCGCAGTTGCCTTCATGGCCGTTTTGTCCTCCCAGTGGTTGCGCAGGCCATCGGGCCGCTCGGCGGCGGCCCCTTCCCTTTCATACCCTATGGCCGGTCATATGTAAAGACGAATTTCGCGGGGAATCCGTGCCCGCCTTCGGCAAAAGGTCTTCAAAGGGCCTTCACAGGCCGTGGCCGTTGGCCTATACTGGGGGCGATTTTTCTGAGGGGCGATGCCTGAACGGGTGATGCCTGAAGTGGTTGTTGAGACGGAGAGCCGGGTTGCCGAGGGGACGATCGAGGTCTCCGTGGTGATGCCGTGCCTGAACGAGGCGGAGAGCATCGGCCGCTGCGTGGAGAAGGCGAAGAAGGCGCTCAAGAAGTCGGGCCTCAAGGGGGAGGTGGTCGTTGCGGACAACGGCTCGGAGGACGAGAGCGCGGCGATCGCCGAGGCCGGGGGCGCCCGTGTGGTGCGCGAGGCGCGGCGGGGTTACGGCAGCGCTTACATGCGCGGGATCGAGGCGGCGCGGGGCCGGTACATCGTTATGGGCGATGCCGACGACACATACGACTTCGGCGAGCTCGAGCGATTCATCGAGCCGCTGCGCGAGGGATACGATTTCGTCATCGGCAACCGGTTCCACGGCAAGATGGCCCGGGGCGCGATGCCGACGCTGCACCGGTACGTGGGCAATCCGATCCTGTCGGCCGTGCTGCGGGGGATGTTCAAGACCTCGATCGGCGACGCGCACTGCGGGATGCGCTCGTTCACGCGGGAAGCGTACGAGAAGATGGCGTTGCAGACGACGGGCATGGAGTTCGCGTCGGAGATGGTGATCCATGCGGCGCGGGCCAAGCTGAAGGTGTGCGAGATCCCGATCCCGTACGGGCGCCGGGCGGGGGAGTCGAAGCTGCGCACGTTCCGCGACGGGTGGCGCCACCTGCGGTTCATGTTCCTCTACAGCCCGGACCACCTGTTCATCATTCCGGGCGTCGTGCTGTTCGTTCTCGGGTTCGCCATTATGGCGGCGCTTGTCGGGGGGCCGGTGATGATTCACGGGCGCCGGTTCGACATCCACTTCATGCTCGCCGGGGGGTTCCTGACCATCGTCGGGGTGCAGGTCCTGTGCCTGGGGATCCTGGCGAAGGCCTACTCGTTCACCGAGCACTTCCAGAAGGACGACAGGCTGATCGCGTGGCTGCTGCGGCGGTTCAAGCTGGAGTGGGGGCTGCTGCTCGGTGGGATCGGGTTCGTGGCGGGGCTCCTCGTGGCGGGCGACGTGGTCTTCCGGTGGATCGCCAGCGGGTTCGGCGAGCTCGAGGCGACGCGGCAACTGTTCTTCGGCCTGGTGATCCTGGTCAACGGGATCCAGGTCATCTTCTCCTCCTTCCTCTTCAGCATGATGACTATCCAGAAGAAGCCGGGGAAGCGGTCGTAGGGGCGTTGGGCTCTGGGTCCAGCTCAGAGACACTGTCACGGCGGTCATTTCTTCTCTTCTGAGCTTCATTATGCGGAAAGCCGATGGTTGAGCCAGAGACTTTCCGGGCCAATCGAAGTGAGAACCGGGTGAAGTCTCACCCAAAACAGGCTTGACAGCATGGGTCAACTATGATAGGCTTTTTTTGCTGGGTTGTTGATGGTAGTTTGCCCTCTCGGGTATCTTCTCCGGATAGTTGGAAAAAATCAGAAAGGTGGGAGGTCCCA
>CAZJXV010000070.1:0-16794 GCA_964550015.1 uncultured Verrucomicrobiota bacterium
CCCCCGGCCCCCATCTCCGGTCCGATATGGTGAAGGTCTTCTTCTTCGAAGTCGCCTTCCTCGATCCAGATGAGCTGGTCGGGGTCGGCGTCGGGGTCGAGGGCTTGGTCGGGATCGGGGTCGGGGTAGCCGAGGGCCTCGAGCTCGGCGAGCTTCTGGCCCGCGAGCATGGTGGCGCGTGACCTGAGTTCGGCGAGCGCGGCATTGCGCTGGCCGGCGCCGACGGCGGCGAGCCCGGTGACGAGGGTCAGCGAGGCGATCGCCATGGCGATGAGCACCTCGAGCAGTGTGAAGCCGTGTCGAGTCCGTGCCATGGTGTTACTCGTCGTCGAGGTTGTATTGCTCGTAGAGCACGGGTTTGGGAATGGGCTCGTAGTCGTAGTCGTACATCTCGACGCGGCCGGTGTCGCCGTTGAGGGTGACCGTGGCCTGGAGGTCGCCGGTGTTCTTGAGGTAGATGGCGACGGTCTGCGAGGTGCCGTCGGGGCGGAACTCGATGCGGGCCGTGCCGTAGCGCTCTTCGGTGAAATCATCGAAGACGACGCGGTCGAAGACGATGCGCTTGGGCAGCTCCTGGCGTTGGATGAAGCCGTCTTCATAGGGTTTGAAGTAGTCGTCGTCCGGGTCCTGCCGCTCGATGGTGATGGTGGCGTGCTCGACTTCGTCGGGGTCGCGGCGGGTTTCGACCCGGTAGGTGTGTTCCTCGAGGTCGAGGGCGAGGAAGAAGCTTGTCTGGCGGCGGGCGGCCTGGTTGCGCACGTAGCGGATCGTGCCGGCGAGGCGGCGGCTCGCGGCGCCGAGGTCGCTCGCGTTGACCCAGGCGAGGAGATTGGGCACGGCGATGAGCAGCACCGTCGCGATGATCACCAGCACGACGGTCAGCTCGATGAAGGTAAATCCGTTGCGCGTGCGTTTAGTCACCGAGTCGCCTGCTCGAGATGTCCGCGTTGTTGCCTTCGCCGCCCTGGACGCCGTCCTTGCCGAGGCAGATGATCTCGAAGGGCGGGTCGCCGGTGTCCGTCGTCTGGTAGATGTAGTCGTTCTTCCACGGGTCGGGCGGAACCACGTCCGTATTGAACAGGTACGGGCCCTTCCAGCCGCGGGCACGCCTCTCGTCGGCGGGCTTCTCGATCAGGACCTTGAGTCCTTCCTCCGAGGTCGGATACTCGCCCACTTCCGAGGCGTAGCGCTGCAAGGCCAACACGAAGACGGAGATCTGCGTCTTGGCGCTCTGGACCTTGGCCTTTTCGATCTCGCGCACGACGCTGAAGGTGACGACGGTGGCGAGAATGCCGATGATGGCGATGACCACGAGCAGCTCGATAAGGGTGAAGCCGCCCCGGGCGGCGTGGCGGCTGGTTGTTGTTCGTGACATGCTGTGTCTCCTTCCGTTCCTCGTGAGCGCCTCTAGCGCGCGAACTGGTTCATCTGGAAGATGGGCAGCAGGATGGCGAGCACGATGAAGCCGACCACCAGGCCCATGAGAACGATCATGAGCGGCTCGAGCAGCGCGATGAGGCTGTTCGTGGCCGTCTCGACTTCGTTGTCGTAGGTCTCCGCGACGTTGGCGAGCATTTCCTCGAGGTTGCCGCTCGCTTCGCCCACGGCCAGCATGTGCACGACGATGGGGGGGAACTCCCGGGTGGTGCGGAGCTCGTCGCTCATGGTGGCGCCCTCGGCGACGCGGGCGCGGACGTCGCCCACGGCCCGGGCGATCACGGCGTTGCCGACGACGCCCTCGACGATCTCGAGGGCGCGGAGCACCGGGATGCCGCCGGCGAGCAGGGTGCCCAGCGTGCGGGCGAAGCGGGCCACGGCGAGCTTGCGCACGAGGCCGCCCGCGATCGGCAGCTTGAGGCGCAGGCGGTGCAGCAGCATGCGGCCGCGGCCGGTGCGGGTGTTGAGTCGGACGGCGACGATGGCCGCGGCGAGCACGGCGAGGAAGACGAGGAACCGCCAGCTCGCGAAGAAGGCGCTGATGCTGATGAGGGTGCGGGTCATGGCGGGCAGGTGGCGGTCCATCTCCGTGAAGACCTGGGTGAGCCGCGGCACGACGAAGGCCATGAGGAAGATGAGCACGCCCGAGCCGACGACGACCATAAGGGCGGGGTAGATGAGGCTGGAGATGATCTTGGTGCGCTGTTTCTGGGTCGTTTCCATGTAGTCGGCGAGCTGGGCGAAGATGAGTTCAAGCGCGCCGGCGGCCTCGCCGGCGCGCACCATGTTGACGTACAGGTCGCTGAAGAGCTTGGGGTGCTCGGACAGGGCGTCGGCCAGGGGCTCGCCGGCGTTGACGCACTCGCGCAGCGCGTAGACGATGCGCTGCATCGGGTGGCCCTCGAGCTGCTCGCTGATGGCGGTGAGGGTCTGCACGAGCGGCATGCCGGACTTGATGAGCGTGGCGAGCTGGCGGGTCATGACCACGACGTCCTGGCGCCGGACGCGCCGGACGAGTTTGGCGAGCTTGACCTCGGCGGTGAGCGAGACGGCCTCGCCGGCTTCCTTGACCTTGGTGACGAAGACGTCCTGGCGCTTGAGCTTGGCGCGGGCTTCTTTGGGCGTGTCGGCGTCGATGATGCCGCTGACGGTCTTGCCGGCCGCGTCGTAGGCTTTGTATTCGTAGACGGGCATGGGGTCGGGTCCTGCTGCCGTGTGCCTAAAGTACGTCTTCTAAAGCACGTCTTCCTGGGTGACGCGCACGACTTCTTCCATCGTGGTGATGCCCATGGCGACCTTGCGGGCGCCGTCGGCGCGCAGGGTGCGCATGCCGCGCGTGACGGCGCTCTGCTTGATCGAGCCGGAATCCACGCGCTCGAGCGTGAGGCGGCGGGCCTCGCTGTCCATGACGAGCAGCTCGAAGATGGCGGTGCGGCCCATGTAGCCGCTGCCGAAGCACTTGTTGCATCCCCGGCCGTGGGCGACGTGGCCGTCGGCGAGGTCCGCGGGCGTGAGGCCGATCTCGCGGAGCTGCTTCTCGTCCACGGCGAGCGGCTCCTTGCAGTGCGGGCAGATCGTACGCACAAGGCGCTGGGCGGCGATGGCGACGACGGACGAGGAGACGAGGTATGGCTCGATGCCCATGTCGATGAGGCGCGTGATGGCGCCGGCCGAGTCGTTCGTGTGCAGGGTGGAGAAGACGAGGTGGCCGGTGAGCGAGGCGTGCGTGGCGATCTCGGCGGTCTCGTAGTCGCGGATCTCGCCGACCATCACGACGTCGGGGTCCTGGCGCAGGATGGAGCGGAGCCCGTTGGCGAAGGTCAGGTTGATCTTGGGTTTGACCTGGATCTGGGCGATGCCGGCGAGCTGGTACTCGACAGGGTCCTCGACGGTGATGACGTTGACCTCCTCGCTGTTGATGCGGCTGAGCGCGGCGTAGAGCGTGGTGGTTTTGCCCGAGCCGGTCGGGCCGGTGACGAGAATGATGCCGTGCGAGAGGCCGACAAGCCTTTTGAAGCGCTCGAAGGTGTCCTCGATCATGCCGAGGGATTCGAGCGAGATAAAGACCGAGCTGCGGTCGAGCAGCCGGAGCACGACGCGCTCGCCGAAAATCGTGGGAACGACCGAGACGCGGATGTCCACGTCGCGGTCGGCGACGCGGATAGCGATCTTGCCGTCCTGGGGCAGGCGTTTTTCGGCGATGTTGAGCTTGGCCATGACCTTGATGCGCGAGACGATGGCGGCATGGTAGTGGCGCGGCGGGGTGAGCCGCTTGTAGAGCACGCCGTCGATGCGGTAGCGCACGATGAGGTCCTTTTCGTAGGCCTCGAAGTGGATGTCGCTCGCGCGCTCCTTAAGGGCCTGGAGGATGATGACGTTGACGAGCTTGATGATGGGCGCTTTGTCGGCGATCTCGAGCAGGTCCTCGGTTTCGTCCTCGATCGTGTAGACTTCGCCGCGCTCGGCCTCTTCCTCGCGCATGGTCTCGACGACGTTCTGGGCGGCGCGCCCGCTCTGGTGGTAGCAGCGGTTGATGGCGTCGATGATGCTGGCCGGACGGGTGATCATCATCTCGACGTCGGCGTGCAGCAAGAGGGCGATGTCGTCGAGCGGCTGCATGTTCATCGGGTCGGCGACGGCGACCGTGACGTTGCCGTCGTCGGTGTAGAGGGGGATGACGCGGTGTTTCTTGGCGAAGTTGATGGGCACCTTGGTCAGGAGGTCTTTGTCGATGATGTCTTCGTCGAGCTCGCGCACGAAGGGGACGCCAAGCTGGAGGCCGAGCGCCTCGAGCAGGTCGTCCTCGGTGATGTAGCCGCGCTCGATGAGGATGTCGCCGAGGCGGCGGCGGCGGCCTTCGGCCTCCCAGAGTTGGGCGCACTCGTCGGCCTGCGCCTGGGTGCAGGCGCCGTTGGCGACGAGGATTTCGCCGATGAGGCGTCGTGTCATGCGCGGTCCCTCGATTCTTATGTAAGCCCTTCAGGCTAATGGAAGCATTATGATGGGCCACGTTTCCCAGGGTGGCGCTGCGCTGACCCTGGGCTATTCTATGCAGCCCCTACGGGGCATCCCTGGCGCGGTGCTTCCGTTCCTGATGCCACGCGACGCGTGTGTCGTCGCGTGGGCTGATCCGCTTTGATCTGTGAAAATCTGTGGTTGATTCTATCTATTGTTGCCAGACGTTGTCGGTGCCGTCGTGGTTCTCGCGCGCCTTTTGCCGTTGGATCTTGCGCCGGCGTTTCGGATCGATCTCGAACCGGGGGCGTTCGAGCTCGATGTCCTGTCCCTGCATCTCCTCGGAGATGGCGACCATCTCGGGGGTGTCGGTGACGATATGCGGGGTGATGAAGATCATCAGGTTCTTCTGCATGTCGATGACGCTCGTGCTGCGAAACAGCAGCCCGATGAGCGGGATGCGGCTCAGCACGGGCACGCGGGTGATCGTCTTGGTGCGGTCGTGGCGGCGCAGGCCGCTGATGATGATCGTATTCCCGTCTTCCACACGGACCTTATTCTTCGTCTTGCGAATCGCCATCGGCGGCCGGGAGCTTGCGTCGGTCGCGGTGGCGCCGATGAGGCTCGAGACCTCCAAGTTTATCTCCATGATGACGAAGTCGTCCGCGTTGATCTGGGGGGTAAACGTGAGCTTGATGCCGACTTCCTGTTCGTCGAACGTTTCGGTCACCTCGCGGTCGGTGCCGGTGCCCGCGATCTGCGAGGTGGAGACGAAGATCTTGTCGGTGATATCCACGCTTGCCTCTTCGTTGTTGATCGTGAGCACCTTGGGCGAGGAGAGCACGTTGACCTTGTTGATCTCGGAGAGCGCCTTGAGGTAGGCGTCTATGTGCGGGATGATGTAGGTCTTGCCGCCGATGGTGACCCGGGTGTTGGTCATCGAGCGGACGGCAACGTTGATCCCGCGGTTGAGGCCTTCGCCGGCGAACACGTCGCCGAGGCCGAGACCGAGTTCGGTGCCGATGCCGATCTCCTGGCGGCTCGGGCCGATCCGGGTGTCGAATGACGGCCCCCGGGTCTGCCACTCGATGCCGAAGCCGAACTGGTCGTCGGAGCTCACCTCGACGATCCACACCTCGACGAGCACCTGGGGCTGGGGCTGGTCGAGCTCCTCGAGAAGCTGGCGGTACACCTCCCAGTCGAGGGGCGAGGCCGAGACGAGGATCTTATTCGTCGTTGCGTCGGCGATGAAGAAGACTTCGGATTCCTGCTGCGCGCCGCGGGCGGCGGGGACGGTGGCGCCGGCGGCGGTGGCCACGATCGGGGGCCGCCTCTCCGCGAAGCTCCTGAGCAAGTCCGCGAGATCTTCCGCCACCTGGTTCTTGCACTGGAAGGTGTGGATGGGGAAGACGTCGGCTGGCGGCGGGGTATCGAGCTTCTTGATGAGGTCGAGCACGCGCTGGGTGTCGCGCTCGGAGGCGACGATGATAAGGGAGTTGAGCCGGGCGTCGGGAAGGATCTTGATCTCCGCTGCCTGCGAGACCACGCCGCCCAGTGGCGACGGCACAGCCGGCGTGCCGCCCGGAGCGGGCGGGGTACGGGGGGTCGGGGTCCGCCCGATCGGCGCCCCGGGCTTGCCGATGTCGAGGATCTCACGGATGGTGTCAGCGATGTCGGTCGCGTCGGCGTTCTGGATTCGCACGATGGTGATGATTCCGGCGGTGCCGGGCACGTCGAGCTTCTCGATGATGCTCATGAGGTAGCGGATGCGCGACTCGGCGTCCTTGATGATGATGGCGTTGATCCGCGGCAGGCTCATGACGAGGGACGTCCGGTCGCGGAGCTGGCCCACGATCTTGTAGGCCTCTTCGGCCTCGATGTAGTTGAGCACGATGAGTGCGGTGACGGGCTTCTCGGTCGGTCCGAGCGCCTCTTCGCGGCTCAGGACTTTTACCTCGGTGGGGGCCGGGGTGAAGTCGGCGCCTTTTTTCGTGACGGTGATGAAGTACTTGCCCTCGATGAGCATGTAGCCTTCGTCGTCGAGGATGGCGCGCAGGATGTCGAGCGCCTCGCTCTTGGGCAGCGGCCGGTTCCACTGGATGGTCACCGTGCCGGTGAGCTGGTCGGGCAGGAGGAAGTTGACTTCGAGTCCCTGGGCGATCATCTCGATGACGCGCGCGATCGAGATCCCCTTCAGATTGCCGAGGATGATCATGCCCCCTTGAGTCGGCCCCACGTCTCTGACGGGCGGTTCCTCGTCTTCCCCGACCGGCTCTTCGTCGTTTACGGGTGGTTCGTCGTCCCCGACAGGGGGCGGGCCGATGGGCTCCCCGGCCTGGGCGAATCCCAGGCATGCCATGCAGATCACCAGCGCCGCCGCCCAGGTGAGCGTCGCCGCAGTTGCACGAGTCGCGTCTTGTGCCATCACTCTGTCTCCGAACGTGTGTGCCCGGTTTCGCCGTCGGGCCGCCAAGGCGGCCGGGCCGCTAGGGCGGCCGGGCCGCTAGGGCGGCCTTGTCAGAACCGGTTCAACTTTATCACGATGTAGGTGGTTTTTCCCAGCCGGTTGACCACCAGCGAGACGACGTCTTGTTCGAGCGCCTCGGCCAGGAGTTCGCGCGCCTGGGTCTCGCTCGTGATCGGCTTTTTGACGAGGCCGAGGATGATGTCCTGTTTCAGGATGCCGAGGTCGTTGAGGGGGCTCCGGCGGCCGAACGACACCACCCGGTAGCCCTGGAGGCCGCCGGCTTCGCCGGACGGCATGTACGGTTCGGTCTTGACGGTGTTGATCAGCGCCTCGACCCAATCGCCGTCCGGGCCGGCGATCTCTTCGCACTCGGCGACGAAGGCGGTCATGTCGACCGTGTAGAGGTTCGGGCGGGTCATGGTGATGATGGAGCTCCAGTCCTTCTGGTTGCCTCCGGCGACGGCCGAGGCTTCCGGCGGGAGGAACCGCTCGATGACGCGGTCATGCTTCTCGTCGCGGATCTCGTAGCAGACGTATTCGCGGGTCACCTCGGTAATGACGACCATGTGTTCGACGAAGCGGTCGCCTTCGTGCACCACCAGCTCCTGGTAGCCGGGTTTCTTGGACTTGTCCTTGATCGTCGCCTCCCAGACTCGGCCCTGGCCGTCGGGGTTCCAGGTGCCGACGAGCTCCCACGGTGGCTCTTTGAGCGGGGGCGGTGGCGGGCCCACCGTGGTCGCGGTGTGGGGCGTCTTGGGGACGAAGATGTTATTGCCCAGGATGATGCGTGGGTAGTCTTCGAGCATCGCTCGGTGGTGGTCTATCTCGGCCTCGAGCGTGGCGCTGCCGGTGGCTACGGCCAGGTCGTCCGGGGGCAGTGCGGGCTTGACGCCGGAGGTAAACAGGGGCCGCGCGGCGGCGTAGGCGGCCGCGGCGAAGATGAGGCCCAGCAACAGGTTGCCCAGGAGCAGGTTGCGTTTCGTCAGCATCTCCATCGGTCTTCTCCTGTCTGCTCATGGAGCGCGTCGGCTCAGTGGAGCACGAGGCTCAGTGGAGCACGAGGCTCAGTGGAACACGAGGCTCAGTGGAACATGAGCGCCTCAATTCGCTCGACCAGCCGCTTTTGGGCGACGAGGTCCTGGAGCTCGGTGATGGTTTCGTCTGAGAGAATGCCTGCCGGGCCGGCGCGCTCGTAGGCCGTGCGCCAGACGGTTTCGATATCGTGCAGGACCTCGAGCTGCGCCTCGGGCAGGGGCTCCTTTTGCCAGAGCATCGCCTGGGCGGCGCGCTCGGAGGGGTCCTCCACGCCCGGGTCTTTCCCGCGAGCGAGCGTGCGCATCTCGCTAAGGCTGGACTGCATGAAGGATGTGAGCTCCTCCCCCAGTGTGCCAGGCGTGGTGTAGTGTGGCGTGGTCACGTCGCCTGGTCGCGATGGCAGGAGGCCGGGCACGACCAGGAGGGCGACGATCGCGAGCACGACGACACCGGCAGCGGCGGGCACGAGGGGCCTGCGCAGGGCGGCCGGCAGGACGCCGCGCCAGCCGGGGCGCCTGGCGCGGGCCTCGCGGGCGGCGCGGCGCGTGCGGCTCACGAGCCGGGGCGGGGGCACAATCATGGAGACGCCCATGTGCGAGACCATGCGCTTGAGGGCGCGGGCCTCGCGCATCAGCTCGGGCCGCTCGGCGAGCATCAGCTCGACGCGGGCCGTGTCGTTGGGGTCGAGCTGGCCGAGGGCGTAGTCAATCAGCACGTCGTCTATGTCTTGGTCTTTCTTTTTCATGGCTTGTGCCTCCGGAGGGGGACGGCTTGCCGGGGCCGGGGCGGGCGACCTGGGGCTCCGCTGCAGAAGGAGGAGCGACTGTGCGGTTAGCCGCGCCCGGGCTCGGGCCCGTGCTCGAGCACGTCCCGGAATTTGGCTCGGAGCAGCTTGATCGCGTTGTGCAGCCGCGACTGCACGGTGCCGAGGGGGATGCCGAGGATCTCGGCCACCTCGCGGTACTTGAGCCCGTGCAGCGTCTGGAGCTCGAGCGTGACACGCAGCTCGTCGGGCAGCGCGTCAACCGCGCGCCAGAGCGCGGCGCGGTGCTCGGCCTCTTCGGCGGCGGCCCGGGGGCTGTGGCTCTCGTCGTCTGTGGCTTTGAGGGCGGCCCACGCGTGGCCGGGGTCGTGGCCGGGCAACGGCTCGTCGAGCGACACCGTGGGGCGGCGCTTGCGGCGTTTGAGTTCGTCGCGGCACAGGTTTGCGGCGATCGTATAGATCCAGGTGGACACCTTGGCGCGGCGCCGGAAGGAGCCGGCCCGGGTGAAGACGCGCACGAAGGTTTTTTGGAAGATGTCTTCGGCGGCCTGGTGGTCGCGCACGTAGCGCCGGATAAACGTGAACAGCCTGCTCCGGTACCTTTCAAAGAGCTGGTCGAAGCTCTCCTCGTCGCCGTGGCGGCAGCCGAGGATGAGCTCCTCATCCGATGGGTGCATCCGCTCGGAGTCTCCGCTGATGCCCCGATGAGTTGTACGACTCACGGGGCGGTTTGTTCACTGGGGCCTGGGCCCCTCACCGCAGAGACCGGGCCGGCGCCGTGACCTGCCACGGCGGCCGCGGCGCCGGCCTGCTGATTCCCTGCGGCCGATCAGGTCCCTTCTTTCTCGAAGACTGCTGTGACGCGCAGCGTCACTTCGTCGTTCCTGAACAGGATTTTCTCCTCGCCGTCAGTCAGGAGTGCACTGGCCTGGAAACTGAGATTCAGGCGGGAGCTCTTCATGTGGCCCTGGAGGACCGCCTGGTGGAGATCGAAGCGTATCAGGTCTGAGTCTGACATGATCTCCACTCCACAGTGCAAGCGCCACGAGAAGTCCGCACCGTTAGCCTTCTTGGTATCCCCGGATAGCTGGAGGCGGGGGCGAACGGAACGCACCTCCAGATCCAGGACCGTCTCGCCGGCATGGTCGGCGCGGACGTGCAGGACTACCGTACCGCCGGGGAGCGACGGGGGCTGGTGTCTTTCCGGCGTCGGGGGCATCTGCGATCCAGCCTGCCCAACGGCACCCACGGCGATCACGGCGAGAAAAGCCGCTGCCAGGATCCGCACGGTCGTGCTCAAGATTCGATGACTCATCGTGTTCTCTCCTGCCTCGTTCAACGTTTGGTTTTGGCTTGGGCATGCCCTCGCTACGTTGTACGAGTCATCGAACGCTTTGTTCGTTATGCGGTCGCACGCCGCGATAGATTGCAGCCATCTGCTCGAGGGTGCGAGCCAGCGAGAATGTCTCACGCACGCGCGCCAGGCCGCGCTGTGCGAGATCGCGCGCAAGCTCCGGCCGCTGCAAAACGCGCACGAGCGCGGCGACCAGCTCGCCGGCGTCGCCGGGGGGCACGAGGAGGCCGGAGACGCCGTCCTGGATGATCTCCATGATGCCGCCTGTGCCGGAGGCGACTGTGGGCAGCCCGGCGGCCATCGCCTCGGTGAGCGCGATGCCGAAGCCTTCCCAGAGCGAGGGGAAGGCGAAGGCGTCGAAGGCCTTGAGCAGGCGCGGCACATCGCCTACGAGCCCGGCAAAGGTCACTTTGCCGGCGACGCCGCACGCAACGGCGAGCGCTTCGAGCCGCTTGCGCAGGGGGCCGCGCCCGGCGATGAGGAGCCTCGCGGCCGGCTCGCGTTCGAGCACGCCGGCCATCGCCTCGATGAGCACCGCGTGCCCCTTCTGGCGGTTGAGGTGGCCGACGGTGCCGATGAGCTTGTCGCCGGGTCCGATGCCGAGGTCGGCGCGGGCGGCGGCGCGGGCGGGGTCGTCGGGCCCGGCGGGTGCGAACGCCGTGGTGTCCACGCCGTTATATACCAGGGCCACTTTGTCCGGGGGCAGGCCGACGCGGCGCACGAGGTGGTCGCGCACGTGTCCGGAGCAGGCGAGGACGCGCTCGGTGGCGCGGGTGAGCCGCTGCTCGATCCACCGGAACGGCGGGAGCACCTTGAAGCGGTAGGCGTTCTGCTCCGAGGAGAAAATGCGCTTGACGCCCGCGGCGATCGCGGCGCGGCGGCCCCAGTACTGCGAGAGCACGAGGTGGGTGTGCACGATGTCGCAGCCGCGCGCCGCCATGTGCTTGCGGAGCTCGCGGCCGATGCTCGGGTCGAGATTGTGGCGGGCGCTGATGACGTGGAGCGGCACGTCGAGCGATTGGCAGATCTGCTTGAGGTCGAAGGTGTAGTCGCGTCCGCGGTCGGGCACGCAGACCTCCTGGTGGAACTCGGTGCGGTCGAGGCCTCGGAGCAGCTCGACGAGGAAGCGCTCGTTGCCGCCGATGTCGAAACTGTTGATCACGTGCAGGATGCGGGGCACCGCCGGCCTCCCTGGGCCCGGTAAGCGGGTCTGACGTGTCCACGCGGCTTGTTTAGCACAGGGGGGCGGTCGAATCAACGTGCACGCCGGGTTGGGGGCGGGAGGGGCGGCGCTCGGTGGCCGAGCGGGGGTGCTCGGTGGCCGAGCGGGGGTGCTCGGTGGCCGAGCGGGGGGGCGCACAGAATCCTTGACGTGGGCCGTGGCCGTGGAGTAGGAATGATTGCCTCGGACGGGGCAGGCACGAGGTTGAGGTGCCCTGTTCGTGCTCACACGGTTGGGACGGACCTCGAAGCGATGCGGTTTTCCATAGCGCGGGAGGCAGTACCGATTGCCGTGCCGCTCGGTGTGGCGGCGGCGGCGTTGTGTGCGCTGGGTTTGCCGGTGCCCGGCGCGGTCTGCGCGTTGGCTGCGGGCGGCGTGCTGTTCTTTTTCCGCGACCCGAAGCGTACGGGCCCGGACGATGCCGCGCTCGTCGTGGCGCCGGCCGACGGCCTCGTGGTGTACGTGGGCGAGGCGGAGGAGCCCGACTACCTGGGCGAGCCGGTGGTGCGGGTGAGCATTTTCATGCGGCTGTGGGACGTGCACATGACGTATGCGCCCGTGAACGGCACGGTCGAGCACGTGGCGCACCGCCCGGGGCGTTTCGGCAACGCGGGTGTGGGGCGTGCGTCCGAGTGCAACGAGGCCAACAGCATCGGGGTGCACGGCCCCGGCGGGCGGCTGGTGTTCCGACAGATCGCCGGACTGCTCGCGCGGCGCATTGTGTGCCGTGTCGGGCCGGGCGACGAGGTGCGGCGTGGCGAGCGGGTCGGCCTGATCAAGTTCGGCTCGCGGGTGGACGTGTTCCTGCCGCGGGGCTACGAGGTGCTCGTGCGCAAGGGGCAGCTCGTGCGGGGTGTCCGGAGCCCGATTGCGAGGGTGCAATAGGACCCGCGGATTCATGAAGAGAGTCTACATTCTTCCCAACCTCTGCACGGCGCTCAACGTGTTCGCGGGCACTTTTGCGATCATCTTTGCCATTGACGGCCTGTACCTGCACGCGGCGATTGCGATTCTTGCGGCGTGCTTCTTCGATTTTTTCGACGGGGTGCTTGCGAGGCTTCAGCGCGCGGGCACGCTGTTCGGCAAGGAGTTCGACTCGCTCGCCGACGTGGTGAGCTTCGGGGTGGCGCCGGCGGTGTTGATGTATCAGTTCCAGCTCGCGGCGGTCGGGCCGCTCAAGCTCAAGCTGGGGCTCGGGGTGGTGTTTCTGTACGTGGTGACGTGTGCGCTGCGGCTGGCGCGCTACAACGTGCAGGCCTCGAGCGAGGAGCGGCGCTCGTTCTCGGGTTTGCCGAGTCCCGGCGCGGGCGGGGCGGTGGCTTCGTACGTGCTGGTGGCGCAGGTGCACGGGTGGGCGCTGCCGCTGTGGGCGGCGACGGGGGCGATGCTGGGGGTGTCGATTTTGATGGTGAGCCGGATCCCGTATCCGTCCACGGTCGAGCTGCGGCTCTCGCGCAAGAAGCCGTTCGTCGTGCTGGTGGGCTTTGCGGTGCTGATCGTGGGGCTGGCGGCGTTCGTCGAGGTGGCGTTCTGCGCGCTGTTCGTCTGCTACGCGCTGTTGGGCCCGGTGCGGCATCTTTACTACCGCGTGGTGAAGCGCGTTGCGGTTGAGCCGCCCTTCGGGGTGCCCGAGGAGCCCAGGGCGGGGCGTCGCGGCGGCGGGAAGCGGCGCGCGCGGCGGCTGGCGCGCTTGAAGCGTCGCAAGGCGCGGCGGCAGGACCGCGCCGGCGACGTCGGCACGGCGTAACGTGTCAGGGGAGGATTCGAGCCGGGTTCCATGTTCGGAACGACGCTGAGCGGCTATGAAATCGTCGAGCGGATCAACCGGGGGAGCCTCTCGGAGGTGTATCTGGCGCGCTCGTCGCTGACGGGCAAGTTGGTGGCGGTGCGCATCCTGGCTCCGGAGCTGCGCGGCGACGCGCGGGCGGCGCGCCAGTTCCTGCGGGGCGCGCGGCTCGAGGTGCGCTGCAATCATCCGAACATCCTCAAGGTGTTCGATATCGGCACGAGCCGCACGATGCCGTTCGTGGTGACCGAGCTCATTCGGGGCGACAACCTCAAGCGCTTCATCCTCGAGAAGCGCGAGGTGCTGCGGGCGAGGCCGATCATGATCCTGCGCGCCGTGGCCGAGGCGCTGGCCTACCTGCACCACACGCGGCGCATCGTCCACCGCGACGTCAAGCCGGAGAACGTGCTGTTGAGCGACGACGGTTCGGAGGTGCGTCTGAGCGACTTCAGCCTGGCGGTGGAGAAGCGGCACGAGTTTCTCGCCTCGAAGCAGATCAGCGGCAGCCCGACGTACCTGGCGCCGGAGCGGCTGCTGCTGCAGCGCTACGACGAGCGGGTGGACATCTACTCGCTCGGCATCATGGCGTACGAGATGCTCACGCTGCGGCTGCCGTACACGGGCGAGACGGAGCAGGAGCTGATGCGCGCGCACACGAATTTGCGAATCAAGGCCGAGCCGGTGCGCCGCCACAACGCGAGCGTGAGCCGGGCGATCGAGCAGGCGGTCTCGCGCGCCCTTGAAAAGGACGTGGAGAAGCGCTACCCTGACGTGCGGTTGTTCATTCGCGACATCAAGCTTGGCGCCCGGGGCTAGGGAGTATGGGTATCCGATGAAACGGGACAACAAGCTGGCGGTGGTCGCCGTGCTGCTGACGGTGGTGGTGGTGGCCGTGGCTCTGTACACGGGCCACGGGCTGCTCTCGAGGAGCGGGCCGAAGAGGGGTGGGCCGAAGAGCGGCGGGAAGCCGGGTCGGGCCGACCCCGCGCTGAAGGAAGCGCTGGACGCGTACAAGGGGGGCCGCCTGAAGGGGGCGCTCGATGCCGCGCGGCGCGCGGCGCAGTCGGGGGATGCGGCGACGCAGCGCTCGGCCCGGCTGGTGGAGGCGCGGGCGCTGTCGGGCCTTGAGGATCCGAAGGCGGCGGGCGCGTGGTCGGCGATTCTGGATGACGCGGCTTTTTCGCCGAACCAGCGCGCGGAGGCCGCGGTGTGGATGGGCCGGTCGTGCCTGGCGTCCGAGCCGCCGGACGTGGCCGGGGCGATTGCGGCGTGCCGGCAGGCGGTCGAGCGGTTCGCGGGCACGACGTGGGCTGACCAGGCGGCGATCACGCTTGCGGACGCCTATATTAAGGACAAGCATCCCGAGCGGGCGGAGGCGGCGCTGACGGCCTACGTGCTGGGGGCGAAGGACCCCGAGGTGATCCAGGCCAAGCTCTGCGAGGTGAACATGGCGATCCTGTTCTCGCCGCTGGTCACGGAGGTGCCCAAGTGCATCAAGTACACGGTGAAGAGCGGGGACTCGCTGGCCAAGATCGCCCGGGAGTACAACACCTCGGTTGACTTGCTGGCTGAAAGCAATAGGATAGATGACCCGCAGCTCCTGCAGATCGGCGACCGGCTCAAGGTGGTGACGGACTCGTTCCGGATCGTCATTGACAAGTCGGACAACACGCTCAGCCTGTTCTGTCACGACACGCTGCTGACGAAGTACCGCGTCGGCACCGGCGAGTACGACAAGACGCCGGTGGGAGTTCGAGATCGTAAGCAAGAATATTGATCCGCCCTGGCGGGGCATCCCGTTCGGGGACCCGCGCAACGTGCTCGGGACCCGCTGGATGGGGATCAGTGATGAAGCGAAGACACTGAAGGGCTACGGGATTCACGGCACGTGGGAGCCGGAGACGATCGGCACCTACAAGAGCCAGGGGTGCATCCGGCTGCTCAACGAGGACGTCGAGCAGTTGTTCAAGATCGTGCCGATCGGCACGCCGGTGAGCATCGTCGAGTAGCCGTCTGAGCGGAGGGAGCGCCATGGCGAGCGCGAGGGACGTTGCGCCGCTCGAGTTCGAGCGGCCGCTGCGCGAGCTCGAGAAGAAGATCGAGGAGCTCAAGAGCTGGACGCAGGAGCAGAAGGTGGACCTGCGGGCGCAGATCGTCGAGCTCGAGAACAAGCTGGCCGACGAGAAGCAGCACGTGTACGGCAACCTGACGCCGTGGGAGCGGGTGCTGATTGCGCGCCATCCGGCGCGGCCGTATTTCCTCGATTTCGTCGAGCGGATCATGACGGACTGGATGGAGCTGCACGGCGACCGGCTGTTCGCCGACGACCATGCGCTGGTCGGGGGCATTGCGCGGCTCGAGCAGCACCGGCTGATGCTCGTGGCGCACCAGAAGGGCAAGGACACCAAGGAGCGCGGCTACCGCAACTTCGGGATGCCGCATCCGGAGGGTTTCCGCAAGGCGCTTCGCCTGATGCAGACGGCGGAGAAGTTCGGCCTGCCCGTCCTATGCTTCATTGACACGCCGGGGGCCTACCCGGGCATCGGCGCCGAGGAGCGCGGGCAGGCCCAGGCGATCGCGTTCAACCTGCGCGAGATGATGCGGCTCAAGACGCCGATGATCGTGGTGATCACGGGCGAGGGGTGCTCGGGCGGCGCGCTCGGCATCGGCGTCGGGGACGCGGTGTTGATCTTCCAGCATGCGTACTACTCGGTGATCTCGCCGGAGGGCTGCGCGGCGATCCTGTGGCGCGACGCGGGGCGGATGGCCGAGGCGGCTGCGGCGCTCAAGCTCACGAGCGAGGACCTGCTGGCGAACGGGATCGTGGACGAGGTGATTCCCGAGCCGCTCGGCGGCGGGCACTACGACCCGGACCGGATGGCGGCGACGCTCAAGGAGCGGCTACTGGTGCATCTGGACCGGCTTGCCCTGGTGCGGCCGCAGGACCTGCTCGAGCGCCGGTACCAGAAGTTCCGCGAGTTGGGCGTGTTCAGCGAGAAGGTCATCAAGCTCAAGCAGGATGAGAAACCGGCTGCGCCGGACGAGGTTGGTGAGGCTGACGAGGTTGACGAGGCCGCCCGGCAGAAGGCGGGCGACGAAGCGGCCGCCTCGTCGTCCGAGGCGTAGGGACGCGTGGGGACGCACGCGGCGGAGCGAGCCGTATGACCGAAACCTATCCGTATCGTGACCGCACAGGCCGGCGGCGGCGTGCCGGCGGCGGTCTCGGCGCGATCCCGATCGTTGTTGCGTGTGCCGTGGTCTGCGCCGGGTGCGGCACGCCGGCCGAGTCGCCGGAGGCCGTTCCCGGCAGGAATCCCGAGGAGCTGGCTGCGGCAAGCAGCGCGGCGGGCTACTACCAGCGGGGCATCGAGCTCTACGACGCGGGCCGGTACCGCAAGGCGATCCGTTCGTTCCGGGCGGCGGTGCGGGACAATGCCGAGGACCCCCGGCTGTACCTGGAGATCGGCGCGTGCTACAGCCGGCTGGGCAGCGCGGAGCGCGAGCTCGCGGCCTACGACGAGGCGCTGGCCGTCTCGCCGGAGTTCGTGCCGGCGCACAATAGCCGCGGGGTGGCCCTGCTGCGGCTCGGTCGGGTCGAGGACGCGGTCGCGGCGTTCGAGCGGGCGCTCAAGCTGGAGGTGAAATACGCGCCGGCGCACGTCAACATCGCCATCGCCTACGGCAAGCTCGGCAAGTACGAGCTGGCGCTGATGTCGCTCGTGAACGCCGAGCAGTTCGGGGCGCCGGTGTTTGACGTGGCGTCGAACAGGGGGCT
>CAZJXV010000071.1:0-16738 GCA_964550015.1 uncultured Verrucomicrobiota bacterium
ACCTGCGCACGATCAAGCCGCTCGATATGCGCACGATCCTCAAGTCGGTGCGCAAGACGGGCCGCGTGGTGTGCGTCTCCGAGGCGTGCCGGACGAACGGCGTGCCGAGCGAGGTGATCGCGCGCATCCAGGAGGAGGCGTTCGACTGGCTCGACGGGCCGATTGCGCGCGTGTGCGGCGAGGACGTGCCGATCCCGATGAGCCCGCCGCTCGAGGCGGCGGCGGTGCCGTCGCCGGAGAGGATCGCGGCGGCCGCGATGGACCTTGTGGAGTAGTGGCGATGGCGAGTGAGATCATTCTGCCGAAGCTCGGGCAGACGATGGAGTTCGCGACGATCGTGCGGTGGCTCGTGGCGGAGGGCGACCGGGTCGAGAAAGGGCAGCCGATCCTCGAGATCGAGACGGACAAGGCGGTGCTGGAGGTGGAGAGCCTGGCGGCGGGCACGCTGCTGAAGATCGTGGCCCAGCCGGCGGAGACGTACGACGTGCTCGACGTGCTCGGCTACATCGGCGAGCCGGGCGAGGCGGTGCCGGAAGTAGCGCTGGGGACAGCGAAGGCGCTGAAGACAGCGGGGGCGCTGAGAACAGCGGCAACGAAGGTGCGCAAGGCCGAGAAGGCGCCGAAGACGGCGCCGGCGAAGCCCGTTCCGGCGAAGGCGCCGCGGGCGCGGCGGGCGGCCACTGCTGCGCGCGAGGAGGCGCCGGACACGGAGGCGCGGGTGCGGGGCGTGTCGCCGCGCGCGAGGAAGCTGGCTGAAGAATGGCTGCTTGACCCGGCGGATATCGCCGGCAGCGGACCCGGTGGGCGGGTCGTCGAGCGGGACGTGCAGGCGTATCTCGATGAGCGGAAGCTGGGGCCCGCGACGATGACTGGAGCGGCGCGGGTGCGTGCCCGGGAGGCCGGGTTGACGCTGGACGAGCTGCTGCGGCTGGCGCACGGGGAGAGGATCACGGTCGAGGTGGTCGAGCAAGCGCTGCGGACGCGGCCGACGCCGCTGAGCGCGATGCGGCGCGCGATCGCCGAGCGGATGAGCGAGAGCGCACGCATGATACCGCACTTCTACGTGACGATGAGCGCGGACATGGAGGCGGTCGCTCGGTTTCGCGACGAGCATCGGGCCCCCGATGGCGGGAAGATCTCGTACAACGATTTCGTGGTGGCCGCGTGCGGGGCGGCGCTTCGGGAGATGCCGATCGTGAACGCGCGGTGCGTGAGCGGCGGTCGAGGCGAAGGCGTCGCGGTGCAGATGAACGAGGCGGTCAACATCGGGATCGCGGTGAGCGTTGACGACGGGCTGGTCGTGCCGGTGATCCGGGATGCGGACAGGCGGCCGCTCGAGAAGATCGCGGTGGAATCGAAGCGGCTCGTCGAGCGGGCGCGGGCGCGGTCGCTGCGGCCCGAGGAGATGGCGGGCGGCACGTTCACGATCACGAACATGGGGATGCTGGGCGTCGAGTCGTTCGGGGCGATCATCCACCCGGAGCAGGGGGCGATCCTGGCGGTGGGCGCGGTGGAGGACGTGCCGGTGGCGCGCGAAGGGGAGGTGACGGTGCGCATGCGGATGCGGATGACGCTGAGCTGCGATCACCGGATTATTGACGGTGCGGTGGGGGCGCAGTTTCTCGGGCTCGTCAAGGAGCGGCTCGAAGCGTTTGCGGGCCGGCATTCCGGTTCATAACGTGCGCTGGCGTATCTTGTTTAAGCATGCGGGGGCGTCGTCTGCTGAGAGGCCTCCGCGCTCCCTCGTAGGCTTCACAGAGGGCCGGCTATATCGAGATCGTCTGCTGATGAGCGTTAGCGGCGTTGTTGCTTGCTGCGGTCGGGGCATGGCTGAAGCCGAGTTGTCGAGAAGCGCGCTGAAGCGCGCTGAATGATTGTCTGGTGGCGCGGCATACCACCGGCTGAAGCCGGTGGCAAACAGGAGAGCCGGCTGAAGCCGGCACGGCAGTGCGTGGCCTGGATTGGCGAACGTCAGGGAGCGTTAAGCAGGCTGCACTCAGTTTGGCGGCCGCTTCGCGGCTTGGGTTGGGCATGGACGGGCGGATGCGGGCGCGTGCCAGTGTGCGGCGCGGTCGAGTGGGCGCGGTTGGCTTTCCCACATTTTTCATGAGGAGGGAGCAGCGAGAGATGGAGCAGGATCCGCTGGTGCACGAGCGGCTGGGGCGGCGGTTCAGGATCGTGGCGTTTGACTGGGACGGCACGGCGGTGAAGGACCGCACGGCGCCCGTGGACGATATCCTGCCCCGGCTCGAGGCGCTCATGGCGCTCGACGTGAAGATCGTCATCATCACGGGCACGCATCTGGGCAATCCGAACACGCAGTTCTGCTCGAAGGTGCGACCGGCGCTGAAGCGCAACCTGTTTGCGTGCGTCAATCGGGGGGCGGAGGTGTACGGCTTCGACGGCGCGGGCGAGCCGGTGCGCGTCCGCGGCCGGGACGCGACCGCCGAGGAGAACGCCAGGATGGACCGCGTGAGCGTCGAGCTGCAGGAGGAATTCAAGGCGAAGTACGGGCTGGACGTGGCGATCGTCTATGACCGGTTCAACCGGCGCAAGCTCGACATCATCCCGACGCCGGAGTGGGCGGACCCGCCGAAGGCGCGCATCGGCGAGCTGCTCGTGGCGGTGCGGCAGCGGCTGCGCGAGCACGGCGTGGCGGGCGGTATCCAGGAGCTGATCGACCGGCTCGAGGCAAAATGCCGGGAGGTGGGGATCGCGCTTCGGATCACGACGGACGTGAAGCACCTCGAGTACGGGCTGAGCGACAAGGCGGACTCGGTCGAGTGGATCATCAACGAGCTGGCGCGGGGCCTTGGCGTGGCGAACGAGGACGTGCTGTTCATGGGCGACGAGTTCGGGCCGATCGGCGGGTTCGACGGGAGCGACTTCAAGATGGTCTCGCCGGTGGCGCGGGGGGCGGTGTACGTGTCGGTGGGCAAGGAGCCGAACGGCGTGCCGGACGAGGTGATGTACTACGGCAAGGGGACGGAGGGGTTCGTGGAGATCCTCGACGGGCAGCTCGCGCTGTGGGGGGAGGCGTAGTGTGATGGGCGATGGCGCAGTCCGGTTTCACATTCGGCTGTGTGCGGTCCCGGGTCGTCCGATCGGGCTAGCGCGGCTGGGGCTGGAACCTGCTGTCGCTGACGTCGACGCCGGGCTCGAATTCGGAGAAGGTCTCGACGACGGCTGAGACGCCG
Source organism: uncultured Verrucomicrobiota bacterium (assembly GCA_964550015.1). Lineage (GTDB taxonomy): Bacteria > Auribacterota > JABMQX01 > JAFGEW01 > JAFGEW01 > CAZJXV01. The sequence goes on from CAZJXV010000071.1 coordinate 3,198, forward strand.
GAGGCGTCCATGTACTCGACGCGGTGCAGGAAGCCGTCTTCGGCGCGGATGTGGTACCTGATCTCGGAGGTCGCGGGGACGCCCGGCGCGCCGAACCAGGCGACGAACGGCCCGGCGAGCATGGAGAACTTGCCGGCGCGCCCGGTGTCTCCGCCGATCGAGAGTGAGTACACGTAGAGCCGTCCGAGTTCCTCGTCGTTCTGGACGTCATGCAGACGGAGCTCGAGATCGTCGAAGAAGGCTTCGAGGACTTTGTTCTTGCCTGACTCGTTGAAGAGCGTGTCGGGGCCGAACTTGAGGAGGCTGTTCATGTCCTGATCGTACTCCGCCGCGCTCATGAATTTCTGGGTGCGGCCGCCGAGTTTCAGGCCATAGAGGGCGTTGTTGATCAGCTTCTTGCCGTATGCGTTGCCGTTGTCGAGCATGATCTCCTCGACGACAAGACCGGGCGCTTTGTAGGCGATGATGGATTCGAGTTGAATCTGGTCGGCCGTCATGCCCGGCCGCTCGCCGCCGGGGGTGATGGTGATCTTCGATTCGGCGGTCCAGTTGTTGTAGTACTGCAGCTCGAGGTGCTCGACGAACTTCTTCCTGCCGATCCTCGTCATTGCCTTGGCGGAGCGGTCGGCCCACGAGGAGCCTCGGTACGTCGTGGTCACCTTCTGGTAGCGCTTCAGGGCCTGGTTCGGCTTGCCGATTGTCTCGAAGAACTGGCCGAGCACGTAGTGATGCAGGGGCTTGAAGGCGATACTGGTGACGGCGTAGGCGAGGGCCAGCAAGCAGATGATGATAATGGGTATCTGGCTGAGCTTGATGCGGGCCTGTTTCTTCTTGGGCTCACGCTGGGGAATAAACACCCTGCCCTCGGGGATGCGTTCCTCGCGGGGCGGCTCGATCTTCAGGGCGTACTTCTTCTTCGGGGGTTCTCCTTCCTGTGCCTCGCCGGGTTGGCCAGGCGGGGGGGCGATGCCTCCGGAGTCGAGGGCACTGCGCTGGACTGCGGCAAAGCCCGGCGGCGGAGGGCCGATGCCGGGCGCCGTGGGGGGGGCGCTGCCAGGGCCGGGGGCGCCGGCGGTAGGGGACGCGCCGGTTCGGGTGGGGGCGATGCCGGGGGGGGACGGGCCCTGGACCGGTTGACCGGGGCGTGCCACCGGCGCGGTCGGCACGGTGGGCGACTCCATGACTTGGCCTGAGTGGATCCATGTCCCGCACTGGGTGCAGAACTTTGTGTCCTTGGGCCAGATTTTCTGGCAGGTCGGGCAGGTGACGATGTCGCCCGATTCGCCGTTGCCGGCTTCGTCGTTGTGTTCAGCCATCCCCTGTGGTTCCTCAGGCAAGGTTTTCCCTTCATCCTCCGGGCGCATTCTAGCGGCGCACGCGGGACGGTCAAAGGAAAATCTTGGCGCCGCCTTGGCGTTTGACGGTTGTGAAGCGCCTCCCAGCGAAGCTGGCGAGGGGCTGCGGTTCAACCCCAGCCGCTAGCGGCGGAGTTTGAACCTCTCCGGCGGAATCTCGACGTCTGACCGGAAGTCGGAGAGGAACTGACCTACGAGGATAGTGTTATCGGCGTAGGTAAGGTGTAGGCCCTCAAGGAATCCGTCCTTGGCGCGGATGTTGTAGCTTACCTTGGCGACCTCCGGGATCATGCGTGCGGCGCCCAGGGCGGTCCAGGGATAGAAGGGGCCTGAGAGGAACTCGAGCTTCCTCATGAGTTTCTTGTCGCCTTGAACCTCGATGACGAACTGGCAAATTGTGACACCCTCCTCGTTATCCCAAACGCCGTCCAAGCGCAGGCCGACGTCTTCGAAGAACGCCTCGATGACGTCTTCCTTGCCGGACTCGTCGAACAGCTTGTCGGGCCCGAAGCCCAGGACCTGCTGGATGCTCGCTGAGTACTCGGCGGCTGATTGAGAGCGCGACCAATATCGGCTGAGGGAGAGGAAGACATGGGCTTCGTTCACGAGGTGCTGCCCGATCTGCTTGCCGTTCTCGGTGATCTGTTCTGCGACCATGCCGGGGGCCTTGTAGGCAATCTGGGATTCAAGGAGTAGGAGGCTCGTGGGCCGGCCTGAGCGGTCCGCCGGCATGAAGACGATTGTCGATTTGGCGGTCCAGTTCCTATAATGGTGCAGCTCGAGGTGCTTGCCGAACACTCGTTTCCCAAGCCTGGTCATTGCGCCCGCCGCCCTTTCGGCCCATAGGTCGCTCGCGTCGGTTACCTTGTGGTAGTGCTTAATGGCGGTGGAGTCTTTGCCGATCACCTCACACAGTCTGCCCAGGAGGTAGTTGTCGAGCGGGTCGAACGCTAAGCCAATGAGCGCGTAGGCACCGCCAAGGAGACAAAGAACGACGATGAGGACACGGCCTAGCTTGATGGTTCTCTTCTTTGTCGGGCGCTCCGGGAGAAACAAGGGTCCGCTTGGAACATATTCTTCCCGGGGCGGCTCACGCTTGAGCACGGGGCTCCTTATTGGTGGCTTGGGGAGGTGTGGGTCCTCGGTGTCACGCGCAGGACGATCAGGAACGCTCATCTCCGCATACTCCAGGTGCTCGAACAGGCCAACATTTCCGGCGTGCGATCATTCTCCCTTTGCACGTCATATCCCCGAAGAATGACGCAAACCTGCAACCATGTGACTCATCTTAGCTGGGAACGGCGGGCCATGAAAGAAAAAAGGCAGCAGAAGGTCAAAGGGACCTTTCTACACAGGTGCCTTTGACATCAGAGACGCACCCTACTACGATTGAAACCAGGAAGGTGGGCAATCGGGTGGGTGAAGGAGGGTAGTCTTGTCTGTGAGCACACGCCGCTTCGTGGCACCCGCTAGCTTGGGCATGGTGCTCAGCGTTCTTGGGGCGGCCTTGGCGGCCGGGGGCGCGGGTGAGGCGTCGCCGGAGGCGCTCTATGCCGAGGCGGAGGAGCATCTGGCCGCGTCGCGGGTTGACGAGGCGGCGGCGGCGCTCGAGCGCGCGGTGGAGCTGGGGCCGGAGTCGTGGCGGGCGTGGACGCTGCTGGGGTTTTGCCGGCTCAAGCAGCGGCTTTTCACGGAATCGCTTGAGGCGTGCGCTCGCGCGCTGGCGCTCCGGCCGAAGGAGCCGCGCGCGTCGCTGTGGGCGGCGGTGTGCCTCAAGGAGTTGCGCCGGACCGACGAGGCGATCGAGGCGTATGAGAAGGTGCTTGAGTCGGGGCCGGGGCGGTTCGTCGTGGTCGAGTGCCACTGGGGCCTGGCCGAGTGCAAGCAGGTGCAGGGCGAGAGGGATGAGGCGGACCGGCACGTGGCGGAGGTGGCCACGCGTGACGGCCGGCGCGGGCGCATCCTGGAGGCGACGCTGCGGATGCGCCGGGGGGACTTCAGGGGCGCCAAGCGGCGGTTCGACCGGCTGTATCGCACCGACGACGAGCACCCGCTGATCCTGTACGGGCTGGCGACCTGCTGTCTCAAGGTGAACCAGGACCAGGAGTTCGCGCTGCGGCTGCTCGAAAAGGTCGAGGGTGCGCCGGAGCTTGACCCGACCGACGTGCTGCTCGGGCGGGCGCTGGCGCTCGTGAAGCTTGCGCGCCACGTGGAGGCCGAGACGCTCCTCAAGGGGCTCGATCCGGAGGTCAAGCTGACAGCCGAGCAGGAGGCGGTGCGCACGGAGGTGGCCGGGGCAGTCAAGAGGGCGCTGGGGGAGTAGCCTTAAGCGCGGGCGCTCGTCGGAGGCCCGTTACTTCGCTTCGATTTTCATGCGGATGGTGCATCGCGTGTCGGGCGCCGGGCTGATGCGGCAGGTGAGGCGGCGGAGCATCCTCGGCGGATCGGGCTGGCGCGGCTCGACACGGAATTCTTCTGCGCTGAAGGTTGCGCCCGCGGGCTCTTCGATCACCAGACGCAGTGTGCGTCGCTCGCCCTCGATGACGGCGGCGTGGCCGTCGGCCCGGACGGGGCACCAGGTGACGAGGACCTCGGCGATCTCGACGGGGGAGTGGGAGAACGTGACGGCGTCGTCGAGCAGGAGGGCGCCGTCGGTGAGGGCCAGCGTGCGGCGCACGCTTTCGAGGCCGGGTACGTCGTACGCGGCGGCGATCTGCATCTGCACCTGCTTGGAGTCCGGGTCGAAGCTGAGGATTTCGCCCGCGGCCGCGCGACCGTCGATTTGCGTCCGGCCGCCGATGAGGGGGACGCTGTGGCCTTGCGAGCCGTTGAAGACGTTGTCGTAGCGGGCGGCGTCGAAGTACTGGCGAGTGTAGAGGCCGGCGCCGGGGTCGCACAGGAGGGTTTCGCCGGCGGCATGCAGGATGAAGCTGCCGACGTCGTTCTGGTTGTGGTTCTCGGCGTTGTGGCCCGCTTTGGCCATGAGCACGACGTCGTTCTCGACGAGGCGCACGGTGCCGATGTCTTTTTGCCAGTGGGTGGTGATGGGCGGGCCCTGCGGCGGGCGGCGGCCGTCCCACCAGGCGACGTTGCGCAGGGCGAGCGGGAGGCGGCGGATGGCCATCGCGAGCGGGGCGGGTTCGGCGAGCACGGCGGCGAGCTCTGTGCGGCCGGAGCGTTGGGCGAGGCGCGCGATGATGCCGGGGCAGAGTCCCGTGGGTTCCGCGCTGTCGGAGAAGGCGGCGTAGCGTCCCGGCGAGAGCAGCATATTGAGCGGGTAGGCGGCGATGGCGCGCATGCGGGGGGAGGCGAGGACGTCCACGGCGCCGCCCGTGCGCGCGCGCAGCAACTCGGCGAAGGCGACGACGTTGACGAGGCCGTAGTGCCAGTAGCCGACGCCTTCGGTCGAGGCGCCGTCGCGCTCGAACGCGGTGGCAAGGAAGCGCTCGAGGCCGCGCAGGACGATGCCCGCGCCGCGGCGAAGGCGCGCGGGATCGCGCTCGAGGTGGAGCAGGGCCGCGCCGAGCGAGGCGTTGCACACGCCGCTCCAGTTGTTGAGATGTTCGTCGGAATGCCAGCCGTATTGCTCCGGGTCGTCGAGGTAGGCGGCGAGCGCGCGTCGCTCGACCTCGGCCCGGACGCGTTCGATGATCTCGTCGGGCAGTTGATCGGCCAGCAGGCGGCACGCTTCTGCGAGCGCGAAGGCGGTCTCGGCGCAGAAGAGGTCAATGTCGGTGAACCGGGCGTGCGCGGGGAGTACCCAGGTGGTCTCCTCGCAGACGTTCCAGATGTGGTCGCACAGGCGGTCGAGGTCGCCGTCGCGCGGCGCGAAGAAGGCCTGGAGCGCGAGGGCGGAGAGCTGGTCGCGTTTCCGAAAGTAGGGGGTTTCGTAGCTGCGGCGGTCGCCGGTGCGCGCGAACTCCTGGTAGAGCGACCAGGTGGTCGCGGGCATGTTCGCGACGTTGAGGAGCGGTTCCTCGGCCTCGGCCATTGTCATGGTGAGGGAGGCGGAGGGCCGGTGCGGATCGAGGCCGATCTCGTCGAGAAAGGCCGGTGTAGTCCACGTGGCCGGTTGAAGCCTGTCCAGGTGGGGCCCAGGTTCGCTCACGGGTTGCCTTTGATCTTGCGCCTGATGTGATCGGTCATCATTTGCCTTTGTTCGCCGGCGCGAGGCCCGCGCAGTACAGGCCGAGAGAGCACCCGCTCGAGTCCGGGCCCTTGCCCGTCGCGCGGATTCGGAGCGGCACGCCATCGGCCTCCGCGGCGATCTCCACGGGCGCCGTGAGGATCTTGCTCGGCCGGACTTCCCGGCTGTAGCAGTCCACGTCCTTCAACACGACCGCATCGCCGACCGACACGTCAACGACGCCGAAGTCCGGCCCCTCGACCAGCACCAGGGTCAACGTGCTCTTGCCGGCCCCCGGGCTCGTCAGCGGCACATCGAGCTCGGTCCCCGGTTTCTCGCTGCGGCACAGGATCACGTCGCCCCGGTGCGGCTCAGTCGGCGCGTCTTTGCCGCGGCGCAGGGTCGCGCGCGGCCACCAGTTCGACAGCGACAGGTTTGTGCCCTCGTAGCCCTCGGAGATGTCCTTCCAGTAGGCGAGCTCCTTGCGCGCGTTCTTCACGCGCGCGGCATCGAAGAGATTCTCGGCGAACGCAGCACCGCCGAGCGGCAGGACGCCTGTGACCATATCGCCCCTTTTGAATGCGCCATACTCCGATGCGTTCGGACGAACCAGGAGCCGGCGAGGGAAATTCATCTCGCTCGCGGCCGGCGGCGTGTAGTCCGTCCGGACGGGCATCGTCTGGTACCAGTACGCCACGGACGCGTACCGGTCGTCGAGGTGGGCGTTGTTCGAGCCGTACTGGATCTCGGCCAGGAACGATTCCTGAAACGGCACGCAATCGGGCACCTGGGCCCGGAATTGACTCGTGATGCCCTCCGCGTCCGGAAACGTTCCTCGTGCCTGATGCTTTACAGTCAACCCGTGGAGCGGCCGGGTGAACAGCCCCTCCTTGTAGTACCATCCCCCGTTGAAGTAGTCCTCCGTGCCGGTGCCGATCGTCGAGGGCCGTTCCTCGCCGTCAACGACGAACTGCTCGTTCCCCTCGAGGTAGCCGATATCGCCCCCGACCGAGGCCGCACTCAGGTTGAATCCGGCGAACTTGCCGCGGCCCTGTGTCCTGAGGATGCTGTACAAGGAGCCTTCTCGACCGATGTCGGCCCGCCATTGTGCGCAGAACCGGCCGGCGGGAACGCGATCTTCCGGCATGGCTCGATGGGTGATGGTGTGGCGAACAACGGCACGTTGCCGGCTGCCGTTTTCGATTTCGATACGGATGCTCTTGGAGAATGGCATGGGGAAATAGCAGTAATACCCGTCCTCGGTCATGCCGTAGAGCAGCGACTTGAACTCCACCTCGCCGAAGCCGGTCCCGAAGAAATCACACACGGGCGCCCAGACGGCCGGCTGGTCGTGGCCGTCGTAGAACACCTTCAAGATCGCGCGCCGCAGGATACGCACGTCGTCTGACTCGACTCGCATCTTGAGCGAGGTGATCTTCCTCGGGCCTTTGAGTTCGGCCAGGACAACGGTGCTACCGGGGGCTATTTGCTGCTCCCCGTTGACGTGTTCGTCAGCGTCGAGGGGCTGCGGTGGCTGGCCGAGGTTGGTCCATGCTTTCAGGACCTGCTCGAGTTCCTTTTGTTGCGAGGGCGTCAGCTCACGGCGAAACGGCTGAACGGGAGTGCCATTCGGCACCTGGAGGTAGGTTACGTGGTAAAAAAGGCTTTTGGGCTCGAACGTGCCTTCAAGCTTCGGATATCCAATAACCCCGCTGTCATAAGCCTTGTTGCCGTCCGTGAAGACGAGGCATTCCATTGTCCCCCGATGTATCTTGCGCAGCCATCCTTCAGGATCCCGTTCTCCCGCTTCGTCATCTCTGCCGAGGTCCGACTGGAAGCGGTCAAACGGCTCATTCAGCGCGAAGATGTGCTCGGCGGCGGCATGGCACCCGAGCCCTTTTTTGTAACGTTTGCCCTTGATGGTGATTGGGCAGCCCTCGCAACTCACATCGCGGCCGAACTTACCGTTGTATCCCGGTTTCCCGTTGGGCAAGAGGCCCCAGTCCTGCTTAGAGGAGACGATCTTTGCGGGGATGCTCGTCTCGGTCAGGTCGCTCAGGTACACGACGCTGCCGTCGGCGCGCACCAGCCTGGCGTCAGCCCAGTCTGCGTGGTCACCCCACCAGTCGTTTTCGCGGCCTTTGGTCACGACGAGCTTGAGTTCCTTGACGCCCTTGAGCGGCACGTTCACCGTGCGGGTGGCACTCAGCGCGGCGTACTCTTTGCTGGCGTAGCGTTCGGTGATCTCCGGCGGCTGATGGACGGTGATTGTGCACGAACGCTCGAAGCCGATGGGCCAGTAGCTGTACCAGCCGCCGCTCGATTTGCCGGAGATCGGCGGCTTGAACGGCTCATAGCGGTCCTCGAAGAGATCCTTGAAGAGGCAGTCAATGGCCGGCTTCTCCTGCCCATCGAGGAACACCTGCAACTGACCCTGCGGATTCGCCGACCAGATACGCGTGATCACGCCCGGACCGTCCAGTGCTGCCAGCACGTACGTGTCCCCTTCGACCCGCAAGTAGTTGCCGGCGTCGCGACCTTTGCCGGCCGGGTCGGTACTCGAGAACATCCCGGCACGCCAACCGGGCGGTGGCACCTCGGCCAGGGCATCGAGGTCTATCAACGAGCGCAAGGAGCCTGGCGTCGCCCCAATCGCCCCAGCGGCGAGGGCCAGTACCGCGACCGCCAGCGGAAGTAGCACAAGAGACTGTCTGCCTTTCATCTTGCCCCCCTTCGCCTTGAGTGAATCACTCGACGCCGGGCTTGTCCATGGCGCCGACTGGGTCATGCTTCCATTCGGCGGCGTCTTGTTGGCGAGTCAGCTCCGATGCTGAGCTCGCGTGATACACCTGTGGCAGATCGTCGGGCCGCCCGGTGCGTGGCGGGCGGCCCGGCGATTTCTGCTGGATTCGCGGTCAGTTTACCAGGGTGCTGTCGAAGATGTGCCACGGCTCGAAAACGGCGATGGAGCCCTTGCCCTCCAAGCCGATGTAGAGCATCAGGCCGATCTCTTCGTGGGGCTTGAGGTGGAGGCCGAGGATGTCGCGCCGGGGCACGGCGAGCTCGAACGTCTGGGCGTCGGCCGTGGCCATGCCGGCGAATCGGATCTCCTCGGGCTTGAGGTACGTGTGCTTGCTGTCGAACCAGGGCCAGCGCCCGAGGTTGCACATGTGCATGCGGGCGTTGGTCATCTTCGGGCCTGCGTTCTTGTCGGGCGCGATCTCGATGTAGAGGTTGTCGTTGCCGTCGTAGAAGCCGTCGGCGTCGAGGTCGAGGACAAGAGAGAGCTTCGTCCAGTCGCCCGTCATGCGGACGGCATAGAAGAGGGCATCGGTCTCGTCGAATTCTTCATGGGGTTTCTTGTTCGTGTTGTTCCAGCGCGACCAGACCTCGATGGTGACGCCCTCGGCGGAGAACTTGATCTGCGGCTTGCCGATCCAGTCGTCGAGTTCGCCGTCAACGGTGAAGGTGCCCTTGTGGATCTCGGGCGTGTAGGGGTAGATGGGGTACTTGTCGAGGCCGTCTATGGTGCCGTCGCCGTCGCTGTCGGGGTTCGTGAGGTCGGGCCGGATGTAGTCCACCTCGGTGCGACTCCGGACGGGGGCGTTGAGGGCGCGGACCCAGGTGCTGGCGAGCACTTCGTCCATGTCGTGGAGGCCGTCGCCGTCGGTGTCCTGGCTCGACGGGCTCGAGCCGAGGCGCTTCTCGTCGAGGGGCACGCGTGGGTCGTCGTCGGGGATGCCGTCGCCGTCGGCGTCCGGGGCGGTGTGGAGGATGCTGAACATGCTGCGCAGGTAGGAGTCGGGCTTGTGGTGTCGGAGCTGCCAGGCGATGCCGTCCCAGTGCTCGCCGTGGTCGTCGGCGGAGGGACGGGCCCAGCCGGGGTAGACGGGCGAGAAGTGGCAGAACCACATGCGGTCTTCGGGCTTGTCGAGGCCGCTGGCGCCGAAGTTGGATTCGGCCTGGTGCTTGTATTCGTGGCACATGAGCCAGGCGACGTCGCTGCCGCCGAGGAAGTGGCTGCGGCCGGGGGTGGGCCACTCGACGCCGTAGGTGCCGCCGCCGGAGCCCTGGTATTCCCATTTCTTGCCGGTGTCGTTCCAGCGGCGTTTGCACTCGCAGATCTGCTGGCCGAAGTAGATTTTGTCTGCGTTGCCGGCCTCGGCGATGAGGGTCTCGAGGGGTTTGCCGTGCTTCGGGAGCGCCTCGTACTTGGCCTTCTCGGCGTCGTCCTTGAACTGGCCTTTGTTGATGTCGCCGACGCGGCACATGGTCTCTTCGACATAGATGTCGTGGTCGATCCAGTACTTCATCTTCGAGTTGACCCAGTAGAAGAGGTCGGTCTGCCTGAACTGGTCCACGTAGTAGCGCTTGATGTCGGCCTGGCTCATCGGCTCCGGGAAGGGCGTGTCGGGCCGGACAGTTTCGACATTGATGATGTTAGGCCGGAGGAGCGTTTTGAGGGTGAAGGCGAGGAAGACGGTTTCGCCCTCCTTGGCGTGGGTGGCGAACGCGTACTCGCGCGACCAGCCGGCGCCGGGGATGGTTTTCATCTCGGGGATGCGCAGCTTGTAGTAGTAGCGGGTGCCGGGCACGAGGCCGGTGAGCACGGCCTCGTGCGCGTGCACGGGCCGCTGGCTGATGCGCACGATGGTGATCTCGTCCTGGCCGTCGGTCCAGGGGTCCTCGCGCCCGGGGGTGCGCTCGGGCAAGTCGCCCCGGCGGAGCATGAGCTCGGTGGGCGACGGGGCGGTGGTGCGCCAGGTAATCTTGCCGCCGTCGCGGGTGAGCCAGGACACCGCGGGATTGGGCGGCATGGTGAAGTCCTTGTTGAAGATGACGATGCGGCTGTTATGCGTGTCGGCGACGGCGACATCGCCCTTCGAGTTGATCGTGATGTCGTGGACCTGTTTCATAGCGCCGTAGGAGCCGCCGCTGATGTTCTTGTCTATCTTCGAGAGGGCGTTCAGCTCGGCGCGGTTATAGAAGAACTGCAGGCCGCCCCAGACGGTCTGGAGGCCGATGAAGTTGCCGTCGGGCGTGCCGGTGCAGTTGCGGGTGAGCCACGGGCCCCAGACGCGCCCGTCGAGGTCCTCGTTGGCCTTGCGGCTGATGGTGCCGGTGCGGGAGTCGTAGTCGAGGCGCTCGTAGCGGCAGTTCCAGCCGTTAGCGACCCAGAGCTCTTTGGTCTCGGGGTCGTACCAGGTGCCGCCGGGCTCGCGGAACTGGCTCGAGTCGGTGCCCTGCCAGGTGGGATTGACCTTGATGTCCTGGGGCTTCTTTGTGGGGTCGCGCTCGATGGCCCACTTCTTCTCGAGTTCGATGCGTTCGGCGCTCTTTTCGCCGGTGCGGTTGGCGAGGGTAAAGAGGTGCTTGCCGGTGCGGTCGAAGACCTGGAGGCGGTGGTTGGCGCGGTCGGTCACGATGATGTTGTCGCGGTCGTCAATGGTGACGTTGGACGGGCGGTTGAACTGGCCGTCTTCTTTGCCGCTCGAGCCGAAGGCGAGGACGAACTGGCCCTTGCCGTCGAAGATCTGGATGCGGTTATTGCCGGCGTCGGCCACGATGATGCGGCCCTTGGAGTCAAGGGCCACGTCCACGGGTTTGCTGAGCTGCCCTTCGGCGCTGCCTTCGGTGCTGCAGATCGAGCGGACGAAGGTCAGGTCGGCGGCAAACTCGAGGAGGCGGTTGTTGCCGGTGTCGGTAACGTAGAGGTGATCGTCTGGGCCGTAGCAGATGCCCTCGGGGTTCTTGAGCGCGATGGCGGTCGTGGCGTCGGCGCCGACCTGGACCTCATCGGTCTGAGCGAGCGCCACAGGCGGGGTCGCCGCGAGGACGGTAATGATCGTGATCAAGGCGGAGATGTTCCAGGCGGATGTCATGACAGGGCCCTCCTTCAATCGTGCACGCGATCTCGGTCTCTCGTTCTCGGTGTCGGGTCCGAAGAGGCCGGTCCCGGTCCCAGCGGGAGACATCATGCTGCCGGAAGGGGTGGGAGAGGTCAAGGGGGAATGTGGCCGGGCCGCGCGGGGGAGCTGCGGGGCGTGTTGACAGGGCCGCGGGGGCTGTGCTTTACTGTCGCGCTTACGTGGCCGGGGCGTGTGTGGCTTCGGCCGTCTCGTCTTGGGGAGTGCAGTGTGTACGTTCGAAGGGGGGCAGGGCATGGCCAAGGCAAAGCCGAGACTCGATCTTGCAGTCGTTCATCTCACGATTGAAGGGATCGCGGCCGGAGGCGGGGGCGTGTGCACGGTGACGCGGGGCCATCTGGGCTCGCTGCCGCGTGTGCGCAAGGCGCTGGCGGCCGAGGGGATCAAGCTGACGCCGTACTTCGTGGAGACGCATTTCGGGCCGGGCTACGGCCACTTCGACGAGGCGCACCTGGTGAAGGCGCGCAAGGCGATCCGGGCGATGGGGGGGGAGTACTATTCGGTGCTGAACCGGTCGCCGGCGGGTCTGCCGATCTCGTCGAACTGGCCCGGGGGGGAGAACTTTTTCGGGACGATGGAGCAGATCCGGCTCGAAAGCGCGGGCGCGGCGTCCGTCGCGCGCTCGATCGGGCGGAACCACGAGGCGTCGGTCATTTATTGTCACGACACGTTTTTCATGTTGAGCCCGGTGTACGGCACGATGCAGGACAACGACCGGACGGTCGAGTGGCTGCGCGTGGTGCACTCGACGACGCTCAAGCACGACGAGGAGCCGGTGGATCCCGATAAGATCGGGGCGGAGTTCGCGAGTTTCTACTGGGCGCGGCAGTACCCGAACGTGCACATCGGGGCGATCAGTACGTTTATCAGCGAGCATCTGGTCAGGGACTACGCGGTGGATCCCGGGCGGATCGTGCCAACGGGCAACGGGGTGGACCCGCTGGACCGGAAGTTCCGGGTGCGGAGCGAGCGCGAGATCGTCAAGACGATCAAGAAGTATAACGGCACGCTGGCGGGCGCGGGCCGGGAGCGGCACCAGATCCCGTTGGACAGAAAGCTCGTTTTCAGCTTTGGGCGGCCGGTGCCGTACAAGCGGCTGGACCTGACGCTGGAGGTGATGAGGCACCTGCCGGAGGAGTATCACCCGGTGATCGTGACGCTCGGCGAATACCCCGAGCTCGCGGCGCAGGCGGAGCAACTGGGCCGGCCGGCGACGGTGCTCAACGCGTTCGACTACGACCTGTGCGCGTGCCTGAGCCAGTATGCGAACACGGTGGCGGTGCCGATCCTGGCGTATGACGAGCCGTTCGGGCTGATCCCGGCGGAGCTGCGACTGCTGGTGCGCAAGTCGGGCGGGCTGCTGATCGTGCCGTCGGACGGCGGCGGGCTGGCCGAGCAGGTCACCGACGGGGTGGACGGCTTGGTTGTGAAGGAGCCGGGCAAGGATATCCGGCGGCTGGCGAAGTGCGTCCAGGACATTGACGCGCTGGGGCCTCGGGACCGGCGGCGCATTCGCGAGAACGGCCTGAAGCTGGTGTTCACGGGCGGCTACACGTGGTCGGGCCGGATTCTGGAGACGCTGAGCGCGGTAAACCCAGAGGTGCGGCGCGTGGGCAAGAGGGTGCTGGCGGCGATCGCGGCCGAGGAGCGGGCGGCGATCTCGTGAGGGTTTTTTGGGGGGATAGGACGGGATAGGACGGATAGGACAGATAAGACGGGATAGGGCGGGAGAGCGGGATGAGGGGGATGTGGGGCGTGTGTTCCTGTTTGTTTTGTTGGTTGGTCGGGGGGCTGATGCGGGTCGGTGAGTTCGAGGTCAGGATCGTCAGCGACGGTGAGTTCCGCATTGACGGGGGCGCGATGTTCGGCGTGGTGCCGAAGCCGCTGTGGGAGCGGCTGCTCGAGCCCGACGAGCGGAACCGCGTGCGGATGGCGACGAACTGCCTGCTTGTGCGGCGCGGCCGGGACGTGGTGGTGATCGAAGCGGGCCTCGGGCGGAAGCTGTCCAGGAAGCGGCGCGAGATCTACGCGGTCAGCGACGAGGTGAGGCTGGAAACATCCCTGCGCGCGGCGGGGGTCGAGCCGGCGGCGGTGACGGACGTGGTGCTGACGCACCTGCATTTCGACCATTGC
>CAZJXV010000072.1:0-16634 GCA_964550015.1 uncultured Verrucomicrobiota bacterium
AAGGTCCTCTTTCTCGACGGGCGACCGGCCCCGTCCGGGCCGGTCGCCCGTCGAGAAAGGGTGGTTGTGCCTCGCTCGCGGTCCGTAGGCTGACGCCTACGGCTACGCACGTGGTGCCCCTACGGGGCGTCGGGGCACAGGTTTTTGAGCAGGCCCTCACGCCCGAGGCTACAGGATGTCGCCCTCTGCGAGGGCTGAGGTAACAAGGTCCGGAAGCCGATGGAAGAATAGGGACGGTCCCCTGTTTTTCCTAACCAGCCGGAGGGGTTGCCTGCAGGAGGCGGCGCAAGAAAAATAGGTGACTGTCCCTATTTTTTCGGAGACGTATGGATACGGCACGCTTTTTTGTGCGCACCTACGGGTGCCAGATGAACGAGCTCGACTCGGAGTGCATCGCGGGCGACCTGGTCGAGCGCGGGCTGGCGCCGGCGGCGGACATGGAGAGCGCCGACGTGGTGGTGCTCAACACGTGCGCCGTGCGGGAGTCGGCGGAGCGGAAGGCGCTCGGGTTGCTCGGGCTGCTGGCGAAGCGCAAGCGGGAGGCGCGGCCGGGACTGGTGCTGGCGCTGTGCGGGTGCGTGGCGCAGGCGAAACGGGAGGCGCTTTTCGACGCGGTGCCGGAGCTCGACGTGGTGTGCGGCACGCGGCGCATCCACCGGCTGGCCGATCTCGTTGCGGAGGCGCTCGATGGGGGGCGCCGCTGCATTGACGTGGCCGAGGAGGGCGCGCCGGAGCTGCACGTCGAGACGGCGCGGCGCTCGAGCCGGGTCAAGGCGTTCGTGTCGGTGATGCGCGGGTGCGACAATTACTGCTCGTACTGCATCGTGCCGTACGTGCGCGGGCGCGAGATGAGCCGGCCGCCGGACGAGATCGTCCGGGAGGTGCGGCACCTGGTCGGGCGCGGGGTGCGCGAGGTGACGCTGCTGGGGCAGAACGTGAACGCGTACGGCCGGGGGCTGAGCGAGGAGCTCGACTTTGCGGGGCTGCTCGAGCGGGTGAGCGGCGTGGTGGGCCTCGAGCGGGTGCGGTTTGTGACGTCGCACCCGAAGGACGTCAGCGGGCGCCTGATCGAGGCGATGGCCGAGTTGGGGCCGGTGTGCGAGGCGCTGCACTTTCCGGCGCAGTCGGGGAGCGACGCGGTGCTCGAGCGGATGAACCGCAGGTACACACGGGCCCATTACCTCGGGCTGGTGGAGCGGCTGCGCAAGCGGGTGCCCGGCATCGCGCTGGCGACGGACCTGATTGTGGGGTTCCCGGGTGAGACGGAGGCGGAATTCGAGGAGACGGTCTCGCTCATCGAGCGGGTGCGGTACGACAGCGCGTTTATTTTCAAGTACTCGCCGCGCGCGGGGACGGCGGCGGCGGAGCTCGCGGACGATGTGCCGCTCGAGGTGAAGAAGGCGCGGCTTGCGCGGCTGCTGGCGCTCGTGGACGAGGTTTTTCTTGGGAAGAACCGGGGGCTCGTGGGACGGCGGATGGAGGTGCTCGTCGAGGGGCCGAGCCGCAAGCGGGCGGATCGGTACACGGGTCGGACGCGGTGCAACCGGATTGCGGTGTTCGAGCCGTGCCCGGAGCTCGTCGGGGAGCTCGTGACGGTGGAGGTGCTCGACGCGACGCCGCACACGCTGCACGCGCGCCTTATGTGAGCTTTCCGGGACTGTGGCCTCAGTGGAGGCGGGGTTCGACCATCTTGACCTGGAACGTGGTTTTGTGGTCGGTGATTTTCTTGACCGTGCGGCCGGCGGGGGTGTCCACGGTGAGGATGAAGGGGCTGGTGGTCAGGACGGTGATGGTGCGGGGGCCGTTGGGGTAGACGGGCTTATCGCAGACGAGGCCGACGACGTTGTCGCCGAAGCGCAGGTTTTCGATGCCGTGGCGGCCGGGCTCGCGCACGCGCCAGACGAGGGAGTCGGTCGGGCCGTCGGCGTGGATGCCGAGGACGTTCTCGATGAGCATGGCGATCGGGCCGCAGCCCGACCAGCCGACGAAGTCGCGGCGCGCGGGCTCGCCGGGCGCGGCGCTGTCGGGCGCGTAGTTTTCCCAGATGGTGCCGGTGGCCTTGAAGACGTGCGTCATCATGGTGAGGTGGTTCAGGGCGATGAGGCGGGCTTCGTCGTGCTCGCCGCAGGTCTCGAGGCCTTTGACGATCATGAAGTTGGTGGGCGCCCAGACGGAACCGCGCCAGTAGCCGCCGCGCGGGCTGTAGTCGGGGTGGTCGGCGCTGAGGGTGGGGACGCGGTGTGCGCGGAGGAACTCGTCGCCGCTGCGCAGGTGGCCGACGAGGAGCCTGGCGCGTTCGGGGCCGGGGATGCCGGCGAGCAGGGGCCAGAAGGCGGCGACGGTCTTGACGGCGACGCGCTCGCCGTTCTCGTCGAGGTCGTAGTAGATCATGTCGTTGTCGTCCCAGCAGTGCTGCTCGATGGCGTTGCGCAGGCGGGTGTATTCGCGGCCGTAGTAGCGCTGGCGCTGGAGGTCGTGGAGCTGGGCGGCGATGGAGCTGATGGTGAAGGCGGCGTGGGCCTGCTGGGCGGCGAGGTCCACCCATCCGAGGCCGTGGCGGGGCGAGTTGTCCATGCCGGAGCCGAGATTGGACTGGCGGGGCAGGCCGCGGATGCCGGGCCGGTTGGCGGCGATCCAGTCGTAGTAGCGCGCGAGCACGGGGAGCACGGCGGCCAGGCGTGAGGCGTCGCCGGTGTGCCGGTAGTAGCGCCACTCGGCCCAGGCGAACAGCGGGGGGTTGATGGCCTGGTCGGAGTGCCAGGAGTGGAAGTCGCTGCCGTCGCGCTCGCGGATCTCGCGGCAGATGAAGCCGTCGTCGTGCTGCTTGCGGTAGAAGTTGTCGAGCGACTCGACGCCGGGCAGGGCGCCCTGGGCGTAGATGGCGAACATGGCCATGAAGCAGGTGTCCCACTGGAAGATATTGGCGTTGAAGCCCTCGTCGAGGTAGGCGGGGACGAAGCCGTTGGCGGCGGTGCCGGTCTGGACCTTGGTGCGGGCGATTTCCCAGGCTTTCCAGTAGAGGGCGACGTAGTCGGGGCGGTCGTCGAGGATGGGGCGGGGCAGCGCGGCGCGCAGGGCGTCGCCGGCGGCGAGCTCGCCGTGGTCGTTGACGGCGAGGTCGTCGACGATGGTGCCGCCGCCGACGTGGGCGAAGCCGATGCCGCCCGAGGCGCGCCACCGCGGGCCGAGGGGGTGGCTGACCTGGTAGGCGGGGGGCTCGGGCTCGCCGACGCGCCAGGCCTTGGCCGCGATGCGGAGGCCGTCGGTGCGGACGCGGAGCCTGTACCAGGCGCCGCGCTTGATCTCGATCGGGCAGCTCGTCGCGACGGCGCCGTCGCGCACGAGGGTCAGGGAGCCGAAGGCGGGGTGCTCGCGGCCGTACGCGATGGCGGCGCCGCAGCGGGTGTCGGCGTGGCGCTGCTTGAGGAGCAGGCCGACCTCGTCGCGCTTTGTGTTGACGGTGCTTGGGATAAAGACGCGGCCCCTGACGTCCACGTTGTTGGAGAACCGCCGCTTGCTGACGAACCAGCCCGAGCCGACAAACACCATGCGGCGGCGGCGCGGGTCGTGGCGCACCTTGCCCTGGATTTCGTAGTTGTTTTTGATTGCGTCGGCGTTGCTGAAGTCATCGCGCAGGTTGCCGGGCGGCTCCCTTTTTCTCGCCGCTCTTCCGGCCGCGTGCGCCGGCGGCGGGGCGAGCGAGGCGGCCGCGAACGCAAGTGCGGCCAGGGCGACGACGGCATAGCGGATCGTTGGCATGCGGGCCATCTTCCACGTTGAGATGAGCGCTGATTCAGCGTATCATGGGGTACGGTGTTCGGGCAATCATGCACGATGACGCCGGGCGTCGCGGTTTTCGTGACGACGATTCCCCCGCCTGTCGCTTTTGCTCGTCGTGATAAGGGTGGCTGTCGGAAGGCGGCCTTGGGAAGGCGGCCTTCGGAAGGCGGCCTTCGGAAGGCGGCCTTGGAAGAGCGGCCCTGGAGAGGCTTGGATGTCACAGGGATATTCGGTCCAGCTCGAGATCGACAAGTGCACGAAGTGCGGCAAGTGCCTGGCCGTGTGTCCGTCGTATATCGAGACGCGCGACGAGGTGCGCGTGGCGCGCGGGCGGATCGCTTTGTTCGACGCCGTGCTTGCCGGGCGCTTGCCGTACACGAAGCGGGTGGCGGAGTCGGCGCAGTCGTGCCTGGCGTGCCTGCGATGTTCGTACGTGTGCCAGAACGACGTGCAGTTCGACCGTGTGATCACGGAGCTCAAGCGGCGGATGCCGATGGCGGGCGGGCTGTCGTGGTGGAACCGGCTGCTGTTCCGGTGGGTGCTGACGCGGCGCCGGCTCATGGACGCGCTGGTGCGCGGGGCGGCGGCGTTGCAGAAGCTGCTGCCCCGGGGCAAGGGGATGACGCGGCACCTGCCGCTGCTCTTCAAGGGTGGGCGGCGATTGCCGGAGCTGTCGAAACGCACGGCGCTCGACGCGCTGGGCACGGCGCGCAGGGCCGACGCATCCAAGGCGGTGTATTTCTTCACGGGCTGCATGATGAACTACGCGTACTCGGAGGTGGCGGGGTCGATCGTCAATGTGCTGGGCCACTTCGGCTTCGAGGTGATCGTGCCGCGCGGGCAGGTCTGCTGCGGCACGCCCGTGTTGTCGCTCGGCGACGTGGCGCAGGCGAGGCGGCTCGCGCGGATCAACATGCGCGCCATGCCGGGCGAGGCGGCGATTGTCACCGGGTGCGCCTCGTGCGGCGAGACGCTGAAGAAGGCGTACCGCGACCTGCTGGGCGAGGAGGCGGAGGCGTTCTCGTCGAGGGTGTACGATTTCGCGGAGTTCCTCGACCGGTTCGTGGACTTTCCGGCGCTTGGGATTTCGACCAAGGTCGTCTATCACGACCCGTGCCACCTGCGGTTCGGGCAGCGGATCGCGGACGCGCCGCGGCGGCTGCTCGAGGCGGCGGCGCAGTACGAGGAGATGGAGGGCGCCGACTATTGCTGCGGCATGGCCGGGCTGTTCAGCGTGCATCAGTACGGGCTGGCGACGAGGATCGCCCGGCGCAAAACCAACGCGCTGCGCCGCGTCGAGGCGGAGGTCGTGGCGACGGAATGCCCCGGGTGCGTGCTGCAGTTGCGCGACCGGCTGGCGGCCGACGGCGTGCCGATCCGTGTGCGGCACGTGGCGGAAGTGCTCGAGGAGGCGCTCGGTCTCGAGCGGGCGCCGGAGCGATGACGGTCCGGATTGACGACGAGGCGAAGACGATCTCGCTCAGCGTGCGCGACCTGGCGGCGGAGGGGCCCGCGGGCAGCATTTCGGCCGAGGCGATGCCGGCGGCCCGGGCGGCGCTCGGACGTGACGTGCACGCGGCCCACCACGAGGCGCGCGCAGCCACCCACAAGACCTACCAGGGCGAGACGGCGCTGACGCACACGTTTCCGTTCGACGGATGGACCGTGACGGTGCAGGGGCGGATTGACGGGTTGTACGTGGACCGGGGCCGGACCGTGGTCGAGGAGGTGAAGTCGGTCCACTCGGTCGAGCATGCGGCTGCGCGTCTCGAGGAGGGCGCGTACCGCTCGTGGACGCTGCAGCTCAGGCTCTACATGCTTTTCCTCGCGCGCGAGTCCGGCAAGGAGACGCGGGGGTACCTCGTGCTGGCGGAGGTTCGCAGCGGCGCCACGCGGCGCGTGGCCGTCGAGCTCGACGAGGAGGGGCTCGAAGCAGCGATCGCCGCGCGGCTTCGCGCCATCGTCGTCGAGCACGAAGAGCGGCGTGCGTGGCACGAGCGCCTGGCGGAGCTCGCGGACGCGGTGCCGTTCCCGTTCGAGGCGATGCGGCCACACCAGGATGAGATGATCCGGCTCGTGGAGCAAGCGCTCGAGTCGCGGGCGCACGTGCTGGTGTCGGCGCCGACGGGGATCGGCAAGACGGCGGCGGTACTGTGGCCCGCGGTGCGGCTGGCGATGCGCCGTGAGCTGCGCGTGTTCTTTCTCACGTCGAAGACGACGCAGCAGCACCTCGTCGTCGAGACGCTGCGCAAGATGCGGACCGATGAGGAGGGCTTCGTCGCTTTGCACCTGCGTGCGCGCGAGAAGATGTGCGCGAACGACGTGTACTTCTGCCACCCGGAGTTCTGCCGGTTCGCGCGGGGCTATTACGAGCGGCTGGCGAACTCGACGGCGCTCGACGATCTCGCGGCGCTCGGCGTGATTGCGCCCGAGGACTGCTACGACCGGGCGGTCGAGGAGACGCTCTGCCCGTTCGAGCTGGCGCTCGACGCGTCGCTGCGGGCGGACGTGATCGTGTGCGACTACAACTACGTATTCGATCCGGCCGTGTACCTGCGCCGGTATTTCCTCGAGCGGCGCACCGACGACACGATCCTGGTTGTGGACGAGGCGCACAATCTGTATGCGCGCGGCCGCGAGTACTACTCGCCCGAGCTGCATCGGGCGAGCCTGCACGGGGCGATCGAGCTCGGCGAGCGGTCGCAGGCGCCCGTGCTGCATCGGCTGGCGCAGTGGTGCCGCGCGGTGGACGAGGCGCTGGTCGCGGTCTCGCGGCGGCCGGTCGATGAGGGCGCACAGGGGGCGAAGTACCTCGTCGAGCCGGACACGGCGTTCTTCGACGCGCAGCAGGCGTTGCTCGAGGACATCATCGTGGAGTATGCCGAGCACTGCCGCGCGACGGCGACGTTCGGGCCAAACGATCCGGTGCACGAGCTGTTCTTCGCCTACATCGCGTTCAACCGGGTGTTGCAGCTTGGCGGCGAGGAGTTCTCGTGCATCTGGGACACGACGCAGGGCGGCGGGTCGCTGAACATTTTGTGCACAGACCCGTCGCGGCAGCTCGGCGTGCGGCTCGACGAGTGCTACGCGGCGGTCGGGATGTCGGCGACGCTCATGCCGCTGACGTTTTACCGCGACGTGCTCGGGTTCGACCGCGACCGGACGCGGCTGGTGGCGCTGCCGTCGCCGTTTCCGAAGGAGCACCTGCGGGTGCTCGTGGCGGCGGATGTTTCGACGCGGTACCGGCACCGGCCGCGGTCGTACGAGCCGGTGGCGCGGCTCGTCGAGCAGGTGGCGGCGGCGCGGGGGGGCAACTACTTCGTGTTCTTCCCGAGCTTCGAGTACCTCGACGCGGTGGCGCAGACCCTCGCGCCGGAAGGCGTGACGGTGTTGCGGCAGGCGCGCTCGATGTCGGAACGGGACCGCGCGCGGCTGCTCGACCGGCTGCGCGACGAGGCGGAGGGCCATCTCGTGCTCGCCGTGCAGGGCGGCATTTTCGCCGAGGGGGTGGACTATCCCGGCGGGATGCTCATCGGGGCGATCGTCGTGGGGCCCGGCTTGCCGCGCGTGTGCTTCGAGCAGGAGCTGATGCGCGCCTACTTCGCCGAGCGGTACGGGATGGGGTTCGAGTACGCGTACCTGTTCGTCGGGATGAACCGGGTGATTCAGTCGGTCGGCCGGCTGATCCGTTCCGAGCGCGACACGGGCGTCGCGGTGCTCGTCGGGCAGCGGTTCGCCACGCCGGCGTATGCGGAGTTGTTTCCGCCGGACTGGTACGACGCGTCGCCGGCGGAGCTGGTCTCGCGCGACATCGCGGGCGATGCGGCGGCGTTCTGGCGGGAGGTCGAGGCGGAAGACGCGCTACGTGCTGACGAGGGATAGCCTGCCGGAGAAGCGGCGGCGGAGCTCGGCGCGGAGACGGCTGCGCACCTCGTCGGTGATCTCCACCTCGCCGTCCACGATCTTCCTCGCCTCGTCGCGGGCGAGGCGCATGAGCTCGACGTCGCTGAGGGGGTCACCGATGCGGAGGCCGGGCAGGCCGCTCTGGCGGGTGCCGAAGAACTCGCCGCAGCCACGCATGCGCAGGTCCTCGTCGGCGAGCTGGAAGCCGTCCGACGTGGATTCAATGATGCGCAGGCGTTCGCGTCCGGCGTCGGTGCGGGGCGTGTCCACGAGGAGACAGCAGGACGGGTGCGTGCCGCGGCCCACGCGGCCGCGGAGCTGGTGGAGTTGGGCGAGGCCGAAGCGGCCCGCGTTCTCGACGAGCATGACGGTTGCGTTGGGTACGTCGAGGCCGACCTCGACGACGGTGGTTGAGACGAGGACGTTGAGCTCGCCACGGGCGAAGCGCTGCATGACGGCGTGTTTTTCTTCCGCCGGCATCGGGCCGTAGAGCAGGCCGACGCGGTAGGCGCGGAGCACGTCGTTGCTGAGCGTGGCGTGCATGGCTTTGGCGGCCTTGAGCTCGAGGTCGGGGTTTTCCTCGATGACGGGGTAAACGACGTAGGCCTGGCGTCCGGCGTCGAGCTCGCGGCGGACGAGGGCGAAGGCTTTCTGGAGCTGGCTGTTGCGGAGCCAGCGGGTCTCGATCGGGCGGCGTCCGGGCGGCATCTCGTCGAGGACGGAGACGTCCATGTCGCCATAGAGCGTGATCGAGAGCGTGCGCGGGATGGGGGTAGCGCTCATGGCGAGCACGTCGGGGTGCGCCGCCTTGTTGAGGAGCCGGAGTCGCTGCATGACGCCGAACTTGTGCTGCTCGTCAATGACGACGAGGCCGAGATTTCCGAAGGCGACGCGCTGCTGGAACAGGGCGTGCGTGCCGACGGTGAGATCGATCTCGCCCGAGGCCATGCCCTCGACGATGGGGCGCCGCGTCGCGGTGGGCAAGCCGCCGACGAGGAGGGCGGTGCGCACGGGCAGGCCGTCGAGGTAGGCGGCGATCCTGGCGGCGTGCTGGCGGGCGAGGACCTCGGTCGGCGCCATGATGGCGGCCTGGAGGCCGGCGTCGCACGCGCGGAGCATGGCGTGGATGGCGAGGACCGTCTTGCCCGAGCCGACGTCGCCCTCGAGGAGGCGGTTCATCGGGTAGGGCTGCTCGAGGTCGCGGGCGATCTCGGCGGCGACCCTTTTCTGGGCGGCGGTGAACTCGAAGGGGAGGCGGTCGAGGAAGCGCCGGGCGAGGCCGTCGGCGCGCCGGGGCGGCCGGGGCTTGGCGAGGCCGCGCACGGTGCGGCGTCGGATGGCGACCCCGAGCTGGAGCACGAAGAACTCCTCGAAGACCAGGCGGCGGCGCGCGGCGGCGAGCGCCTCGAAGTTTTTTGGGAAATGCGTCTCGCGGACGGCGTCGGCGAAGCGTGGCAGGGCGTGGCGTTCGAGCAGTGCGGGCGGGAGCACGTCGGGCAAGGCGTCGGCCTCGTCGCGCACGAGGGTAAAGAGGATGCGCCGCAGGACCTTTTGGGGGAGGCCTTCGGTGAGTGGATAGACGGGGACGATGCGGCGCAGGTGGATGGCGTCCTCCTCGTCGTCGCCGAGGAGTTCCCATTCGGGCTGGACGATCTGCAGCTCGTCCTTCGAGTTGCGGCGGAGCGCGCCGGCGACGACGAGGCGGTCGCCGCGCTTGAACTGCTCGCGCAGGTAGGGCTGGTTGAACCAGGCGAGCGAGAGTTCGCCGGTGCCGTCGTCGAGCCGGACGGTGACCACGCTCCTGCGCCAGGTGAAGCGCTTGCGGCGGACGGAGGTGATGGCGCCGATGGCGGTGGCTTCGTCGCCTTCGTGGCACTCGCCGATGGGCGTGATGGTGCGACGGTCCTTGTAGGCGCGCGGGCAGTACCACAGCGCGTCCCGCACGGTGCGCACGCCGAGGCGGGCGAGCAGCCGGGCACGGGCCGGCCCAACGCCTTTGATGTCGTGGATGGTCTGATCGAGCCGGGCAGCGGTCATGGACGCGCGCTTCAGCGTGAGTGTGACGAGGTTCGGCGAGAGTCTAGCGCGGGGCCGCGCGGCGGGTCTAGTCGTTTTCCTCGTCGTCGAGGCCGAGGATTTTCTGGGTGGTTTTGAAGTGCAGTTTGGCCACCTTGGTGAGCTGCTGGATGCCGCGCTTCTCGGTGAAGCGGCGGCCCTGCTCGACGACTTTGTCGGAGGCGCCCTTGGGGAGCTCGATGTTGAACATGTCGCTGAGTTTTTTTAGGCGGGTGAGGAACTTGGCGCGGGCGATGACCGAGGCGGCGGCGACGACGACGTCGCTTTCGGCGCCGTGCGTCTGCTCGAGTTCGACGGTGCGGCCTTTTTTCATGAGCGCGTTTCGGACGAGCGATTTG
Organism: uncultured Verrucomicrobiota bacterium; assembly: GCA_964550015.1. GTDB lineage: Bacteria > Auribacterota > JABMQX01 > JAFGEW01 > JAFGEW01 > CAZJXV01. The sequence goes on from CAZJXV010000072.1 coordinate 10,098, forward strand.
TCGCCGAACTGGTCGAGGACGACTTTGCGGCAGGGGACCTCGGAGAGGATGTTCTCGATGACGCGCGCGTGGCCCCAGGCGAGGATCTTGTTGAGGTTGCCCATGCCGTTGTAGAGCATGTTGTACTTTTCCGGGCCGACGATGACGATTTTGGTTTTGAGCTTGGAGTGGATGATGGGGGCGAGCTTGAGGGCGCGCTGGTCGGAGATCTTCTTGCTTTCGCGGACCTTGAGCTCGTGGAGGATCTTGACGCCGGAGGCGTCGGCGTGCACGCCGGCGATGACGAGGGGCCCGAAGTAGTCGCCCTTGCCGCTTTCGTCCACGCCGATGCGTTCCTCGATGGAGAGGTTCTCTTCGAGCAGGTGCTCGTAGCCGAACTTGATTTCCTTGAGCAGTTGGGGTTCGAGGTAGTAGCGGACGAAGTCGGGGGTGCCCTTGCCCTGCACGAGGAGTTTGCCGTTGGTGTAGGCGGTGAGGCTCAGGTCGTTGCGCGAGGCGGCGAAGTGTGTGTACTTGACGCGGCGGAAGGTAAAGCCTTTCTCGTCGAGGTATTGGCGCAGTTCGGCGAACTGCTCGCGGGTGAGCGAGACGACGTAGTTGGTGAGTGTCTCGACTTCGGTCACGGGCGTCCCATGCGAAGAGTGTCTATTCCTTCCGTGGGTGATGATAGTCACCTCAAGGGGGTGCTGTCAAGCGGCGTTTTTGGTGTTTTCGCGCGGGGTGGTTTCGCCCGACGAGGCGGGGCCGTTCGGACGGTGACGAATTGTTCGTCGGCGGGGAGTCCTTCGGCGGCGTGGCGGGCGTCCTCGAAGTGGAAGCGATAGGTGAGGCTGCCGTCCGCGCCGGCGGGCAGGTGCAGGTTGAGGCCGTAGCGTTTGCCGGCGAGGAAGTCGAGCTCGTCGGGCTCGACGGGCGCCATGAGGAAGCGCTCGACGGGGGCGTACTCGCCGTCGCGGTCGAGGTCGAGCCAGAGCTGGGTGACGCGCGGGAAGTCGCCGTCGACGTCGGCGTAGGTGACGCGGAACTGCACGAGGGTGCGCGCGGTCGGGGCGTCGGGGTGGATGCCGTCGGCCTCGAAGCCGGGGTCGCCGGTCCAGCGCAGGGTGGGGGGCGCGGTGTTGTCGGTGGTGTGGAATTTGAGGGCGCGCTCGAGGTTCATGCGGCCGAAGGCGTAGGCGCGGTCGAATCCGGGCGGGCCGAGGTCGTCGCACGACTGGAGCAGCACGGTGCGCACGTCGCGTGGCGTGAAGGCGGGTTCGTGGGAGCGGATCATGGCGACGCCGCCGGCGACGTGGGGCGCGGCCATCGAGGTGCCGCTGGCGGCGACGAAGCGGCGGCCGGGCAGGGTCGAGAGGATTTCGGCGCCCGGCGCGGCGAGGTCACACCAGTGGCCGTAGTTGGAGAAGAAGACGCGATGGTCGTCGTGGTCGGTGGCGATGACGCTGACGACCTCGGGGAAGGCGGCGGGGAAGTGCATGCGGTCAACGCCGCTGTTGCCGGAGGCGGCGACGGGCACGACGCCGTTGGCGACGGCGTAGCGGAGCGTGAGGTACTGGGTGGGGGAGGGCCAGAAGCTGCCGAAGCTCATGTTGAGCACGTGCGCGCCGTTCATGGTGGCGTAGAGCACACCGCGGGAGGTGGCGCTGACGGGGACCGAACCGATGCCCCAGCGGGTGAGGAAGCCGGTGCGCACGGCCATGATGCGGCAGTGCCAGACGACGCCGGCGACGCCGTAGGTGTTGTCGGTGACGGCGCCGACGGTGCCGCTGCAATGGGTGCCGTGGCCGAGGAAGTCCATGGGGTCGTTGTCGGGCTGGCTGGCGTCCTCGCCGGGCCAGGCGATGCGCGGGTCCTCGTCGACGAAATCCCAGCCGCGCACGTCGTCCACGTAGCCGTTTGCGTCGTCGTCGAGGCCGTTGTCGGGGATCTCGTCGGTGTTGATCCAGATGTTGCGTGCGAGGTCGGGGTGGGTGTAGTCCACGCCGCTGTCGATGACGGCGACGATGATTTCGGGGCCGCCGGTTTCGGTGTCCCAGGCGGGGGCGGCGTGGATGTCGGCGCCGGGTGTGCCGCCGGTCTGGCCGGTGTTGCGCAGGGCCCATTGGCGGCGGAAGAGCTCGTCGTTTGGCAGCCGCAGCATGGTCTGGTAGCGGTTGAGCTCGACGTAGTCTACGTGGGGCGAGGCGGCGTAGGCGTCGAGGGCGCGCATGGCGTCGAAGCCGTCGGGGAAGGTGATATGATAAACACGGAGGAGTTGGCGTTCGAGCTCACGGATGCGCTCGGCGCTGACGTCCGGGCGCAGGCTGCGGGCGAGCTCGGGGAAGAGCCGGGTGATGCCCTCGACGCGGTAGGTCTGGTTGAGGAGCGCGAGGTGGGGCCACTGCTCGGCGTAGTGGTCGTCGCGGCCGGGCACGAGGCGTTCGAGGTCAATGTCGCTGGTGGTCTTGACGATGAGCTCGTTCTCGACGTAGTCGCGCCGAGGCGGGGGCGGTGCTTGCGCCGAGGCACCGGCCGCGAGCGCAAGCGCGCAGCACATGACGGGCAGGCAAACGGTTGGGCGAAGGAACATGCGAGCTGATCGTCCTTGTTCCGTGGTCTCGTTCACCGGACGTGATGAAGTGTAGCGCGCGCGGGGCGGCGTGTCCAGCGTTTACTTGTCGGGGCGGGGGGGCGCCTCCTCGATGGCGATGAGCTGGTCGGGGTCTTCGATCAGCGGCGAGCGGAGTGGGAGCCGGCGGCGCAGCCTGGTGGTGTCGACGTGGGTGGGGATCGTGATGGTGACCGTCGTGCCCGCGTCCTGGGCGCTGTCGAACTCGATGGCGCCGCCGTGGAGCTCGATGGTCCGCTTGGCGACGGAGAGGCCGATACCCGAGCCGGTCTTCTTGGTCGTGAACCCGATTTTGAAGACTTTGGCGGCGTGGGCCGCGGGCACGCCGGCGCCCGTGTCGGCGATGGTGAGCGCGATGGCTTCGGGATGTGTCGGCGTCGGCCCGAGCAGGGCGGTGGTGCAGATGACCGTGCCGCGTTCACCGATGGCCTCGATGGCGTTGAGCAGGACGTTGCCGAGGGCTTCGGCGAGGGCGGCCTGGTCGGCCAGGACGGGGGGGACGCGCTCGTCGAAGCGGGCGGCGAACTCGATGCGGGTGCCGACGCGGCGCCGGAAGGAGGCGACGAGCTCGGTGAGCAAGGTGTTGAGGTGCACTTCCTCGATGCTGGGCTCGTCGCTCTTCATGGTCATGAGGTAGGTGGCCATCTGCTTGAAGAGCTCGTCGTGGTCGGCGACGATGCGGTCGAGCCGCCGGCGTTGTTGCTCGGGGGCGTCGCGGCGGCCGAGTTTCCTGACGAGGTTGCGCAGGCGGGCGCCGAGGGCGCCGAGCGCGTTCTTGAGCCGGTGGCCGCGGTGGTAGAGGGCCTCGTAGACCTGGGCGCGTCCGATGTCGGTGAGGACGGCGATGTATTTCTGCGCGCGCTGGGGGTCGGTGTTCACGCAGCGCATGAGGCACTCCTGGGCCTCGTCCCACCGGGCGCTGCCGGCGTAGACGACGGCGAGGTTGTAGGTGGCGTCGACGTCGGCCGGGTTGATGGCGATGGCCTGGCGGAGGTCGGCGATGGCGCTCTCGTAGTCGTCGAGGTAGAAGTGGACGATGCCGCGGTTGGAGTAGGCGCGGGAGTGGCCGTGGAAGCGCTCGATGGCGTTGGTGAAGGCGTCGAGGGCGGCGGGGTAGTCGCGTTCGTCGCGGGCGATGAGTCCGAGGACGAAGGGGGGTCCGGCGCCGGTGGGATTGAGCTCGGCGGCGCGGCGCAGGGCGGCCTTCGCTTGGTCGAAGTGGCCCTCCTTGTAGTAGGCGACGCCGAGGTTGTGGTGGGCGCCGGCGAACTCGGGTTCCTGCTCGATCACCTTTCGGAAGGCCTGTGCGGCGGTGGCGAAGTCGCCGCGCTGGATCGAGTAGTTGCCGAGCATGACGAGGTGGTGGGCGTTGTGGTGGTCGGGCGGTTCGGGCATCGGCAGCCTCTCCGGCAGAGCTCGCGGTAGAGTTTACAGCATTTTGCGCAGGCGTTCGATTGAGAAGTTGCGGCCGGGGCAGAGGGTGTCGGCTTCGACGACGTCGCGGTGGCCGATGACGTTGCGCGCCGGGATGTGGTAGCGGCGCTGGAGGCGGCGCACGAGGGCGACGAGGGCGCGCATCTGCTCGTCGGTCGGGTGAGTTTCCTCGAAGTTGCCGACGAGGCAGATGCCGATGCCGATCTGGTTCATGCGGTTGCCGGGCGACTTGGCGTGTGCGCCGTGAAGCTGCTTGGCCCAGCGGGGGCCGACCTCGATGAAGCCGTCGGGGGTGGGGCTGCCGTTGCCGATGACGAAGTGGTAGCCGAGGCCGTTGGGCCAGCCGCGGCCGGTGAGGTGGAAGTCGTGCATGCTGCGTGCGCTGCCGGAGGGGGCCGCGCTGTGGTGCACGACGATGTAGCGCCAGCGGCGCCGGTGGACGCCGGGCGGGACGCGGGTGATGGCGGCGACGCGCTGGCTGAGCGAGGCGGGCAGGCGCGCCTCGGGTCCCATGGGCACGAGGAGGACCTGGTCGGGGTAGATGCGCGAGGGGTCGGCGAGGCGGTTGAGGGAGGCGACGGCCTCGGGTGTCACGGCGAAGCGCCGCGCGATCTGCGAGAGGGTGTCGCCTTGCGCGACGACGACGAGCTGGGTGTCGGCGCGCTCGGTGCGTCCGACGGCCGCCAGATAGACGACGAGGACAAGGGCGATGACGGGCACGGCGGCGAGCACGGCGCCCAGGAACCTTTTTTTCGGCTTGCGTCGGCGCATTGTGGGTGCCTATCCGGTGTGGGTGGTTTCGGGCGCGTGCATTGCGGCCTGGAGCACGGGCAGCGGGTAGAGGAAGTAGGGGAAGTCGCGCGCGCCGAGTCGCCGCTGGGCCGCAAGCGCGGCGCGCGCGGCGGCAAGCTCGGCGTCGTTCGCCTGGCGCGGGCCGGCGATCCGGGCGAGGAGGCGCCGCCGCACGGATTCGATGCGCTCGTGCTCGGGGCGGGTCAGGTGCTCGCCGGCGCCGGCGAGTATGCGCGCTTTCTCGCGGCGCAGCTCGTTTAAGGGGGCAACGAACTCGTCGGGGTTCCACGTCATGCGGCGCGCGCGGTCGGCGAGGCGGCGGACGCGGCGGTCGAGGTCGTCGTCGAACACGAGCGGCAGGCGCAGGCTGAGCGACGCGACGGCGTAGGCGGGCGGCTCGATGCCGAAGCGGTCGCGGATGATCGCGTCCGTGATGCGGTCGTAGTTGCCGCCGCTGACGCCGTGAATGAACAGGTCGCCGCGGCAGAGCCGCAGGAACATGGTGAGGGTGGCGGCCTTCGGGCGCAGCGGCACGTCGGCGAGGAGGGCGTCGAGCTCCGGGCGCGTGGTGAAGGCGCCGAGCGGGGTGCGGTAGGCGCGCAGGGCTGTTCGGCCGTCGGCGAGCTCGATGAAAAGGGGCGAGCGGCGGCCGTCGTCGCCGATGTGCCAGAGCGGGGCTTCGACGGCGGTTCCGTCGCGGCGGAGGTCGGGGAACGGGTTGATCGTCGTGCGGATGCGGCGTTCGCGGCGGTAGCGGGCGAGGGCGGCGTTGTGTGCGGCGAGGACGCCTTCGGTTTCCTCGATGAGGGCGGCGGCGACGGTGCGGAACTCGTCGGTCTCGCAGAGTGAGGTGAGGAAGACGTCGCGCACGTGGGGCGTGGGGAAGTAGCGGGCGCGGTAGGCGGCGATCAATGCGGCGATCGAGTCGTGCCGGGGGTACTCCTCGCGGTGGATGGCGACGAAGCGGTCGAGGGCCTCGAGGACCTCGTCGGAGCCGAGGGTCGCGGCGGCCCGGCGTGCGCGGCTGAGGGCGTCTTCGAAGGCGCGGCGGTCGGGCCTGGGCGCGCGGGCGAGGACGACGCGTCGCTCGGTGCGTGCAAGGGGAATTTCCTCGACGGAGACGTGGTCGCCGCGGCGGGCGGGGACGCGGGCGGTGAGGAGCTCGGCGGTGTCGCTGTCGACGACGACGTTGACGCAGACGGCCGCGGGGGCAAGCTGCTCGAGGACGGCGCGCTTGAAGAGGATGCCCGGGTGATCGAGGCCGGGCTGGTGGCCTGAGACGATGAGGGGGCGGTCGTCGTCGGGGTCGCACCCGGCGAGGGCGAGGACGCGGCGACGGAGGCCGTCGCGGAGCCGGGCGAGGGGCACGCCGCCGATGGCGGCATCGGTTTCGTCGAGACGCGTGCGGTTGGCGATCGCCGTGGGGAGAAGCTCGCCGAACGGGGGGACGAGGAGGCCCTCGTTTGGATTGGCCGGGACGGTGAAGTGCACTCGGGGACGCCTCGCGTGCGGTCCACGTGATCTGCACGTCAGTGTAGCAGAACGCGGCGGGAAGGGGAAGCGGCGGCTAGAGGGGGTTTGAAAAACCTGCGCCCTCGACGCCCCGTAGGGGCGCCACGTGAGTAGCCGTAGGCGTGAGCCTACGGATCGCGAGCGAGGCACAACCAACCTTTCTCGACGGGCGACCGGCCCCGTCCGGGCCG
>CAZJXV010000073.1:0-16372 GCA_964550015.1 uncultured Verrucomicrobiota bacterium
GGGGGCATAGACCGCTACTACGCCGACAGCGCCTCGCAGGCGGCGGCGCACTTCGGCTTCGGCCTCCTCGTTGACGAGGCCGGCAACGACCACTACACCGCGCACATCAACAGCCAGGCCCACGCCGGGATGAACGGCGTCGCCCTCCTCGTGGATACCGAGGGCAACGACGTCTACTTCGCCGGCGGCAAGCACAAGGACTTCCGCGAGCGGCAGAAATACTACGGCAGCCTCTCGCAGGGCTTCTCGATCGGCTGGCGGCCGCTGTATTCGGGCGGCGTCGGCGCGCTGTTCGACTACGGCGGCGACGACGTCTACATCGGCGACTACTTCGCCCAGGGCAGCAGCTACTGGTACGCGCTGGGTCTGCTCTACGACGACGCCGGCGACGACCGCTACATCGCCCGCCGCTACTCGCAGGGCGCAGCCACCCACATCTGCGTGGGCATCCTGGCCGACAGCACGGGCAACGACCGCTACAGCTCGTGGGGCGTCTCGCAGGGCTGCGCGCACGACCTCTCGGCCGCCGTGCTCATTGACGGCGCGGGCAACGACCGCTACAGCGCCGACTGGCTCTCGCAGGGCGCCGGCAACGCCAACGGCATCGGCTTCCTCATTGACCTCAAGGGCGACGACCGCTACGCCGGTGGGGCCGACACCACCCAGGGCGCCGGTACCTACACCCGCAAGGAAACCACGTATGCCCGCGTGCGCGGCTACCCCTCGGTCGGCATCCTCATCGACGCCGCCGGCAAGGACACCTACTCCCACCGCGGACGCGACGGCACGTTCTGGCATAACAGCGCGTTCGGCGTCGGCTTCGACGCCGGGCCGAAACAATAAGACGCGGGATAGGACGCACGAGGACCATGGCACGCACGCGGACAACGGCCAAAGGCAAGGCCAAGGAGACGACCGCGGACAAAGACAAGACGATCGCGGCATTGAGGGCCCAGGTCAAAAAGCTGCAAGAGACGCTGCGGCTCGCCCGTGGCCCGGTCCTGCGATTTGACGTCGATCTGAAGCGGCGGATCTCGAACGCCAACGAGGCGCTCGCGGTCGTCACGGGCCGAAGTATCAAGAAGCTGGAGGGCCTGGAATTCGACCAGATCATCCACGGCAGGAGCGTCGAGACGGACGTCCTGTTTCACCACCTGCTCAAGGGCACGCCGCTCCCAGGTCCGAAAGCGGTTTTCATGACGTTTACGCTCGACGAGACCGGCCGACGTTTCCGGCTTTCCTTTCGGCGAAAAAAGGACCAACGAGGCGCAATCACGGGTTTCCGCGTCACCGGCAAGGAGACCGGCTGGGAGTTCTTCGAAAAACTCGCGGACTCCGGCGACAGGCACGCGCATTCCATTTACCAGGCCGTGGATAGCCTTCGCATGGGACTCCTCCACGCTTTCAATACGCGTGGCGGGTCCTTTACGCAATCCACGCGCATCGGCGGCCTCACAAACGGAATGGCCCGGGGCCTCGGCTACAGGGTCGAGGCCGTGCCCGGAGGGAGACGCAAGTCCAAGCCCGAGCTGGACCAGCAGCCGGTAACGCGTTTGCTCACGCCTGAGACCATTCGCGCGCTCGGCGGTCGTCTGGCCGATGGCGAGGAGGGTTGGATCGAAGGCGAAATCCTGGCCCAGGACGGCTCCCGGCGGCCGGCCCGCTTCTCAATCGCACAGCACGCAGATCCGTGGATCAAGCGGTCACACTTCACCATCCTGATCGCCGACCGGAGCGAGGACGAGAAGGTCCTGCGGCGGCTCCATGAAAGCCTTGTGGAGTCCGAGGAGAAGTACCGCAGCCTGTTCGAGAGCGCCGCCGACCCGATCTTCCTCGAGGATTTCGACGGCAATATCCTCGACGCCAACAAGCACGCCTGCGAGCTCTACGGGTACACCCACCAGGAGATGTGTGCGCTCAACGCCCGGGACCTCGTGCCCGAAGAGGACGTCCCCCTGGTGCGCACGATCGCCAAAGCCCTCAAGCAACAGGGCCACATGCACGCAGAGGGAAGGAATCGGCGCCGCGACGGCTCGCTGTTCGACATTGAACTGAGCGCCACCGTCGTGCAGATCGCTGGGCGCGACGTCGTGCACGTCACCTGCCGCGACGTCACCAAACGGAAGCAGGCGCAGCGGGACACGCTCATTGCAAATGAGAGGCTGCAATACCTGCTCTCCTCCACCCCGGCGGTCATCTACACGTCCAGGACCTCGGGTGACTACGGCGCCACGTTCATTAGCGACAACGTAACCGACATCGTCGGCTACACACCGCAAGACTTCACCGAACGCTCCAGGTTCTGGACTGACCACATCCATCCTGACGATGTGCAGCGGGTCTTTCGCGAGCTGCCGCACCTGTTTGCGCGCGGTCTGCACACCCACGAATACCGCTTCCGGCGGAAGGACGGCGCATACATCTGGGTGCGTGACGAGCTGAGACTGGTCCGTGACGACGAGGGAAAGCCGATCGAGATCGTCGGCCTGTGGATCGACATCACCGAGCGCAAGCGAACCGAGGAGGCGCTGCGGGCCTCGGAGAACCGCTACCGCGCCATCGTCGAGGACCAGACCGAGCTTATCTGCCGCTTCCGTCCCGACGGGACGCTGACCTTCGTCAACGAAGCCTATTGCCGCTACTTCGACAAGAAGCCGGAGGAACTGGTAGGCAAGAAATTCCTGCCGCTCATCCCGAAGAAAGACAAGGAAACCGTGCAAAGGCATATCGCCGCGCTGAACCGCAAGCACCCGGTGGGAACTCACGAGCACCGTGTCACCACTCCGAAAGGTGAGATCCGCTGGCAGCAGTGGACGAACCGAGCGATTTTCGACGATCATGGCGTGCTGACCGAATTGCAGGCCGTGGGGCGCGACGTGACCGAGCGCCGACGTCTCGAACAGGAGCGGCGCCAATCGGAAGAGCGTCTCAGGATCCTCTTCGAAAGAGTCGCCGACGCGATTTTCGTCAGCGACCTGGCAGGCGTCATCCTCGACTGCAACGCCAGTGCGTGCGCAATGTTCGGCTACGCTCGCGAAGAGCTGCTTGCGCTGCGGCCCGAGGATCTTGTGGCTGAGCCGTTCCGCCCCAGCCTACAGGCCTTCGGAAATGAAGTCAGACGGCGCAGGCAGGGAATCACTGAGGCCCCGGCCAAAAGACGCGATGGCTCGCTCTTCGACTGCGAGCTCAGCGTCACGTTGGTTCAGACCGGCGAGGGCGGCCACATATATGTCATCTGTCGTGACATCACGGAGCGCAAGCAGCTCCAGCACCAGCTCGAGCGCGCCGCGCGGCTCGCCGCGGTGGGAACGCTGGCCGCCGGCGTGGCGCACGAGATCAATAACCCCCTGGCGGTGATCTCCGTGGACCTGCTGCGCATGAAGCGCCAGTACGAGGACGACCCGGCCATCGCCAGGCTGTGTTCGAAGCTCATCCGCATGACCAAGCGGATCTCCGGAATCACCGGCGGCCTCCTCACCTTCTCCAAGGCGAGGGGCGGCGTCCTCGCCAAGTACCCCCTGCACGGCGCGCTCGACGGCGCGCTCGAGCTTGTGCGCTCGCGTTTCGATTTCGAACAGAAACGCCTCGTCCGCAGCTACCCCAAGAGGCTGCCCTCAGTCTGGTCGGACAGCGACCAGCTCCAGCAGGTGTTTGTCAACATCGCCTTTAACGCGCTCGAGGCCATGCGTGCGGGCGACACGCTCACGGTCTCGGCCAAGACAAGCCGCAAGGACAGGACGGTGACCCTCCGGTTCGCCGACGACGGCAAGGGCATGACGGCCGAGGAGGTCCAACGGGCCTTCGACCCGTTCTACACCACGAAAGAGACCGGCAGCGGCCTCGGGCTTGCCATCTCACACAGTATCGTCGAAGGGCACAACGGCCAGATACCATCACGAGCGAACCCGGAGAAGGCACGACCGTTTCGGTCATCCTGCCCGTGTACGAGCCGCCGGGGTCACGCACACCGACGGCGCCCCGGCATCCCAACCGCAAAACACAGGAGAACTCATGACGAGCCCGCCCCGCATCACTGCTGCATGCGTCGCCGCATGCATCGCCCTCCACACGGCCGTTCTCACTGCCGGCGAAGCGCCTCCCGAGAAGGCACCCCCCGAGCGCGTCGTCGAGCTGCTCAAGCGGGCCTCCTCGTATCTCGAAGAGGACGAGCCGAAGCGCAAGGCGGCCAAGGACGCGCTCGTCGAGATCGGCGCACCCGCGGTCCCCTACCTCGTCTCACGCCTCGACAGCCCGGACGTCATGGAGCGGATTGCCCTCTTCGACGTGCTCCCCCGAATCGGCGAGCCCGCCGTGGACGAATTGCACGCCGCCTTCCGCAACCCGAAATCGCTTCTCGAGCACCGGCGCGTCATGGGCCTCATCGGCACCATCGGCAGCGTGCGCTCGCGCCCCCTGCTCGTCGAAGCAGCGCACGACCCCGACTGGAGCATCCGCGCCGCCGCCGCCACGGGCCTGGGCAACATCGCCGCTCAGGATGCCGGGGCGCGCCCGCCCTTGCTCGCCCTGCTCTCGGACGAGGACTGGAACGTTCGCCTTCGCGCCGTGCTCGCCCTTGCCGACGCCGGCGTCGGCAAGAACATCGGGGATGTGGCGGCCCGCCTCCGCGACGCGCATTTCTCCGTGCGGCTTGCCGCGGCGGAGATCCTCGGCAACGAGGGTGGCAGGGCCGTGGCCGCGATCGCCAGGCAACTCGACGACGCACGCACGACGCGCGTCGAGCGTCTCGTGTGCCTCCAGGCGCTGGCGCAGACCAAACATCCCGCCGCCGCCGTCTATATCGAGCCGCACCTTATCGACGCCGACCCCCTCGTGCGCGCCTATGCGGCCGAGGCGTACGGCCCGACCGCGCCCGCATCCGGCGCCCTCCTGTGCCCCGCCCTGCTCGACGAAGAGACCGACCCCACCGTGCGCCGGGCGCTGAGCGAGGCGCTCGACACGATCAAGGCCCGCGCCGCGAACACGGGTGGGTCATAGAGAGGACCGGCTCCTGTGGCTGCAACGTTCCGACTCGTGAAACCCAAGTGTGTGCCGCCGCTCGACGACGGCTTCCGGCCGGCGGCGCTGGCCGACCGCGCATTCCTTGACGAGCTCCACCACGCGGGTGCGGCCGTTCCCCTCGTGCTCGGCCTCGAGCGTGCCGACGGCTCCATGTCACGCTTCGAGACCCGCGTCTACGAGGACGGCCACCAGCGTGCCGCCGCAAATCTCGTCTTTGCCGAGCGGCTGCTCAAGTTCCTCCTGTGGCAGCGAGGCGCATGGAGACTCTACGTCGGCGGCCCGTCGAGCATCGGCGAGCATCTTCGCACAACCTACGCACCCGACGGCCCGCGGCGGTTCGACATCCACCTCATGGGCGAAGACGTCTATGAAAAGGCGTTCACCGTCGTGCCCTGCCCGGCATCCGAAGTGCCCCGCGAGCGCGAAACCGCCCGGCCGCTCGGCCGCCACCTCGACGGCTGCCGCATCGGTTTCGACCTCGGCGCCTCGGACCGCAAGGTGGCCGCCGTTATCAACGGCCAACCGGTCTTCAGCGAGGAGACGGTCTGGGAACCCACGGAACAGCGCGATCCCCAATACCACTACAACGAGATCATGACGGGCCTCAAACGCGCCGCCTCGGCCATGCCGCGCGTCGACGCCATCGGCGGCAGCGCCGCCGGCATCTACATCAACAACCGCGTCATGATCGCCTCGCTGTTCCGCGGCGTCCCGAAGGAGCGCTACGACCACGTGCGCGACCTCTTCCTGCGCATCCGCCGCGAGCGTGGCGTCCCGCTCGAAATCGTCAACGACGGCGAAGTCACCGCGCTCGCCGGCTCGATGTCGCTCGACGACAACGGCGTGCTCGGCATCGCCCTCGGCTCGAGCGAGGCCGGCGGCTACGTCACCATGGACGGCCGCATTACCGGCTGGCTCAACGAGCTCGCCTTCGCCCCGATCGACTACAACCCCGACGCCCCCGTCGACGAGTGGTCGGGCGACCGGGGCTGCGGCGCCGCCTACCTCTCGCAACAGTGCGCGTTCCGGCTCGCCCCCAACGCCGGGATCCGGGTACCCGACCGCCTGCCCGGCGCCGAGAAGCTCGAGCGGATCCAGGAAAAGCTGGAAGCCGGCCACGACGGCGCCGTTGCGATCTGGCAGACCATCGGCGCCTACACGGGCTACGCGATCGCCCACTACGCCACGTTCTACGACCTGAACCACGTGCTCATCCTCGGCCGGTGCACCTCGGGCAGCGGCGGTCCCCTGATCCTCGACGGCGCGCGCGAGGTGCTCGCCGCCGAGTTCCCGGACCTCGCCGCGCGCATCCGCCTGCACCTGCCCGACGAGACGACCCGCCGCGTCGGCCAGTCCATCGCCGCCGCAAGCCTGCCCGTGATCGAGCGCCCCCGCCGCTAAACGCCCGTTGACGTGCAGCCCGGCATGGACTATATTCGCGTCGACGTCGGCGATTGCCGGAGTGTCCTCGCGACCGTGTGCAGTCCGCGTCGCACGACGTTGGCCAGGCAAATCGTTTTCTCATCGCGAAACGCACCTGATGATCCCAATCAACGGAAAGGGCCAAACCAAATGACCGCTCGCAGCGACGCAGAACAGGTGCTGGGGAAGCTCACGGAAGCCATCGAAAAGACCACTGACCAGGCCGCCGCCAGGTATGACTGGTCCCGCGCGTCGTCCGACAGCCTCGACCAGCTTGCCTTTCAATACGCGGTAACCGTACGCGACTTCCTCGACCCGTACATGCGAAACCAGTCCAGGCTCAAGCGCGAGATGGGACAGCGCGTCCGCGTCAAAGGGGTCGACAACACCACCTACGCCGTGGATTACGTCGGCGGCCAGGTCCTCGCCCTTCTCCTGCAGCAATGGCGCCGCGCCGGCAATCACGACGGGTGGAGCACGTTCAACGAAGAAGACGAGCGGTTCATCGACACCGGTCACGCGCCGCGCCGAAAGATCATCACGGACCCCTTTGACAACACCACCTTCGGCATGGTCGGTTACCGCGACTGCAACGTCGCCATCTGCATCGCCGACGAGAACAATCAATTCCTCAACTGCGCCGTCGCCGATCTTCAGACCGACGCCGTCTATTTCGCCAATCGCACGGGGACCTGGCTCTATTACGTCTCCGGCGGCACCATTGAGCGCCACCACCCCCTGCGCACCTCGTCGAGAACGGACCTCGAAGGGAGCTATCTCATCGTCCCGCATTTCAAACGCGAGCGCCGCATCGCATTCGCCAAGACGCCGCTCTTTGCCGAGAAGGTCCAGACGTTCAACATGGGCGGGCCGCTCGCCATCTGCCGCTTGGCGGAGGGACAGGACAACGAAATTCACGCCTACCTCGATTTCGACGAAGGCAAGAACGGCCAACCGATTTATGAAATCGTCTATTTCATGATAGCCATTCAAGCGGGTGCCTACGTCACGGACATGGAAGGCAACCCGTTCGATTTCGCAGCGGTCCTCTCCAGACTGGAGAACGACCCGAAAGCCCGCTACCGTTTCGTCGCCGCGTGCACCCCCGAATTACACGAGAAGCTTCTTCCCAAGGTTACGCCATAAACGAATTGACGAAACCACCATCCGCCCGCGGAGGAAAATGCAATTGAACACCATACCGAAAGTGCTGCGGCCCGGATACTTCTTCGACCTCGCTCGCATCGAATACACCGAGCTGTTCGACGGCGTCTCCGCCGTGTGGGACGTCGTGAAGAAGATGCAGGACAAGGCGACTGTGGACCGCATGACTCGCGGCCGCTGCGACGCGGTGACCGACTCAGGCCAACACGCGGCCGACGTGCTCGGCTCCGTGCAAGTCCGGATCGCCCCCGAGGCCCGCGTGGGACCGCGTGTCGCCATTGCCGGCGACGGCGGCCTCGTCTGCATTGACGCGGAGGCCGAGGTTCGGCCGGGCACGATGATCATCGCCGGCAAGAACGCCGTCTATATCGGCCCCCGCGCCAAGGTCGGACCCAACGCCCATCTCGACGCGACCAAAGGCAGCATCTGTGTCGGCGACAACGCCACGCTCCGCCACGGCGCGTACCTCCGCGAGCTCTCGCTCATCTCATCGAAGGCGACCATCGGCAACAGTTCTGAAATCAAGTGCGCGCTCATCGGCCCCGACGCCGAAGTGCCTCACTTCAACTATGTCGGGGATAGTATTTTCGGCTATAAAGCGCACACCGGGGCGGGCGTCAAAATCTCCAATCTCAAAATCACGCCCGATCCCAACAAGGTCAATACCGTAAAGGTCCGCTACGACGGACACGTCTATGATACCGGAATGCGCAAGTTCGGGATCATCCTCGGCGACCACGCGCAGATCGGCTGCAACTCCGTTGCGAACCCCGGGACCTTCGTCGGCAAGCACTCCCTCATCTACAGCGGCAGCAACGTCATCGGCTTTATTCCCCAACACACCATCGTCAAGCTCCGGCAGACTTTTGAATACGCAGACCTGCGTCCCATCGACGGCTGAACGGGGGTGACACCGCGCGGATCATGGCTGCGGCAACTGTTCTCTCACCCGACGCGCTCGACGCGTTTCTCGCCGACGATCCCGTCGGCCACGTGCAACGCGACCGCAGCCACGAAACGTATGACCTCCTCTCCTTTGGCGGCGGCTCCTGCCCGAAGGTTGTGGGCCAACATGCGGCGCGTCTCGGCGCGAAAAAACTCTGCTTCCTCACGAACGGCTCCGACAACGGCGGAAGCACGCACCGCATTGTTGAAGCCCTGCGCCCCGAATACGGCCCAACGCTGCCCGTGGGCGACATCACCAGCGCGCTCATCGGCCTTCTCGAACCGTTCCGGTACGAGCTCCTGAACCTCCGAGGCTGGAACCTCGATCCTCAACGTTTCAGCGACGAGGAACGGCACGCCTTCGCGGCAGCACTCGAGGGCCGGTCCTCCTTCTACCAGCGCCTTGCGTTCGCGATCCAGTGGTACTCGGACAAGTTCGCGGGCCCTCGCGACTCCGCAGCAACGCGAGAACGCTTTTGTGCGGAATTGCTCGAACTCGCGCGGCTCGTCGATGAAACAGGTCTCATCCGTTCAGGCGTCAAGGGCCTCGACATTGCCCAGGCGAGCGTACGCCACCATCTATTCAACGCGCTCATGATCCGCATCGGTGCCTACGACGCTCAGCGCAAGACGCCCGACCCCGATCGCTTCATGGTCGGCCTGGCCCTCCTCCAGCGCGCCCTCTCAATTGACCACGCGGTCTTTCCATCCTCGCTCGACGAGCAGGTCCTGTACGCCGAATGGATGGATAACTCCGGGAAAGTCGTGTGGAGCACAAAGCGCGTATCGCCCGACCGGCCCGTGACGCGCATCGGCGGGCAGGTCGCGTTGAGCAATGCCCCGGACTCGCCCAGGCGTCTCGACGACGGAACGTACGCGCGCTACGGCCGGTTCGGCTTCGATCCCGAACTCCCAGCACCGCGCCCATACCCGGAGGCGCTCGAGGCAATCCGTCGAGTCCGCCCCGGGGCACCCATCCTTTTCGGGCCGTCAAGCTTTGTCGTCAGCATCTCGCCCTGTCTCGCAATCCGCGAAATCGCCGCCGCCGTCGCCGCCCGCTCTGATTGCCCGCGAATCTTGTTCCTGAACCTTACCCGCAATAACGAGACCGTTGGCTGGCGCCCGACCGACTTCCTGGACTTCTGGGAGCTCAATACGGCACGCCCCGTCGCGCATACCCTCGATTACGTCGTCGTCAATAATGACTTAGACAGCACGCCCGACGTCGCGGAGGCATTGACGGATAAGGGCGACACGCCCGAGACTTTTAAGTTTCGCGGACCCGTGGCCCTCACCCACGAGGAGCGCGTTGCGATACCTCGACGCGGCATGACGCTCGTTGAGGCGCCACTCGCGACCGTTCGCCGTACGCTCATGCGATTGAGCTCAACGGGAGAGCGCGAGTTTGTCTGGGTACCCAGCCATCACTCCGAGCGCTTAATCGCCCTGTGCCGCCTTCTCATCGAAGACGCCTCCCACGCCGCCTCTACACCTACAGCGCCCAGGCCGGCCCAGAGAAAGCTATCGCTCGATGCCGAAACCAACACCGACGCGCTCATCTATGACCCGCCCGCGTAAGCGCAAATGGCACCAGGTCTCCCCCATGACCCACGCCACGACTACTTGAAGTTCTCCGCCTCGATCGCCTTGATCCGTTCGTAGCCTTCGGCCTGGACCCGACGACGCTCTTCATTAAACCCCTCGCCGATCTCGGCATTGAGGTACGCGTCCACCATGTCGCAGGCCACCTTCGGCCCGATTACCCACGCCCCCATGCAGAGGATGTTCGCACGGTTAATCACGTAATGCAGACGCGCCGTCGTCGCCGATTCTGCGACGCCCGCGTAAATGCCCTTGAACTTGTTCGCCACGAGACACACGCCCATGCCGGTGCCGCACATCAGGATCCCACGCTCGGCTGCGCCGCTGCGTACCGCCTCGGCCACGCGCGGCGCCGTCAAGTAGAATTTGTCCGGATGGTCCACGTCCTGCATCCCGAGGTCACTCACCTCATGCCCTTCCTCGACAAGGTGCTTCTTGACCTCTTGCATTAGACCGAACGAGCAGACTTCCGCCGCAATTGCCAGTTTCATTGCCCTCGCCTCACTTCACCGCTTATCGTTTATTGTCTAATAGTTCCGCTGCCGCAGCCACAACGTGCTCGGTATTCATGCCATACTTGGAGAAAAGGGCCTCGTTGTCGCCCGATTCGCCGAACCGGTCGGGGAGCCCCAGGCGAATCATTCGCGCCGGCTGCTCGGCGCACAGCAGCTCCGCCACCGCGCCGCCGAGGCCGCCAATGACGCTGTGGTTCTCGACGGTCACAATGCCCGCGGTCTCCGCCGCCGCGGCCAGAATCGGCCCAGCGTCGAGTGGCTTGATGGTGTGCACATGGATGACCCGCGCATCAATACCTCGCTGTGCGAGCCTTTCGCCGGCGACCTTTGCCTTGGGCGTCATCATCCCGGTGGAAACGATTGTCACGTCCTTCCCATCGCGAATCAGCACAGCCTTCCCGATCTCAAACGCATGGTCCTTCTCGAATAGAACAGGCACCGGGCAGCGCGCCGTCCGGATGTAGATCGGCCCCTCCCACTCCGCGGCCGCAAAAACAGCCTTCGCCGTTTCAGTCGCATCCGCCGGCACGACGACCGTCATGTTCGGCATGGCGCGCATGATCGCAATGTCCTCGATCGCCTGGTGCGTCGCGCCTGCCTTCCCGGTTGGTATTCCGCCGTAGGCGCCGCTGATTTTCACGTTCAGCGCCGGGTACGCGATGGAAATGCTTACCTGGTCGCACGCGCGTTTACTCGCGAATACCGCAAACGTGCACGCATACGGAATCAGCCCCAGCGTGCTCATACCCGCCGCGATCCCGAACATGTTCTGCTCAGCGATCCCGATCTCGTAGAAGCTGTCCGCACGCGCCTCCCGCACCATGGCGGTCTGCGTGCTCGTGGCAACGTCACCGTCGAGCACCACGACGCGATCATTGGCGGCGACGAGCTCGACCAGCGCTTTGCCGTACGCGACGCGCGGCGCAATCATCTCGCCGACGCTCATGACGTGCCCTCCTGCTCCCGCATCGCTTGGCCGAATTGGTCGTCGTCGGGCGCCTTGCCGTGCCAGGCATACTTGCCCTCCATGAAGGAGACGCCCTTGCCCTTGACCGTATGCGCCAGAATCACAACCGGTCCGTCCGCGGCGTCACGCTTCGCCCGGTCTATGGCGCCGACCAGCGCGCCGACATCGTGCCCATCGCACTCGTCAGTCGCCCAACCGAACGCGTGCCATTTCTGTGCGAACGGCTCCAGGTCCAACGTTCTCGCAACGGTGTCCGCGAGCTGCACCCTGTTATAATCCACAATCGCGATGAGCCCCTTCACCTTATGAACGCCGGCGTACATTGCCGCTTCCCACACTTGCCCTTCCTGGCACTCGCCATCGCCTAACAGGCAATACACATTAAAACTGA
Organism: uncultured Verrucomicrobiota bacterium; assembly: GCA_964550015.1. Lineage (GTDB taxonomy): Bacteria > Auribacterota > JABMQX01 > JAFGEW01 > JAFGEW01 > CAZJXV01. Next base: position 12,026 of record CAZJXV010000073.1, read on the forward strand.
GGCCGAGCCGGTCGCGCGCCAGCGCCATCCCGATCGCGCCGCTCAGCCCCTGGCCAAGCGAGCCGGTCGAGAAATCCACGCCCGGCGTCCGCTTCATACACGGATGCCCCTGCAGCCGGCTGTCCACCTGGTCGAACGTCTTCAGCTCCTCGACGGGGAAAAAGCCCCGTTCAGCCAACGCCGCGTAGTACGTCGGACTCGCGTGCCCCTTCGACTGAACGTAGCGATCGCGCTCGAGCTTCTCAGGAGTTGCCGGGTCAACGCGCAGCGCGTGGAAGTACAGCACCGTCAGGATCTCCACCGCCGACAGCGACCCTCCCGTGTGGCCGCACCCGGCGTGGTGCACGGTCTCCAACACAAGCCGCCGGATCCGCGCCGCCTGCCGCTTCAGAGATGCAATGACCTCGTCGTTACCCATGTGATCCTTCGTCGGAACGCTCAATCCTCGGGCCAATAGCGTTCGGTGACTATTCTCTGGTCGGTGAAGAAGTTCACGATCGCCTTACCCTGGGCTTTGATGTCCGCGAACTGCGATGCTTTCATGCCGCCGAACGGCAGATAGGCCACCGGCGCTGGAATGCCGATGTTGATGCCGATCATCCCGGCCTGGGTTTCAAGCTTAAACTTGCGGGCGTAGTAGCCGTTTTGCGTGTAAATCGAAGCGCCGTTCGCGTACTGGTGCTCATTGATAATCTTTATCGCCTCGTCAAGCGTCTTCGCCTTCAGAATCACAACCACCGGCCCAAAAATCTCCGTCTCGTGGATCGTCATCCCCGGCTTGACGTCGCTAAACACCGTCGGGCCGATGAAGTGCCCCTTCTCGCGGCCCGGCACGACGATACCGCGGCCGTCGAGCGCCAGCGTCGCGCCCTCCTTGACACCCGTCTCGATCATGTCGAGGATAAACGCCTTCGCCTTCGCAGAAATGACCGGCCCCATCACCATCGGCTCGTCGGCAACCGTCGGGTCCAGCGGGTCCGCCACAATCACCTTCTTCGATGCCTCGACAAACCGCCGCGTCACGTCCCGGTACGTCTCATCACCGACGCAGACGATCGCCGACGACGCCATGCACCGCTGCCCGGCGCACCCGTAACACGACGTGACCATGTTCCCCACAACTTTCTCGATCTTCGCATCGGGCATGGCGACCAGATGGTTCTTCGCGCTGCCCATCGCCTGGAAGCGCTTGTTCGTCTTCGCGCACCGCTCCGCCACGATGCGGCAGACCGGTGTCGAGCCGACCAGCGACACGCCCTTCACGAGCGGGCTGTCCATAAACGCATTCGACACCGTCTTGTCGCCGTTGGCGAGGTTGAACACACCGGGCGGCAAACCGGTCTCATGAATATATTGCGTAATTAACTGCATCGTGCAGGGCACCTGCTTCGAGGCCTTGACGACATAGGTGTTCCCCGTCGCGATGGCGTACGGCACGAACCAGAACGGCACCATCGCCGGGAAGTTGAACGGTGCGATCATCGCAAACACACCAAGCGGCACGCGGAGGACCTCGCCGTCGATGCCGAACGAAGCACCGATCAGCTTGTCGCCCTGCTGCAGGACGGGCATGCCACAAGCGACCTCGATATTCTCAAAGACGCGCTTCATTTCCGCGCGCGCGTCCGGCAGCGACTTGCCCATCTCCTCGACGAGCGTTCTCGCTATCTTCTCCTCATTCTCCCGCAGGAGCTGTGCAAGCTGGTACAAGTAGCCGACGCGCCGGGCCACCGGCGTCTCGCTCCACGTCGGATACGCCGCAGCCGCCGCAGCAATTGCGCGATTCACCTCGGCCGTGGTCGAAAGCGGCACTGTGGCGACCGGCTCGCCGGTGCTTGGGTTCTCCACATCAATGGCGCCGCTGCTCTCCGCGTCAACCCATGTGCCGCCAATGTAATTCTTCAGCAGCCGAACCGTCATAGTCTCCGTCCTCTCCGATTTCAGAATAAAAGCTGCGGGCCCGGCTTACGCGAGGTACTCTTCGTCGCGTTCCGCTTCGTACTGCTTTCTTCGCTCCGTCAGGTAGGCCGGCATCGGCACGTCCCACCACCCCACGGCCGGGCTGCCGTCGTAGGGAAACTCGCTGCTCGTGACGCACTCGACGACGGCGGGCCGGCCGGCGGCGAGCGCCCGTTTGAGCGCCGGCATGATGTCCGCGGCCTGTGTCACCCGCTCGCCGTGGGCGCCGAACGCCTCGGCCAGCTTGGCGAAGTTCGGGCTGTAGCGCTCGCCGTCGCGATCGAGGAACTCGGTCGCGTAGTCGCGGTCGCCGAAGACGGCCATCTGCAGGTCGCGGATTGAGTGCCAGCCGTGGTTGTTGCACACGACCACGACGATGGGCAGATTGTGCTGGACGGCCGTCGCCAGCTCACCGGCGTTCATCAGGTAATCGCCGTCGCCGATCACGGCGACGACCTGCGTGCCGGGCCGCGCCAGCTTGCAGCCAATCGCGGCCGGCATCGAAAAGCCCATGCACGAGAAACCCGCGCTCGTGATGTTGGTGCGCGGTTCGTAGAAATCGAACATCTGCAGAATATGCGCCTGCGTGTTGCCCGAGCCGCTCGTGACAATCGCGTCGCGCTCGAGCGTGTCGCGCAGGTCGCGCACGACGGCCGCCATGCGCATCGGCTCGCGCGCGCGGTCTTCCCACGACGCGCACTCCGTGCGCCACGCCTCGCGCAACGTGCTGATGTGCGCGGTGTATTCGCTCGTGCGGTAATCGCCCGCCTTGTAACCGTCCTCGAGGCACGCCGCGAGCGCCGCCAGCGCCGTGCGCGCGTCACTGATAACGCCGACTTCGACGGGATAGTTCTTGCCGATCTCGTACGGGTCGAGGTCAATCTGGAACAGGCGCTGCGCGGGCAGGTTGAACGCGTGGCCCGGGCGGTAGCTGCTCGTGGACTGGTCCACGAAGCGCGCGCCGACGGCGAGAATCACGTCGGCCTCCAGACACAGCGTCTTGCCGCACTCGGTCCCCTTGCTGCCCGTGAGCAGCCCGGCGAGCGGATGGTCCTCGGGGAAGCAGCCCTTGCCCTGGAACGTCGTGCAGACCGCCGCGCCGGTGAACTCCGCGACGGCGCGGAGCTCGTCCCACGCGCCGGCCGCGTTGATGCCGCCGCCGGCGTAGATCACGGGCCGCTCGGCCTTCATCAGCCCCTCGGCGATCTTCTTGATCTCGGCGGGGTCGGGCAGCGGCACGTGCTGGGCGCCGTGGCGGTGCGCGGGATCGGCCAGGGTCACGTCGGCGGCGTCGGCCTGGACGTTCATCGGCAACGAAATCGCAACGGGCCCGGGCCGGCCGGTGAGCATCTCGGTAAACGCGCGCTGCATGATGGACGGGAGCTGTGCGGGCTCGGTCGCGAGCCACGCGCGCTTCGAAACCGGCTCCAGCAGCCGGACGAAATTCGAGTCGAGGTCGCGCTCGATCTCCTGGAAGATGCCGTGGCCGCGCATGTAGGTGTGCGCGTCGGCCGTGAGCAAGAGCACGGCCGAGCTCTCGACGTACGCCGTCGCCATGGCGATCACCGTGTTGCACGCGCCCGGTCCGATCGAGGTCGTCACCGCGAGCGGCACGCCCGAGACGCGGTAGTGGCCGTCGGCGAGATGCACCGCGCCGTGCTCGCTCCGTGTCTGAATGAAGCCCAGCTTGTCCCGGCGGTCGCGCAGGGCGTCAACCAGCATGATGTTGCCGTGCCCCGGGATGCCCGCAACGTAGGGCACCCCCTCACGAATCAGCCAGTCGCCGACGATCTCGCCACCGGTCAGTCGCATGACACGCCTCCTCGCGCGCGAATTGTTCCGTGAGCGTCTCTTCTACCCCAAGGTCAACGAACACGCAGGCCACTTCTGTAGTCGAGTTCGGGCGGAAATGCAAGGGCAATAGGTGAACTATGTGTCAATGGGTTCCGTGCGCTTACTCATTCACGATGCCGATATGCCTCATGTACTCATACTCCGCGTCCAGCACGGCGTAGATCTGCTCTGGCTCATACCGTTTCCCGTACCTTTGGGCTTCCTTAATGATGAAGCGAGCTTCCTCCTCGTCATCCACCACAACCAGCTCCTCGGAAGGGTCGGGATTGTCAACCAGCCCAAGTGTCTTGAGGTACTCGAAATTCAACTCGAGGATGAGCGCCACATCACTTTTCGTGAGCGACTCGCGGAACTCGTCGGGGAGATGCTCGTACGCAAACACCGCCGCCTCATCCGGCTCGTATACAGGTGGTGCTTTCCGTTCCGAGAAGCCGGAAATCAGCCCTACAAGGGGGCCAGCCAGAAAAACTGCTGCGAGGACTATCGCCCCAAGGGCCGCGAAAAACGCCACGAGCGGCTTCCAGAGAGCTTCGA
>CAZJXV010000074.1:0-16251 GCA_964550015.1 uncultured Verrucomicrobiota bacterium
TCACCGGGACCGTCTTCCCTTCCCCCCGCACGGCCCGCAGCGTTTCGATCCCGTCAATCTTCGGCATCTTGATGTCGAGGATGATCATGTCGGGGTCGAAGGTGTCGAGCGCCTCGAGTCCCTGGTAGCCGTCGGTCACGGTCAGGCAATCGTACAGGGTTTCGAGCGATAGGCGGATTGACTCACGCGGGCCCGGCTCATCATCAATGATGAGGACCTTGGGCCGCCTCTCGTCGGGGGGACGCGGAACCGGCGGTGACACTTCCCCGGCCGGCTCTGCCGCGGGCTGTGCGTCTTCGGGATCCATAAATGGGCCTCTTCTCCGACGGCACGGCCTGTTTCTACCGGGGCCGGCGGCCGGGAGTCAACCCCAAAAAATAGGCGCCCAGAAACTTGCGTAAAATCCCTTGACACGATTTCGGCTTTTTCAGGAGAATGTCCCCAGAGCAGGGGGACGGCCGGACAGGCCTCAGCTCCTCGATGACACCACTGCGGCGGCGGGCGCCGGTGCAGGGCCCATCAGGGTCGCGGCAGTGTTGGCGGAGGAGCGTTGGATCTGCCGACAAGCATGACTGAGCCGGCGGCGCTCGGGCCGGAGGTGCTCGGCATGAGCGCGGGCCTTGGTATCGCTGTCGCCGGGTGCGTCCTCGCCGCCTCGTGTGCCGTCTTCATCTTCGAGCGCCGGTCGGTCGAGCTGACCCGGTCCCTCCGTCTGCTCGTGCGCATCTGCGCTGCCGTCCTTCTTGTCCTGGGCGTCAGCCTGTTCGAGCAGTTCCTTCTGGCGCACTGGCTCGGGGCGCCGCCCTTCGTGGCCTCGATGCTGGGCGCGGCCCTCGTCGTCGTTGCCCTGTTGGTTGCCGTGCGCGCGCGCGCGGGCGCGGGCCTGCTCCGGGCGCAGGCGCCTTCGGGCCGCAGCGCCTCCTCGATCGGGCCTGCGCACGGGTCGAGCCCCGGGGACTGGCGCTGGCTCGTGCAGCTTGCCGAGATGACGGGCCTGACCGAACTGCAGCACTTCATCGTTGAGCGGCTCACGGGCGTGGTTCGCGCCCGCGTCGGCGGCATCTTGCTCGCCGACTCCGCCGACGCGTCGTTCAAGATAGCGTACTCCACGATCGAGCGCGGCCTGTTCGAGGCGCTCACGACGCTGCCGTCTGACGCCCCGCTGCTCGCGGCTGCCAGAAAGCGGCCGCGGCCCATCCTGCGTGCGGCGCTGGCGGCCGGCAACCGCCGCCGCGATGCCGGCGTGCTCCGCGACCTCGAGACGCTGGGCGCCGAGCTCGCCGTCCCGCTGGCGTCGCGCGGCCGGGTGCTCGGCATGGCGGTCTTCGGGGAGTGTCTGGACGAGGACGGCTACGACGAGGCGGCGATCGAGCGCGCGATGCTCGAGGCCGAGGTGATGGCGGCGGTCATCGAGAACGCGCGGGTGCACGCCCTCGCGCTCCAGGACAAGTTCCGCGCCGACGTGCTGCTCGAACAGCTCACGCTCGGCGTCCTCGCCGCCGACGAGTCGGGCACGATCGTCGCCTGCAATCGTGCCGCACGCCGGATCCTCGCGCTGGAGCGGTCGCCCGAGGGCCGGCCCGTCAAGGCGTTCGGGCCGGCGATGGCCGGCCTGCTTGGACCGGAGACCGCCGGCACGCACCAGGACGCGGCCCGGGAGATGGTGTTCGACGTGGCGGGGCGCGGCGAGGTGCCCGTGCGGGTCAGGACCGCCGTCGTGCGCGGGCCGCTGGACGCGCCCGGGCACCTGCTTTTGATCGAAGACCTGAGCGAGCGCCGCGCGCTCGAGTCCGAGCTGCGTCGTGCCAGGCAGCTCGCGTCGGTCGGCACGCTCGCGGCTGAGATGGCGCATGAGATTCGCAATCCGCTCGTCTCCATCAAGACTTTTTCGCAACTGCTGCCGGAGCGGCTCAACGATCAGCAGTTTCAGCTTAAGTTCGCCCAGATCGCCCGCCGCGAAGTTGATGCGATCAGCCGGATCATCGACCGGCTGCTGAACGTGGCGGGGCCGTCCGCGTCCGTCCGCCGGCCCGTTGACCTGGAGGTCCTCGCCGCGGAGGTCCTCGAGCTGCTTGCGCCTGAGATCCAGGCGCAGCAGATCGCCGTGGAGACAGACTTCGCGCCTGGCTCGCCGCCGGTGCTCGTGGACTGCGACCGGGTCAAGCAGGTGGTGCGGAACGTCGTGACGAACGCCGTCCAGGCGATGCCGGCCGGCGGCCGGCTGCGTATCGCGGGCTCGACGCAGACCGAGGAGGCCAGCTCGGTGCCGACGGCGTGTCGAATGATCGTCGAGGACACGGGCTGCGGCATCGCCGGGGAGGACCTGGCCAGCGTGTTCGACCCGTTCTTCACGACGAAGGAACGGGGGTTCGGCCTGGGCCTGTCGCTGGCGCGCAACGTCATGGACGAGCACGGCGGCTCGATCGAGATCGAAAGCGAGCCCGGCCGAGGCACTTGCGTGACGCTGACGCTGCCGCTCGCGTCCTCGGTGAAAAATGTGGAGCGTTCAGCGTTTCACGCTTGATTTTCTGTTCGAAAGATGCCATACTAGGAGCCGCTCGAAGCGTGAGCACTGCGCCTGGGGATTCTCATTCAACTCTTGGAGCGCGAATGAACTCTGTCCTTGTGCTCTCGGGGAGTACGGCCGTATACGAGGCAATTCGCTCTATCCTGGGCGAACGCGCTTCCGTTGAGCACGGAGAACGTCTCGCGGATGTTCCCGACCTGCTGGCACGCCGGCCGGCCGATGTGGTCATTGTGGACACGACCCTGCGCGACTGCGAAGGCCCCGAGGCACTGCGTGCCATCGCCCGCGAGCACCCCGGTCCGGCCCTGATCGCGTTGACCCTGAGCGCCAAGCTCAACGGCCTTCCCGGGGACCGGTCTCTGAACCTCTTCGCCTACCTGACCAAGCCCTTCGAAGCCGAGCAGGTGCAGTTTGTGGTCGAGCGCGCCCTCGAGCGCGCCGAGCTCCGCCGCCGGATCAGCTACCTGACCGGCCGGGCGCGCCCGAGACAACCGACCGTCTCTCCCGCCGGCCCGCCCCCGGCGGAGGCGGCCCCGGCCGATCGGCACGGCGAGTTCTCGCTCTTCCGGCGGTGCGCGAGGGTGTTTGCCCGCGAGGCGCGCGTTCCCGCCCTGGCGGCGGCCCTGGCCGACGTGCTGGCCGAGGAGTTCGGCGTCGGCGCGGTGGCCGTGCTGCTCTGGGACCACGGCTCGCGGCGTTTCGCGCCTTCGGCGGCCTACGGCCTGGATGAAGGCGCCCTCGCCGCGACCGCGTTCTGCCACGGCCGGGGGATCGCCGGGTGGCTGGCGGCGAACGGCGTCGTCCTGCGCCGCGATGACGCAGCGCGCACGCTGGATGAGGACGAGGCCATGACGGTCGCCCGCGAGCTGGAGCTGCTCCGGGCCGAGATCGCCGCGCCGCTGCTATGCCGGGGCAGTCTTGTCGGCTTCATCTCACTGGGGCGCAAGATCAGCGGCCGCGCGACCTCGGCGGCCGAGATCGAGTGGCTTGCGCTGGTGGCGAGCATGGCGGCGGCGGCCATCGAGAACGCCCGCACGAGGCAGGCGCTGGCCTTCGAGAAGCTGTGCGCCGAGCGCATCGTGGCGGGCCTGGACATCGGCGTCGTCGCGGCCGATGCCGAGGGCACGATCACCGCCTGCAACCGTGCGGCCGCCGACGCGCTCGGTCTCGACAGGTCGCCGCTTGGCGACGGCCTACGCGTGCTCGGGCCGGCGCTGTCGCAGGCGGCACACGACGGCCTGCAGGCGCGCGAGCGGCTCGGCGGGCGCGAGATCACCCACGAGGCAACCGGTCGGCGCCTGGTGGTGAGTGCCGCTCCGATCGCGGGCGAGGACGGGCCGGAGGGCGAGGGCGGGCCGGCCGGCGTGGTGCTCGTGCTCAACGAGGCCGGCGAGCCGGCTGCGGAAGGGGCGCCCGCCGAGCGCGCCGAGGAGATGGAGTTCTGGTCGCAGCTCGCGGGGCGTATGGCGCACAAGATCAAGAACCCGCTCGTCTCCATCAAGACGTTCACCCAACTCCTGCCGGAGCGGTACGGCGACGACGAGTTCCGCAAGAGCTTTCTCGACGTGGTGGACGCCGAGGCCGACCGGATCAACGAGGTCGCCGACCGGCTCGTGCTCTACTCGTCCGTCCACGGGTCCGAACCGGTCCCGACGGACGTGCGCGCGCTGATCGAGGCGGCGCTGGACGCCTGCCGTGCACGGCTGGGCGAGGGCGGCGTGCGGCTTGAACGGGACCTCGAGGAGGTCCCCCTCGTCCTGGCCGATCCCGAGCAGCTCGGCCTGGCGCTGCGCAACATCATCGAGAACGCGCTCGATGCCATGGATGAGGGCGGGCAGCTCACCGTGAGGACCCGCCTGGTCGGGGCGCCGGTGGCCGTGAGCGCCGATGACCGCCTGGTGCTGGATTTCGCCGGGGGCGAGCGGGGCGGCCCGGCGTTGGTGGCGGTCGAGATCGCGGATACCGGCCGAGGCATCCCGCGCGAGACGCTTGGCAAAGTGGTCCAGCCGTTTTTTTCGGAGACGGTCCGCGGCCTGGGCCTGGGCCTGGCCATCGTGGCGAGGATTGTCCGGGAGCACCGGGGCCGCATGGAGGTTACGAGCGCGTCGGGCGCGGGCACGCAGGTCCGCCTGCTGCTGCCGTCGGCGCGCTGAAGTCCGGCTTGAGGAATGATCATGAACGGGCAAGCGCACAGCGTGTTAGTGGTTGACGACGAGCCGGCCGTCCGCAACGCGCTCAAGACCGTGCTCGAGCGCGATTACAGGATCGTCCTGGCGCCCGACGGCCCATCGGCGATCGAGGCGCTGCGTACCGACAAGCAGATCGAGGTGATGCTGCTCGACATGGTCATGCCCGGCATGCACGGCATGGAAGTCCTGCGCCGGGTCCGGGACGAGTTCGCGTCGGTCGAGGTCATCGTGCTCTCGGCGCTGCAGTCCATCGAGACGATGATCGAGGCCATTAACCTGGGCGCGTTCGACTACGTGGGCAAGCCGTTCATCGCACGCGAGCTGGCGCTGGTGGTCGATCGCGCCATCGAGCTGCGCACCCTCAAGCGCGAGCTGCGCGTGCTGCGCGAGGCGACGGGCGAGCCGTGCGAGGCGAGCTTGATCGGCGTGTCGCCCGCGATCCTGGGGCTGCGCCGCCGCGCGCATGATATCGCCCGCGAAGGCAAGCCGTTCCTGATCGTCGGCGAGCGCGGCACGGGCAAGGAGCTCTTCGCGCGCGTCGTGCTTCACTGCATCGGCAACGAAGCGCTGCCGTTCACGGTCATTCGCTGTCCCGACCTCGCGCGCCAGCAGGCGTTCCGGGCGCTTGCGCCCGGCGAGGGGGGCTTGGAGCCGTCTGTCGAGCCGGCCACGCTGGGTCTGCCGCAGCACGGCTTCGCGCTGTTCAAGGACGCGCACCGGCTCGAGCCGGCGCACCAGGCGGTGCTCGCGCGTCTTATCGAAGCGTTGGAGGACGCCGGGGTGCGCTGCGCGGTCACCGTGCCGCCCCCGGCGATGAAGGCGCCCGTCGAGAGCACGATGGATCCCGCCCTGTACCAGGTCGTGCAAGGGACCGTCGTCACCATCCCGCCGCTGCGCGAACGGTTCCAGGACATCAAGCTGCTCGCGGAGGCGTTCCTCGCCGAGCTCCGCGTCGAGCTGAGCGCCGCCACCGAGCGAATTGACGCCGGCGTCATCGAGGAGCTCGAAACCTACCCCTGGCCGGGCAACGTGCGAGAGCTCCGGAACTTCATCGAGCGCATCCTCATCCTGCACTCCGACGCGCGCACCATCGAACGTCACCACCTGCCCGACGAGATCGGCGCCACGGCCGCCCGTGCGCTCTCGGCCACCGACTTCATCGGCAAGAAGACGCTCAAGGAAGCGGTCAACGACCTCGAGCGGCGCATCATCGTGGATGCGCTCAGGCGGGCCGGCGGCGTGCAGACGCGCGCCTCGGAGATCCTCGGCACCACGCGCCGCATCCTGCGCTACCGCATGCAGCAGCTCGGCATCGAGTAGCCGCCGAAAAAATAGGGACAGGCACCTGTTTTTCTCCGGACGCTGGACGTATTCACTGCGACCATAGAGGACAAGAAGAGGTGACCGTGGGTTTGTTGAAAAACCCGCAGTCTCGACGAGCCTGTCCTTGCCCTGAAAGGGCAGAATAGGTCAGCCCAGGGCAAGCGTCGGCCCCGAGCTTGTCGAGGGGCGAAGCGCCGCCCTGGGTGAGAAGCGAGCGCAGAGACAATGCCCTGAAGGGGTTGCATAGAAACCTCATCTGGGATGGAGGTCCGACTTCATCACCGCGTCTATGGAACCCCTTCAGGGTACTCACACGATGGGTATTGCCTGTTGCCCCAGGGTGGCGCTTCGACCCTCGACGAGCCCTTCGACAAGCTCAGGGCAGGCTCGGGTCGAAGCTGACCCTGGGCTTGTCTATGCAGCCCCTTCGGGGCACAGACCAGCAGGGGGCTTTTTCAACGGCCTCCTGTCCCTGTTTTTTCGGAATTGGGTGAGCCGGTCCTCGGCGGGGCTCAATGCGACGAGGTGCTGCCCCACTCGCGCCAGTCGGGCACGTAGTGCGGGTCGTTGTGCGTGCCCACCGAGCCGACAACGAACTTCGGCGACGTGTACTCGCCGCCTTCGAGGCCGTGCGCGGTCACGTGCCCGTCAACGAACGCCGCGACGGTACGCTCGCCGTGGCGGAAGCACGTCGTGGGCCAGCCGTTCTCGTGCCAGGCGCCGCCCCAGTAGAGGTACGGCGGGTCGAGCAGCGCGTTGTTCGATACGCTCGTGCTGCTCCACACCAGCAGCGTGTCGGCGAACATCATGACGCCGGCGGGTTGCAGCACGCTGCCCGCGCGCTGCCACGGCCGATGGCCGATGCTCGTGGCCCAGCCGGGCGTCGCCTCGGGGCACAGGTAATAGCCGTTGTAGCCGTAGGTCGAGGTGGGCTCCTCGCCGGGGCCCTGCGGGTGGTAGCTGCCCCAGCGCTGCGCGGGGCAATCGAACACGCTGTCGTGCACGTTGGGCTTGAACTCGAGGTACGGGTAGATGAAACCCGCTTCGTAGTCGATGCCCGTCTCGTTCGTGCCCCACCAGTACACCGCCGGTGACTGCGCCCAGGTGGCGCACGGCATGAAGAACCCGTCGGCGTCGTTCGTGTAGGTGAGCGAGGCGACCGCGAGCTGGCGCACGTTCGACGTACACTCCGCCTGGCGGGCCCTGGCGCGCGTGCTGTGGAGCACGGGCAGCAACAGCCCCGCGAGGACCGCGATGATCGCGATCACCACGAGCAGCTCGATCAGAGTGAAACCGTGCCGTTTCATGCGTTCCCGGCTCCCCGCCCCGGCGACGGAGCGGGGAGCCGTACTCTCCGTCGTTACCTTTTCCGACGCCGCAACGCCGCGAAGAGCACACCAAACGCCGCGAGGATCATGGCCGGCTCGGGGACCGGCACCGCTGCGACGGGCTCGGCGGGCGCCGTCTCCGTGCCCCAGCCGCCGGCGGCAAAGCTCCAGCCGTCCCAATCGCCGGTGGCGAGCGTCCGGTCGCCCATGCCGACCATCGCGGCCTCCCAGGAGCCGTCTTGGTACGGGTTGCCGGCGCCGAGCCAGTAGCTCCAGTAGCCGCCCATGAACCCTTCGTGGTAGTTGTCGTCGGCGTCGGCCGCGTGGCCGGTCTCGTTCGGGCCGTTGACGTAGACGAAGCCGCCGTCGTCGTCCACGTCGTAGCCGAGGCCGAACACGCTGTTGCCGAAGTCGTCGTAGACGGTGACCTGCGCGCCGAGCCGCGCGTCATCGCCGTCAACGCTGCCGACGACGGGCCCGTTGTTTTCGCTTCGCACGTCGCCGACGCCGGCGATGGCCATGAGCATGTCCTCGCCGGTCGCCACGCCGTCCCAGCGGTAGCCCCAGGCCAGGCACAGCGGATCGTTGCCGGAGACCCAGTCAATGACGAGTGCGGCCTGGTTGTCGCCCTCGCCGACCCAGTACTCGATGTCATCGAACGTGAACTGCGCCCGAGCCGCCGACGCGGCGCCGAGCACGATGCAGACTGCCAACGCAGTCGTCCGGACGAACCTCATCCTTTTCCCCTTCCTGTCGTCGTGAAGCGAGCGTTCACGCGTCCCGAAAACTCCCGCGCAACGCCGGATCAGCTCCGCACTCGACGAGAGGAAGACGGGATCGGGACTCGACCGGAATGCCGTGTAGGCAATGCCGCGTCGGGACAGAGCTGTCCCTCGGCCTGGTTCTCGGATGGGTCGCTCGACACGGTCCGCTTCCTTCCCGGTTGCGAAGAAGTCAGGGTTACGCGTCCGCAGGCAGGTCTTCTGGCTCGCGGATCATCCTACTTGGCCCGCCTTCCCGGCCGCCCTTTGGCGACCAGTGGCAACCGTGGGCCGTTCGTCCCCGCTTACAGCGGCGCCCCCGCGGCGGCTTCTCACCGCCTTCCCTGGCACCTGCGGTCCTTATGTCAACGACGTGCTAGCACCTCGTGCTCCTCGTGTCAAGAAAAAAGGCCGCACATTTCGCAGAGCTGATCCGTGCTCATCTGTGAAATCTGAGGCGTTCTGTCCCTTCAGGCCCGGCAGCTGGCCGCGCGTGCGACAACGAATCCGCCGGTCACGATCTGACGATGCCCTCACAATCGTCGGAAGGGCCGGGGCTTCTTAGCGTTCGCGCCAGGAGCTGAAGCAGAGACGTGGAGTTGCGCCAGGCCTCGTCAAAGCTGGTGCCGGGTGCAGGACCTATGAGGTGCACAAGGTTGCGGCTCCAATCTTGGCGGAAGTCTTGTTCTCGCGCGTGGAGTTTCCCAACGTCGAGCCCTCCAATGTCGAGGCCCTTTGCCCTGAACTTGGCCGGGAGCGCAGACGCCAGTTCCCCCATGTCCAGGTTGTGTCGCCTTGAGAGCTGATCGAGATCATATACGTCTCGGGAGATGGCGTACTTGCGCTGCCCGCAGAGCGCCCGCACCTTCTCAGCCGCCATCTCGAGCGGGGTGTAGCATGGCACACGCACATCAGCAAGAAGGCCGCGATCAGAATAGGGATGGATGATCGGACGAACCGCGGGGGCAAAAGCGAGTGTCTCCACCGTCGTCACGTCGATTCGCACGGCGCGTGGGTCGCCGCGCATGCGCAAAGGACCTCGGTAGTACAGACGCGCGCTGTGCGATTCCCTGCCGTAGTCATCGTCAACCGTCTCCATCTTGAGTGGCCCGGCGCCGAAGTCCATCTCCCATTCGTCCGTTGCTGCGCCCACGACCTGTTCGAGGAGTCGCCGGAGAGCACGCCGGTCCAGTTGCCCTGCGAGCGTGAAGTCAAGATCCACCGAGAAGCGATAGTCAGCGTGGTAGCACTTGCGCAGGCACGTCCCGCCTTTGAAGCGAAGCGTGCCTGACTGTGGATGCCTGAACAGAGACGCGAGGAGGCATCCGAGCCCATAGTCGAGATCCGCAATCGCGAGACCCACACCGGATGCGGCTGCTTGTCGGCGCAGTTCGGCCTCGTCAATCACCTTGCCGCCACCTCCGGGATCACGCCGCCAACGTTCAGTCGTACTCGCCAGCGGCCGTTGACCGGGCCCGCTGCCGCGCCCGCAGGCTCAAGGGGCGCGATTCCACCTGTCAGCTTCGAACGCCACGCCTCGAGGCGACGCGTGCGCCTGGACACGGTCAGTCTGCTTCCCAAGGTCTCGACCAGAAGACCCAGCCGCTTGTAGATTGCCCCCGACCCTGTCTTGTCGAGGTACCGGTCAACTGTGTCCCAGGAGACAGGCTCTGCCACCGGCAGCATCTCGGCCACCTGACGGATACCGCCACACAGGTCGGGACGGTCGAGCGCGTCCACGAGTGTCTTCTCACGGTCTGTTATCGGGAATGCTCCCCGGCTCGATGTCCGCTGCACGACGCCGAAGAACTTGCGGGGGGTGACACGGACGAGCCTGTAAGCGACGCCCAGCGCCTGGCCCGCGCTGCGCCACACGCGCCGGGTCGTTTGGGCAAAGACTGTCCTCGGGGGTTGTTCCGTCCAGTTCCAGTAGTGGCATGCTGTCCAGTATGCGATGGCACTTGGCTCGGCCAGATGGCCGACCACCACGAGAGCGTCCTCCGTCCAAACCGAATCCGGTCCCGCCTCAAGAGGCACCACCAAGTATTTTTCGCGGGCAACCCGCGCGACCCAGCCCGACCTTTGGAGCTCGTGCAGGAGCTTTGATGGTCTCTGGCTCCCTGAGCCAATAGCGGAAGCGAAATCCCTCAGAGTGAAAAGTGATAACCCACTGGAAGAGAGCAAACTAAGAGCGTTGGCAACTTCGCTTGAGAGGCCGCCTCGCTTTTTAGTTCGAGCCATGATCTTCCTCCATTATCGGAATATCATGTATGAAACTAGCACATCCAGGGCGTGGCTGCAAGCGCTTTGCTCCCATGTTCATGTCCTTTGCTCCCGACAGCGAACCGGAGCACACATCGCTTGCCTCAGTGTGTGGGGCAAGAGGCCGGGCCACCGCGGAACCACCGATTCCGCAGATGCCCAGAGGCTTTTCCTTCCTGATCTGTGTCAATCTGTGGGAGCCGTGGCCCCCTATCCCTTCAGGCCGGTGAGCGTGATGCCCTTGACGAGGTGGCGCTGGCCGAGGAAGAACAGCGCCACCACCGGCACGAGCGACACGGCCGACGCCGCCATGATCAGGTGCCAGTCTATGTGCTGCGGGTCCTTGAGGTAGGTGAGGCCGAGCGCCACGGTCGTGTTCGTCTTGTCGTTCAGATAAATCAGCGGCCCCATCAGGTCCTTCCAGTTCCAGAAGAACGTGAACAGCCCCACCACGATCAGCACCGGCTTGGAGAGCGGCAGGATGATGCGGCGGTAGATGGTCCAGCGGCTCGCGCCGTCAATGAACGCCGCCTCGTCGAGCTCGTACGGGATCGTCCGGAAGAACTGGCGGAAAAGAAAAAGGTTGAACCCGGTCGCGAAAAGCTGCGGCAACACGATCGGCGCCAGACCCCACACGGCTTTCGACGGGTTCACCAGCCCGACGCCCTTGAAGCCCAAAAACAGCGGGATCATCGTCACCTGGTACGGGATCATCATCGTCGCCAGCACGACGAGGAACAACGTCTCGCGCCCCTTGAACGGCACGCGCGCAAAGGCGTACCCGGCCATGGACGACGCCACGAGCTGGCCCGCCGTCGCCACGATGCAGATGGCGAACGTGTTGGCGAAGTACGCGGCGAACGGCAGCTTGCGGAAGATGTCGGCGTAGTTCCGCCACTGCGGCTTGTCGGGAAAGGCTTGATGCTCGAACAGCTCGTCGAACCCCTTGAGCGATGACAGCAGCATGAATGCAAACGGCAGCAGAAACGCCACCGCCCACACCACGGCAATGACGTGTGGCCCAAACCTTGCTCTTCTTGCGGCTGCCCTCATCACTGCTGGCTCTCGTCGGTTTCATTCTCAGGGTAGTAAGAGAAGCTGCGGTACACCACGCCCTTGTACGGCTCCTTCCTCATGGTCCAGTTGCCGTAGGCGTCGTACGCGTACTCATATGTCCACCAGCAATGGTGACCGTAAGCGTCCCACCACGTGTCCTTCGTGATGTTGCCATGCTCGTCGCGTGTCCAAGTCCTGTGGTACTCGAGCTTGCCGTCCTGGTCGTATAGCTTCCTGTCAATCTCTTTGGCACTCTCATCAAGCACGAAGACCGCCCTGTGCGACAGCTGACCGCGGCCATCCAAGACGGCCTTTTCTTCTTTTCTTCCGTCCTCACTGTATGTCCAACGCTCCGCGAGTTCGACATCGCCGTCTGGGAAGTACCAGGTCTCTTTGACTTTCCGGCCTTTCTTGTCGAATGACTTGACGATGTTCCGCCTACCGGCCGCGTCGTATACGGTCTCCTTTCTCAGAACACCTTCCCGAGTGTAGACTGTCACTTTCTTCCCGTTGTCCGATTCATTGATTTCCTTCAGGAGAACGCCGCTCTTGCTGTACTTGCGCCGGAACGTAGAAACGACCCGGCCGTCCTCACGGATCGTGCAGCCTGTCCAACGTCCTCTCTGATCATACGTGTGATGCACGGTCCTCTCTGGCCATGTAGAGGCCTCGCTCCTCAAGAGCCGCCCTGCTTTGTCATAGGTGAACCACTTCCGCATTCTGATCTCGCCATCAGCGTCGCGACTGACCGCCCTGAGCAAGTTGCCTCTCGTGCCGTAAGTGAGGGTCCAGGCATCGATGCTGGATCTGGAGGGGTCGTACCAGCCGAGCTTCATCAGGGCGCCGTTCCCGGCATAGAACTTGTACCCGCGCGGCTCGCGAACGCCTTCGACCTCCTTTCCAGCCTTCACGTGCAGCAGGGCCTCCGAGACAAAGACGGAGCGCACAGGACCTCGGTACCCATCGCTTTCCCTGGTAGGCGGCTGCATTGCGGAGATGGTGAAGAAGGGCCACAGCTCCGGCTCGTGAAGCGGCTCCATGGGCCGAGGAGTCCCCACCACGAGCATTAGTAGGATAACGACGATACCAGTCCCCATGTCTCGGACTCCCTTCAGGAGCTCCCGGCTTCAGCTGCCAATTCATGTTGCCACCGGCTTCAGCCGGTGGTTTCGAGGTCCAGACCTAGCTCCTGTTTAGCCGACTTCAGTCGGCTTCTCGACAGTTGCGTTCACGCATTTTTCGGCTGAAGCCGAACTCTCGAGAAGCCCGCTGAAGCGGGCTGGGGTTTCGCTTCGCACCTCCCCGACCACCGGCTGAAGCCCGTGGCAATACATATTTCATAGCAGCGCGCGCATTGCCGGTTTGTAGAAGGCTTCCGAAACATCAGCGCGTTCCTATTTCATAATAGACCCACCGCCGGGAGGTGCGGATCTGGGCGTAGGCGATGATGAAGATGACGGCGAAGAGGATGACAGCCAGCGCGGAGGCGTAGCCCATCTCCTGGTCGGCGAAGGCGACGTTGTAGAGGTACACGACGAGGAAATTGGTCGTGTCGGGCACGCCGCCGGTCATGACGAACGGCTCGGTGAAGACCTGGAAGCCGTAGATGGTGCCGATGACGACGGTAAACAGGATCGCGGGCGTGATCTGCGGCAGCGTCACGTGCCTGAACGTGCGCCACGGGCCCGCGCCGTCAATGGCCGAGGCGTCGTAGAGGTGCTGCGGCACGCCCTGGAGCGCGGCGAGGTAGATGAGCATGTTGCCGCCGATATAGGCGCAGTTCATCAGCGCCAGCGCCGCCCACGCCCAGAAGTCGCTGAACAGCCAGTTCGGGCCACCGATCCCAGGGACACCGAGGTCGGGAACGAGCCTTGCCGACTTCACCAGCCATTGCGGGTACAAAACCAGCGGCACAAGAAAAACCAATGCCATGGTGATACCAGGCATGTAGGAAATGGACCGGTTTGCGGCCCGACGGTAGACGAGGCGATCGAGGAGCACCGTTACGGCATATGCCGCCGGGACCAGAACGGCAAGCTGCAGGGCGGCCCGAAGGGATAGAAACGGCAGGGCGAGCCCGATCACGATCACCGGTACGTGGCACGCGTCGGGGAAATCGGATTGCCCGTGCAGGAATCGATGGACAAGCCGTGCCACCAAGTATGAGCCAATCACCGCTGGGATCATCAATGCGATTCTTGGAAGCTCGGCGAGCGCGCTGTTGATGAGGCCGTATTTCGCGTTATACATCCACGCCCAGAGGAACGACATCGCCACGCCGCTCAACAGGACGGGCAGGTAGAAGATCGTGCGGAACGCGCCGCGGCCGTAGAGCCGGCGGTCGAGCAGCACGGCGGCCGCGAGCGCGCCGACCACCTGGATCGCCAGCGCCCCCGCCACGTACGCGACCGTCACGCCGAAGCTGGTCGCGAAGTCCGCGTCGCGCGTGACGATCTGCGCGTAGTTGTCGGCCCCGACCCAGCTCGGTGAACTGAACAGGCCCCAGTCCGTGAAGCTCAGCAGTAGCGCGGCCACGATCGGCCCGAGCACGAACAGCACGAAGCCGATAATCCACGGCAAAGCCATGAAGTAGCCCCACCGGTTGTCCGACGCGCGAGTTTCCTGGCGTGCTACCCGCTCGCCCCGCCGCGAGAGCACGATGGCCAGCGCCACGCCGCCCGCCAGCACGGCGACGAGGACAAGCGGGACGATGACCTTCGTCGCGAATGGGACCTCGCGTTTCTCGAGCTGGACGAGGATGCGTTCGCCGTCGCGCTGGATGCGCGCGGCCGCCTGTTCCGGCGTGAACTTGCCCTGGAAGAGCTTGTTCTTGACGCCGTCGAGTTTCCTGGCGAACTTGTCCGTCGGGATGGCCGGCGGGCCGAGGGCGAACGGGCCGAGATCGCGCGCAAAAACCTCCATCTGGCCGATGCCCCACGGATCGTCGAGGAACGCGGGCGACTCGAGCACGGCCCTGTGCGTCGGCACGTCCGACGAGCCATTGCGGATCAAAATCGTCTGGCCCGTTTCGGATGTGAGAAACTTCAAAAAAGACCAGGCCGCGTCCTGCTTCTTCGAGTAGGCCGAGACGCAGAAGAGGTTCGTCAGCACCTCCTGGCTGCGCTCCTTGCCGACGGGCAGCGGCGCGAGACCGAAACGCAGCCCCTCCTTGGCCGCCAGCCTCGGCAGCGCGTGGTAGCCGCTGATCATCATCGCCACCTTGCCGCTCAGCAGCGCGAAGTCCGGCTGGTCGAACCCGAGCGCCGCCTGCTGCGTCATGAGCGGCGCGATGCGGTCCACGGTCATCAGCTCCATGAAGAAGCGGATGCCGTCGGCCACCTCCGGTGTGTCGGCCGTGAAGCGTGTCGGCTGCACGTAGTCGTCCACGAGCCGCCCGCCCGCGCCCTGGACGCAGCACGCGAAACTCGACCAGCTCCATGACAGCCCATACTGCACCGTCTCGCCGCGCCGGTCGCGTTTCGTCAGCTTCCGGCCGAGCGCGCGGAACTCGGCCCACGTCATCGGCTCGACCGCGTCGGGGTAGGGGAGCCGGGCTTCGTCGAAGAGGTCCTTGTTGTACATAAGCACCCGGACGCAGACGCCGTAGGGCAGCCCGTAGCGCCGGCCCTTGTACGTCACCGCGTCGCGCGCGACGGGGATGTGGGCGTCGAGGTCCACGCCGTCCCGCTCGATGAGGTCGGTGACGTCGAGGCAGGCGCCCTTGGCGAACCAGCTCGCGTGCCGGCCCGCGTCCGTGCTGATCTCGAACACGTCCGGCGCCTCGCGCGCGGCGGCCGAGTTCGTCAGGTACGTCCAGTAGTTGCCCCAGCCGAGCGCCTTGATCTCGACGGCGATCTCCGGATTCTTCTGGACGAACGCCTCGGCGACCCTGGCGAAGACCGGCTCGTGGTCCACCTGCCAGATCGCCATCGTGATCGTCGTGCGGGGCCCGTCGTAGGCATCGTTCCTGACGAGGCTTGCGACACACGCGGGCGCGACGGCAAACAGTATGAGGACTACAGTCGCAGCGATTCGTCGCATCCCGGGCCTCCTTCCGCGTAAGCCCAACACGCCGATGATACTCCAGGGATGGGCCGGTGTCGAGCCCCTGGGCCGCCTCCCCGGCCCGGAAAAGGCGACAAAGGGCTTGAACCGCCGGGCCTGATCATGTATCATATATACTGTGTGCGTGCGTGACGCTTCCATCGCAAGCGTTTTCATCCGCATCAGGCGCGCCGGGCACAGAGTGAGGAACGAGGAGGACTTCACGGTGACACCGCTCGCGAGATTACTGATCGTGGTGCTGCTGGCCGCGGCGGTCGCGGTTTCCTGCGGCAAGAAGAACAAAGGCGATGACGCCAAGGAGCCCGAGACCGCCGAGGAGTACCTCGAGCGCGCCAGAGGCAGCTTCCTCGATAAGGGCAAGACGATCAAGGACCTCAACAAGGCCATCGAGCTCGACGACACGCTGGCCGAGGCCTACGAGCGACGCGCCGAGATGTTCGAAGACCTTCACAGGACAACCGAGAAAGAGAAGTACGCGCGCCGGGCCATCGCCGACTACGACAAGCTCATGGACCTCGAGCCCAAGAGCCCCAAGGCCGCCGAGCGCCTGCGCCGGCGCGGCTCGCTCAAGATTGACATCGAGGAGTACGACGGGGCCATCGCCGACCTGAAGGCCTCGGTCAAGAAGGACAAGAACGCATCGAGAACGTACGAGTACCTCGCCGAGGCCTACCTCGGCAAAGAGGAACCCACGCAGGCCGTCAACGCCTATACCTTCGCCATCAAGTACGACCCCAACG
>CAZJXV010000075.1:0-16239 GCA_964550015.1 uncultured Verrucomicrobiota bacterium
ACCCAGGGCGTTGCCCTGGGCTGTTGTTATGGAACCCCTTCGGGGTAGGGATTGACCTTGTGGGGCGTCAGACTTAGCGGAGGATTTCTTTGAGGATCGGGAGGCGGGGGCGGAGGTAGGGCTTTACCACCGGGTCTTTGACGGTGCCTTTGATGAGGGCGCGGGGGATGAGGTTGGCGGGGATGTTGATGATCTGGCGGACGAGGTCCTGGACCGGGCCGCCGGCCTCGCGGACGAGCAAGGGGTCCACGACGACGTCGAGGTGGCCGTGGAGGTCCACGGTGCCGTCCATGAGCAGGCGGAAGAGGGCGCTTTCGAAATAGAGGTTGTTGGTCTTGAGCGCGAGGCCCTCGACGCGGAAGTCGCCGAGCGCCTGGGAGAAGGTGACCTTGACGAGGCCGGGCATGCGGAGAGCGAGGACGTTGAAGAGCTCGGTGAACACCTTGAACTCCCAGAGGTAGCCGTCGCTGAGCTTGAAGGTGCCCTTGCCGAAGTTTTTTGACAGGTCGTCGAGCCAACCGTTGACGTGGACTTCGCATCCGAGCCGGCCGTGCAACTGCCGTTCCTCGACGTGGGTGAGCAGCGGGAGCCGGGCGATCTCGACGTCGCGAAGCGCCGCGTCGAGCTTGAACGGTTTGTCCTCGGCGGCAAAGTCGGCCTCCCACGCGCCGGCGAAGCGGCCGTCGTAGAGGGCGGCGTCGAGGTCGTAGATCTTCATGAGGCCGCGCTCGAGATAGAACGTGCCGCTGACGCCCTCGAAGCCAAAGCCGCGCACGCCGAGGCCGGCGCCGCCGATGTGGCCGCGGGCGCGCACGTTGTCGAGGCCGGGCTCGACGCGGGCGACGCGGCCGTCGAAGGTGAGCATGCCGGTGACTTGGAGCCGGTCGAGGACGTCGGCCACCCTGGGCGGCACGAGGACGGCGGCGAGGGTGGCGTCGGCCCAGATTGCGCCGTCGACCTGGAAGGCGGGCAGGCGTTGGCCCTCGACGTTGCGGACCTTGAGGCGGGCGTTTCCGCCGATGCGCTCGCCCTGGACGTCGAAGGTGATGTTGGGCTCGCCGAAGGCGTCGATGTTGCCGTTGACGGTGACGACGGCGCCGGCGAGTCGGCCGACGGCGTCCTGGTAGTTCAGGCCGGTGCCGTCGTAGGTGATGCGGCCGCCGATGGCCTCGAACGGCGCGTGCAGCGCGGGTGTCGAGATGGTGGCGGCGCCGAGGGCGCACGAGACGGTGATGGAGAGGCGCTCGCCGATGGTGCCGGCGAGGAGCAGGCCGACGGTGCCGTCGCCCTGGAAGGTCATCTGCGGCTGTGGCGTCGGCGCTGGTTCATTGCCGGCGGAGGCGGGGCCGGGCAGGGGTTTGGCGACGTCGCGGACGCCGGCGGCCATGCGCTCGCCATCGCCGTCGGCGCTTGGGCGCGGGACGTAGGTGACGAGGCCGCCGGTCAAGGCGACGGTGTTGGTCAGGGTGAGCGTAGGCTCGTCGCCGGGGGTGATGGTGAAATGGAGCGGCCCCCGCATGTCGCCGCCGATGTGGAAGCCCTCGACCTCGAGCCGGGCGTGGTCGAAGTCGAGCTGCGCCCGGCCGGCGAGGGCGCCTTGCTCGGTGCGCGTGAGGGTGATGGCGGCGTCGCCCCGGATGCCGTGCACAAACAGCGGGCCTTCGGGCGCGAGGAGCTGCTGGAGCTTGGCGATGACGGGGCCGCCCACGACGAGCTTGGCGAGGGGGGGCACGTCGGGGCCGAACGTGGCGTCGAGGAGCACATGGCCCTCGGCGCCGGGCCACCGGCCGGCGAGCTTGAGGTGGTTGGTTGCGTGCGGGGGCGCGGTGAGCACGCAGGCGACCTGCTCGAGCGACTGCACGGGCAGGCCGGCGAAGCGGTCCTCGATGATGATGCGCATCCGGGTGAAGGCAAGCCGGCCCAGGCGCAGGGCCGGGTCCTTTTGGGGCTTGCGTGCGAGGCGCTCGACGATGTCGTTGACGTTCCACTGGCCGCCGGCGCTTTTGATGAGGCGCACGGTGGCGGTGTCGAGGTCGGGCTGGAGGTCCACGCGGAACGGGACAAGGGAGGCGATCCTGAAGGGGACTTCGAGGTGCCGGGCCTCGATGAAAGGGGCGTCGCTCTGGACGTCGTCGCGCGGCTGGACGACAAGGCCGGTGATGGTGGCGCCCCTGAGCACGTTCCAGTCGATCCGTTCGAAGGTGACCGTGCGGCCGAGGAAGCGCTCCATGGCGGTGCGGACCCAGGGGCCGCCGTAGCGGGGCAGCACGTAGTAGTTGAGCACCAGGAGCGCGCCGAGGCACAGGAGGGTGAAGCCGAGGGTGATGTACACGAGGCGTCGGATGATCCGGCGGGCACGTTTCATGGTCGGGGATTAGTCGTCGAACTCCGGCGAGCGCATGCGGCGGAAGGGTGCGCCGGGGCCGGCGGGCTTGCGTGAGGGCAGGGGGGTCTTGAGGTAGCTGCGCTGGCAGGCGCGGCACAGGTGGAAGTGGAAGGTTTTGTAGACGTCGTCCTGCAGGGTGCGGGGGTCGGCGTGCTCCATCTCGTTGATGAGCGCCTCGATTTCCTCGGTATGGTCCTTGAGCAGGTCGGCGAGGTTGATCTCGAGGGTGTTGTAGGCGGCCTTCACTTCGATCTTGAGCTCGTAGTGGATGGTGTCGCGCTTGATCTCGCGGCCGCACGCATCACAGAAGGTTTTGATCATCGTATCACCCCGCATGGCCCTCGGCGGCCGGGCTTGTGCCCCTTATAAGACTACTATGGCCCGTGAGGGTTCCCGGGGCAAGGGCGGAAATGCGCGCGCGGCCGGATTTCACGATAGCTCGTCGGTGCGGCCGTAGATGAGTTGGTTGATTTCGGCGGCGACGCGGAACGAGTTCAGGGCGTCGGCGTAGGGGGACCGGACGGCGGTCATGTCGCCGGTCTCGACCGCCTCGAGGAAGCCCCGGTGCTGGGCCTCGGCCTCGGAGACGGTGCCGGCGTAGTCGAACGGCTTGCCGTCGAGGGTGCCGGTGGCGTTGTTCTCGAGCATATCGGTCGTGATAGAGCTTCGGTTGGTGACGATGGTGATCCAGGCCCCCCAGGCGGGGGCGGCCCAGGTGTGGGCGTGGCTGACGACGGCGCCGCTTTCCATCTCGAGCGTCCAGCAGGCTGTGTCGCACGTGGAGACGTGCTGGGAGCGGGGCAGGTTGTGGTTGAATCCCACGGCCGTGATGCTGCGGACTTCCGAGCGGCAGATGTAGCGGGCGACGTCGACGTAATGGATGCCCTGGTCGCCGACGAGGCCGCCGCTGCGCTCGACGAGATAGGGTCCGGGGTAGGTGTCGTAGACGGGGTCCGTGGCGAAGGGCGAGAGGAAGCGGATGGTGACGAGGGCGATCGTTTGGCCCTCGATCCGGCGGAGCACTTCGTTGAGCGGGTCGTTCCAGCGGCGGTTGAAGCCGACGGCGTGCACGAGGCCGGCCGACTCGATGACGTGTTGGATCCGGCGGCCGGTGGTGAGGTTGTGGCACGGCGGCTTTTCCATGAACACGGGAAGGCCGGCCCGGGCGCACCGCTCGATGAGCGGCAGGCGGACCTCGCGCGGCGTGCAGACGAGCACGTAGTCGGGCGCGCTTCGGTCGAGGGCGTCGTCGAGGTCCGTCGAGGCGGCGGCCCCGAGCTTTCGGCCGAGGGTCTCGGCGCGCTCGCGCACGATGTCGCAGATGCCCGTGATCTTGACGGTCTCGATTTTGTGCAGGGCCTCGACGTGGCGTGCCACGATGCCGCCTGCGCCGATGATGAGTACTCGTTTCACGTTGGCCGTCTCCTTAGAGATTGGTGCACACGACGAGCAGGCGCATGGGGCCGTCGGGCCCGTTGATGAGTCCGTGGGAATGGCCGTGGCGGGTGAGGGCCATCTCGCCGGGGCCGATCGGGTGCGGCTGGCCGTCAAGGATGATGGTGCCGTGGCCTTCGAGGACGACGTACGCTTCCTCGTTGCCGTGGTGGTCGTGCTCGCCGATGGTGGCGCCGGGCGCGAGGAGGTCGTCGTGCAGGTAGGTGAAGCCCGGGCCGCGCTTGTCGTAGTGGGCGAGCATTTCCGTGCAGGTGAGTTTTCCTGTGCCGCCGTGGCAGTTGTCGGTCTCGACCGTCTGCATGTTGGCTCTGCTGATGATCATGGTGTCTCCCTTGTCGTCGGGCGGTTGGTGTTGCCCGCGGCCGGTGTGGGCCGTCAGTCCCCTGGTGCGTCGTCGTGGTCAACAAGCTCCGGGTGGAAGTGTTGAAGCAGCACGTTAAGGCCCTCGACGACGCGGGGCGTGGGCTGGCCGATGAGGTCGGTGCGCACGAGGTAGACGCGGCCGTTCTTGACCGCGGAGATCTTTGACCAGATTGGGTCGGCGCGGAGGCGCCGGAGCAGGTCGTTCGAGGCGGTTTCGCCCTTGGGGAGCATCTGGGGGTCGGCGATGATGACCTGCGGGTCCTTGACCAGCAGTGTCTCGAGCGAGTAGGGGGGCCACGGTTGGGTCGCGTCGGCGGCGACGTTGGCGCCGCCGGCCAGTTCGAAGAGGGTGTGGATCATGTTGCCGGGGCCGGCGGTTTGGAGCGGTGTTTCCTGGCCGAGCCAGAAGACGCGGGGGCGCTGCGGCCCGGCGAGGGGGCGCGTTACGGCGGCGACCCGCTCGATGGCGGCCTTGAGCTTTTCGACGAGGGCGGCGGCTTCTTCTTGCGTCCCGAGCAGGCGGCCGATGGTGGCGATGTCGCGGTACAGGTCGTCGAGGTTCTGGGTGTCGAGACAGAAGACGGGCAGGTCGAACGCACGCATCCTGGTAAGAATTTCCTGGGAGATGCCGCGCGCGACGAGGACGAGGTCGGGCTTGAGGGCCAGGATCGTCTCGATGCTCGGGTCGTAATAGCCGCCGACGCGCGGGATGCCCTTGACGAGGTCGGGATAGCCGTAGAAGCGCGTGACGCCGACGAGGCGGTCACGGCCGCCGAGCTGGAGGACGATTTCGGTGTTGCTCGGCGCGGTCGAGACGACGCGCTCGGGGTAGGCGGCCAGGCGGAGGGTGTGGCCGAGGGCGTCGGTCTCCTCGACGAGCGCGTCGTCCTCACGGGTCGTGTCACCGGGCCTGCCTTGGCCGCATGACGCCCCGGCAAGCATGAGGGCCGCGAGGGCGGCCGGTACGAGTCGGGTCAGACGCGTTCGTTTCATGATCTGTCGGCCTGTCGTTCGTAGGGCATCCAGACGGCGAACGGGTAGCGCGGCTCGGGGCGGAACGCCTCGTCGCTGCCCGGGCGCTGGTATCGGCCAACGCCGGCGAAGGGGACGAGCGTCGCCGTGCGCTTCTGGTCGGACGTGAGGACCACTTCGCATTCGTAGTACGGGCCGAGGGCACCGTGGGGGGCGGCGACTTCCTTGAGGTGGTCACTGCGCACGATGGCCTTGAGCCCGGGGATGAGCTTCAGTTGGGGCGCCGGGTCCATGCCCGCGAGCGCCAGGCGTGTGCTTTCGTTGCTGTAGATCGTATCGAGGCAATACACGACCGGCCCCCGCACGAGCGCGGTGAGGCCTTCATTTGAATGCGTGCCCTCGATCCAGCGCGGCTGCATCGGAAGCGTGAGAACGATCGTGTCGCCGGCTTTCCACGTGCGGTGCAGGCGTACATAGGTGCCGGGCGTGAGTGTGCCGTCGAAGGGTTTGCCGGCGGCCCTGATCGAAGGCGCCTGGCACCAGCGGGGAAGCCGGACGTTGACCGCGAACGTCGCCGGGTCGGCCGGCTTCAGGATGATTCTGATGCGCTCGCCCGCCGGGTAGTCGGTCGCCTGCTCGACGAGGACCTCGGGCCCGCCGGGCACCGTCACGTGCGCCACGCTCTCGACGTACTGGTTCACGTAGAGGCCGCCCTCGCCGACGCCGTAGATGGCCGTCGGCGTCTGCGTGAGCAGCCGAGGGCCGCTCGCGCTGCAGCAGTCAGGCCCGGTGAAGTAGCCGAAGGGCTTCGTGCCGTTGGGCGGCGTGTTGTAGCGCCAGCCCTTGCCGTCGTGCGTTTGGGGCGCGGTCACCATGTTCCACGTGAGCGTCTCGATGACGTCGGCGTACACCGCGTCGCCCGTGAGCTCGAGCAGCGCCAGGTTGAGGAAGAAGTACGACATCGTCGCGCAGGTTTCGCACACCCGCCCGCCGTTGGGCAGCACGTGCGGGGCGTGGTACGACTCGCCGACGCTCACGCCGCCGTTGAGGTAGGTGCGGCCGGTGCGGATCTCGCGGCAGGCCGCCTCGGCGATTTCGAGGGTCGTGCGGTCGCCCGTGAGCTCGTAGAGGCGCAGGAATCCGAGCAGGTTCATGTGCAGCGTGTGGCTATGCACGTTGGGCTGGATCTCGTGCAGGCCGATTTCGCCCGCGGCGACGCGCTGCAGGTTGGTGAATGTGTCGTGGCCCGACCAGCGGTCGATGTTCGCGACGCACCACTCGCACCACTTGAGGTAGCGTTCGTCGCGCGTGACCTGTGCCAATCGCGCCATCGGGTCAATGAGCAGTGTGCCTTCGAGCGAGAAGTGTACGCTGTGGCCGGCGATCGTGTTGGCGTGCTCGGTTGGCCGGAACTCCGCCTTGCCCGGCCCGATCGTGTTGACGAAGTAATCGGCGAGCCGCTTCGCCACGGTGAGCGCCTCATCGCTCTGCCAGAGCTCATAGGCCGAGATCAAGGCGTGGAGCGCGAAGTAGAGCTCGTAGGCGTCCATGCCGCGCAGGGGGTTGCGCAGGGCCTTGTGCGTGATGCCCACGTAGCCGTCCGGCTCCTGCGCGGCGACGAGCCGCCTGAGGACCTGCTCGGCCTTGGGTCTCAGTCTTGTCTCGTGCGGGACCTCGGCATTGTCGAGCGCCGGCTCGAGCGCCGCCGCGTACAGCGCCGCCTCGAGCCACTTCCACGGCTGCTCGCCGATCCAGAACCAGTCGCGGTACTGCTTGGCCTCGACCATCCTGACGAAGCGTTCAATGTCGAACGTATGCAGCCGGTTCTCGACGTTGAGCCTGAGCCGGTCACCGAGGAAGCCGCCGACTTCGCCGACGGCGTCCGGTTTCAGTCTGCGCTGCACGAATGGAACTCCCTCTTGCCTCGGTGTGACGGCTTGGATGCTGTACGGTACCGCGAAGGCCGCGCACGCTACCGCGAATGTGATGCATCGCCTCACGGTGTATCCCTTTCAAGGTGACTCTGACTCGCGCCGCAGCAAGTCCCGCCTTTGTAGTCTCTCGCGCCGGGCGTGTCAACGCGGCGGGCGCGGCTTGCGGGGGGCGCGGCGGGCGTGGCTTGCGGGGCCGCGCCGGGCGTGGTATCAATGGTGCGACGAAGGCAAGAGGCGAGCAGGTCAAGAGGCGAGCGGGTGATGACAACGCTTCGGGTGTTGACGGCGGGGGTGCTCGGCGGGCTGGTGGCGGCGGTTGTCTCGTGCACGTTTGACGAGGCGCCGCCGAAGCGGCCGGTGCCTCAGGGGTGGGTGTCGTGGGATACGGTGCAGGAATGCCTCGGCGGCATGGCGCGGGCGCCGATGCCCGTGCACTACCTGATGCCGGTGGACGAGGCGCTTGCGGTGCTGGGCGAGCCGCACGGCGAGCTCCGCGACATGTTCACGCTGCGGGAGTTTTCGCGCGTGGCCGGCGCGCGCGCGTACTACTGGCATTTCCGGAGGTCCACGCTCTACGTGGTGGTGGGCCGCCGGAACAAGCTGGTGGAGAACATGATCGTGGTGGACGACGTGACGAATGCCGGGCAGGAGGTGATCCTGACGCGGGAGGAGATCCTGAGCGCGCGCATCGAGCCGGGCATGGGGGTTGACGAGGTGTACACAATCATGGGCCGGCCGGACCGCATTGACGGGCCGCGGGTGACGGGTCTCGAGACGATAGACCGGTTCTGGTACGAGCCGGCGGGCACAATCGCGCCGCCGGTTTCGATCGACGTTGACCGGACGACGTTCAAGGTGGTCGGCGTGAGCACGGCGCCCGTGGAAGAGATGGGCCCGCCGCCGGACGTCGAATGACGATGCGTGCCCTCGGTATAGATACGGCGACGGCGGTGGGGTCGCTGGCGCTGGCGCGCGACGGCGAGGTGCTTGGGACCGAGACGATCCTGGAGGAGGCCGCGGGCGCGAGTGCGGAGCACTCGGCCGAGCTCGGGCCGGCGCTCGACAGGCTGCTGGCGGGGTGCGGCGTCGAGTTGCGTGATGTCGAAGGCATCGGCGTGGGGCTCGGGCCGGGCTCGTACACGGGGCTGCGCGTGGGGGTGGCGTTTGCGAAGGGGCTGGAGTTCGGGCTGGGCGTGCCGCTCGCGGGCGTGCCGTCGTTCGAGGCGATAGCGTATGCGTGCCGGGACTTCGCGGGTACGATCTGCGCGCTCGTGGACGCGCGGATGGGGGGCATCTATGCGGGGGTGTATCGCTCGACGGGCGGGCGGGTCGAGGTGGTGGGCGCGCCGTGGGTGACGAAGGCGGGGGCGTTCAGCGTCGAGGCAACGGGGCCGCTGCTGTTTGCCGGGCCGAGTGAGGCGGTCATGGAGAAGCTGGGCGCGGGGTTCGAGGGCGCGGCGTTTCGGGTGGCGTATCCTGACGCGGGCTACACGGCGTTGCGCGCGGCCGAGGTGCTGGGCGAGCGCGGGACGACGGAGCGGTTTGCGCGGCTCGAGCCGTACTACCTGCGCCCGTCGTTCGCGGAGCTGGCGGAGCAGCAGAAGCGGAAGAAATGAGCCGTATGAAGCTGGCGTTGACGATACCGCGGTACGACCCGGCGAGCGCCGGCGGGGCCGAGGTGCACGCCAAGGAGCTGGTCGAGCACCTGGCGGCGGCGGGGCACGAGATCGAGGTGTTTACCACGTGTGCGCGCAACCACGCGACGTGGGCCAACGAGTTCGAGCCGGGGCCGTGCACGGTGGGCGGCATCCCGGTGCGGCGTTTCCGCGTCAACGAGGGGCGCGACATCGAGACGCTGGTGGAGTTGCAGGAGCGCATCCTGGCCTTCGAGGAGCTGAGCTTCGACGAGGAGAAGCGCTGGATCTCGAACGGGGTGAACAGCGAGGGGCTCTACCGGCACCTGCACGAGGTCCGCGACGACTTCGACGCGTTTCTTTTCATGCCGTACATGTTCGGCACGACGTACTGGGGGGCGCAGGTGGTCTCCGAGCGCTCCGTGCTGATTCCGTGCCTGCACGACGAGGCGTATGCGGCGATGAAGATCTACAAGGAGCTGTTCGACAACGTCAAGGGCGTGATGTTCAACACGGAGCCGGAGCGGGACCTCGGCGTGAGGATGTTCGAGCTGCCCGACTACAAGGTGGGTGTGGTCGGCATGGGCTTCGCGCCGGCGGCGGCCTACGACGCGGAGCGCTTTCGCCGGACGACCAGGATCGGGGACCCGTTCGTGCTGTATTCGGGCCGGCGCGAGCACGGCAAGAACACGCCGCTGCTGCTCGAGTACTTCCGCACGTTCAAGCGCTACACGAAGAACCGGCTGCGCCTGGTGTTGCTGGGCAGCGGGGAGCTGGATCTGCAGCCGGTGGACCGCAAGTACGTGACGGACCTCGGGTACGTGAGCGAGCAGGACAAGCACGACGCGTGCGCGGCGGCGCTGGCCTTCGTGCAGCCGTCGGTGAACGAGAGTCTCTCGATCGTGATCATGGAGTCGTGGCTGGCGGGGCGGCCGGTGGTGGTGCACGCCGGGTGCGCGGTGACGGCGTGGCACGCGCGGCGGTCGCAGGGCGGGCTGCCGTTCGGCACGTACTTCGAGTTCGAGGAGATCCTGAGCGTGCTGCTGGACGAGCCGGGGCTGGGGGACCGGTTGGGCCGGAACGGGCGCGCCTACGTGCTGGAGCAATACTCCTGGCCCGCCTGCCTCGAGCGTTTCGAGACGGTCATGGGCAAGTTCGGCCTGGCGGGGGCCGTGTGAGGCGACTGGGAGCGGACACGGAGGGGGCAGGTCGTTGTGCGCGCGGCGCCGGGCGTCAACAGGGACGAGGCGCCGGTAATATGGGAGGGAACGCTGATGGCTAGGCAGAAGCGCTTGGAGGCAGGCCCGGAGGGGCCGGGCGGGCGGGACGCCGTGGCGCGGCAGGGCGGCGAGCTCGTCGCGCGAGTGGCACGACTCGAGGAGCAGAACAGGCGTCTGGCGGCGCAGTACCGGCGGTCGAGGGTCGTCGGGGCCGTGGCGCTGGTGCTGATTGCGGCCGTGGCGGCGGTGGGGGCGGCGACGCCGAGGACGACGGACTACGGCGAATCCGATTTCAGCTTCAAGACCGTTGAGGCGGGCGGGTTCTTCCTCGTTGACACGAGGGACGAGCTGCGCGCTGCGGTGGCCCTGGTCGGGGATGATCCGGTGATGCGGTTCTATGACACGCGGGGTAAGAACCGGCTCTCGATCGGGCTGATCAAGGACCAGCCGGGCGTGAGCCTGGCCGACGGCAAGGGCGTGGCGCGCACCGGGCTGGTCGTGGACGGCAACAGGCCGGGCCTGAGCTTCTGGGACGAGAAGGCGAGGATGCGCGCCGAGTTCGGCATCGGCAAGGACGGGGCGCCGATGCTGGAGATCTACGACGAGGACAAGAAGGCGATCTGGAAGGCGCCGTAAGGGCGGGCGAGCGTGCGAGGGGCAACCGCGGGGCCGGGAGCCTTCAGCGTCTCGAGGCGGCCATGGGCAAGTTCGGGCTCACGGGGGACTGAGAGCAGCCGGAGTTTCTCGATGGACTAAGTGCTCAGCCACCCCTCGCACCGCAACGTTTTGGCTGTCTCATTCTCCAGTGCCCTGAAGGCGTTGAGCTCGCGGATCCCCGAGAAGTCAGACGTGAGCTCGGCGACTCGGCGCAGCGCCTGCCTGACCCGGAACTTCTTTAGCCTACGGCCCCTCAAGCCGCTTGCGGTGCGGAGAAGACTCAAAAGGGTCCGCTTGGGGTTCGGCAGCTTCTCCAATGTGCTAATTGGCGGGATTGAGAGAGACATGCGTCCGTTCGGGTTTCCGGCGGCTGCTCGGATGGCCCGTTCGTCAGATAGCAGCCATGCCTCTTGCATGCGAACGGGAACAACCGGCACAACCGGTGGAAGTGTACGACTCTTCGCAGCTTTGTGCGCGGCCCGCAGAGTCTCTTGGATCCTTTTCTCTGCGGGCTTAGCTTCTGCGTCGCGGTGTACGAACAACAGCTCAGACTCGTACAGATCAGCGCCAGCACTTATGCGTTCATCCAGCTTCCTTGGCGCCTTAGGAAGCCATCTGAGGTCCGCCCACTTCGCCTCAATAGCCCAACCCGGAAGCTGTCTTCGAAGCAGCCAGGACAGGACAGGAATAAGCACCTCGTTTGATGATCCATCGCAGACCAGCGTGTACCGCAGCTTGCTCATCACCGATCCCGACGGTCAGGCAAAAGCAACAACTGGATGTCCTCTCTGTCTATGAGGCGTTGTGCACGGCGGCGTTTTTGCCTTCCCCCTCGCTTGGATGATAATCGCCCTTGCCAAAAAGTGGTCACAGGGTTCAAGTACGCAAGGAGGTCCCCCTTCTGACAGACTTCCGTTGCCCGGCCGTCCGCATGGCTGGATCGCCAGTTGCCAGGTAGAGGGCGGAAACTGGCTCCCTGGAGCCGCTGCCCCTCCTGCATCAGTTCTTGCATATTGGCGAGCAGGAGGCTGTCATCTGGGACTTGCTGCACTACCGCTGGCGAGTGGGTATTGACAACGACTTGCCTAAGAGGGTTATCTGCCCCCACCTTGTCTTCTACGTCTGTGGCAATGTCCCTCAGCAGGTCAATCATGGCTGGGATCCGCGTCGGGTGAATACCGTTCTCCGGTTCCTCAAGACAGAGCACGCCTTGTGACGAGTGATCGTGCATCAGAACAGCAAGAGCCAGAAAACGGAGCGTCCCGTCGGATAGAGCGCGCGCAGCGTGGCAAGTGCCGTCTCGTCCGGCAACAGTGAGAGTCAGGAGTTCTCTCCGCTCGTCCCGGTCGACCCAGACCTGGTGCACGTCGTCAATGAGTTCCGCGAGCCGGTTCGCCACTTGTGCGTAGATCCGAGCTTGGGCTCTGCTGACCACGCTCGTGCCGAGCTCCTCGCGTGCCAGCCTGTAGAGAGTGGCGGGCAGATGGGAGCCATTCGGGCCCAGGGTCGCGGGCGCAGAGAACTCGTCGGGCTTGCGGAGGGCAGAAGGCTCGAGTTGGAGGTGCTTCCAGGACTGCATCTCCCTCTTAGCAAGCAATGCTGTCGGGCTCTCGGCAGCATTCGTCTCAGAGAGAACGGTCTTAGGGAGGCTGACGGCGTTGTACGAACGAGGTCTACCAGGTCCCTTGTCCTGGTGCAGCTTCACCGTGCGTGTGCGACCTTTGCCTTCCGTGGAGATGAACGGGGATGTCCTCTTTCCTGAGAGCACCGAGCTGCGCCATGTCGACGCATTGTGGCGGAACAACAGGTGCTTGGCTGCACGGCCTCTGAGTAGGTGTGTGAGTTCCTCGCGCAGTATTTCTAGGTCGCCGAGAGGCCCACGCGAGCCATTCTCTCGGTATGCGAGTTTTACAGCGTACCGAAGAAATGTTGTAGTCGCTTCGGCCCTCTTCCCGAGATCGTCTTCACCCTCTCGCGGGATGATCATCTCGGCGCAAAACGACATCTCTGTGGCGTAGCTCGATTCGCGCCGGTTGAACAGACTGCGAATGTCGCCTGTGCGTTCACCCTCAGACCGCACGGACAAGGCGGCGTCGACGAGGGTGCGGTCGGCGAGTGCGCTCAGGAAGGAGATGGCGTCAAACAGGTTAGACTTACCGGCTCCGTTTGGGCCGGCAATGCATGTGAATGGGCCGAAGCGCACGTCCACGTCAACGAGGTTCTTGAATCCCCTTACTTGAAGGCGCGTGAGCATCGTCCGCCATCCAACCAGACCTAGAGGGGAAGGCGTGCCACCAGAACGGTTGGCTCGCCTTTTCCCCCGCTTTTGTGGTCAATTAGACAGAGGAGCATGGCATGAAGTCAAGGCTTTTGGCCTCGATTGGGGCGTTCAACCGCGTTCAGGCGGCTGTGGTGCTGGGCCACGGGCATCGGCCTCGTGCTGACGGGAGCCAAGCCGTTCCTGGCCTGTAGCCGCATGCGACGCGGCCATGGGCAAGTTCGGCCTGGCGGGTTAGGGCGTCTGGCCGGCGGTCGGGTCGGGGAGCGTCCGGAGCTCTTCGTGGCGCGCTTCCCATTCGTGAAGGAGTCGGGTGTGCTCGTCGGTGCGCGTGGCGTGTTCCCGGGCGAGTGTGGCGAGCTGCTCGTGGTCCGTGGCCAGGGCCGGGTCGGCCATGGCGTCGTGGAGCTCGGCGAGACGGGCTTCGTGCTGCTCGATCTTGTTTTCGAGCGACTCGATTTTTCGCTCGAGGGCGCGGCGGCGGCGGGCGGCGGCTTTGTGCTGCTGGTGGCGGCGGATGCGCTGCTGCTTGTCGGTGAGCGGTGGTGGGGCATTTTTGCGGGGATGTGGTTCGTCTGCGAGCGCCGCCTGTTGGGCGAGCAGGCCCTTCTTGTGGGCGAGGTAGTCGCTGTAGGTGCCGGGATAGGCGCGGATCGCGCCGTGTTCGATCTCGACGATGCGGGTGGTGACCCGATCCATGAACACGCGGTCGTGCGAGACGACGACGAGCGTGCCGGTATAGGCCTGAAGCGCGCGCTCGACGGTCGCGCGCGAGGAGACGTCGAGGTGGTTGGTGGGCTCGTCGAGCAGCAGGAGGTTGGCGGGGCTGAACAGCATCCGGGCCAGGCGGAAGCGGGTGCGCTCGCCACCTGAGAGCACGGAGAGGGGTTTCTCGACGTCGTCGCCGCTGAAGAGGAAGGCGCCGGCCACGTCGCGGGCTTTCTGCGCCTGGCCGGCCGGGGCGGTTGCCTGGAGCGCGTCGAGGACGGTGGTTTCGGACGCGAGGCTCTCGGGATCGTACTGTGCGAAGTGGACGCGCTGGACTTTCCTGCCGATGCGGCATTCGCCCTCGGTCGGCTGCTCGCGGCCGGCTAGGATGCGCAGGAGGGTGGACTTGCCGGCGCCGTTGATGCCGACGAGGCCGACCTTGTCGCCACGGTGGATGGTGAGGTCGAGGCCGGCGAAGACGCGCAGGTCGCCGTAGGCGTGGCCGAGGCCGGTGAGGGTCACGACGTCGCGGTAGCTGCGCGGCGGCTGGGGGAAGTCGAAGTGGATGGCGGTGGGATGAAAGGGCTGCTCGATCCGTTCGAGCTTCTCGAGCTGTTTGATCCGGCTCTGCACCTGGCGTGCGCGACTCGCCGTGGCGCGAAAGCGCCGGATGAACATCTGCATCCGGGCGATCTCTCGTTGCTGTTGTTCGTAGGCGGCCCAGTGCTGCTCGCGCTTGGCCCGGCTCTGGGCGAGGTATCTCGAGTAGTCGCCCGTGTAGACCTCGGCCCGGCCCCTCTCGAGACAGACGATGCGGTCGGCGAGCCGGTCCATGGTGGCGCGTTCGTGCGAGACGATGACCACGCTCCGGCCGCAGCGCTCGATCCATTGCTCGAGCCAGAGGGTTGATTCGAGGTCGAGGTGGTTGGTGGGCTCGTCGAGCAGGAGCACGTCGGGGTCGCGCAGCAGCAGCCTGGCGAGGAGCACGCGCATCTGCCAGCCGCCGGAGAACTCGCGGCAGGAGCGCGCCATGTCGCCGGGCGCGAAGCCGAGGCCTGCGGCGACGCGGTGCACGCGCGCGTCGATGGCGTGGGTGTCGTAGTGCTCGAGGAGATGCCGGCACTCGGCGTAGCGCCGCATGATCCGGTCGTGCTCGGGCGAGCCGGGGTCCGTTTCGGCCATCTGCCGCTCGAGGGCGGCGGCTTCGTCGAGGGCCGAGCGGGCTTCCGAGAAGGCCTCGAGCAGCTCGTGCTGGATCGAATGGTCCGCGTTGAGGTCGGCCTCCTGCGGCAGATAGCCGACGGTCCAGGCCTTGGGCATGGTGATCGAGCCGGTGTCCGCGTGCTCGATGCCGGTGATGAGGCGCAGCAGGGTGGTCTTGCCGCAGCCGTTGGGTCCCACGACGGCGAGGCATTCGCCGGTGCGGATGTTGAGGTCGACGCCGCGAAGGACCTCTTTGACCCCGAGCCTGATATGGACGTTGTCTACGCTGATCATGTGCTGCGATGTTCCTCGTCACTGCCGGCCGGCGGCAGAGGCGTACCGGCCGATGAGGCTAGCATACGCGGCCGGCGCGGTGAACTGAAGGTGGGCGCCGGGCAGTGGCCGGGCTGGGTGCTGCGTTGGGTCGGCCGGATGATTCTGCGAGGGGCGGGCAAGAAAAGGGTGGGGGGCGGAGTGTGCAGCCTCCGCCCCCCGGTGCACAACAATCGGGGAGGCAGTCCGGACGGGCCGTGTTCTCAGCTCCTTCGGGGGAGGGCCGGAGGCCCGCCCGGACGAGGGTAAGTTATCCGTGACACGAATGTGTCACGGGGAAGAAGGCTGTGTCCTCCCGGTCGGTGTGAGTTGTCCGAGTCATTTCGGGTTCCTTGTTTCTTAGGCGCAGTCGGAGTGGCCGCAGTCGCGGCACACGGCGCATCCGCCTTCGTGCTCGACGGCGCCGCCGCAGACGGGGCAGGCTTCTCCGTTTCGGTGGTCGCGCACCTCGGGGATGCGCGCGCCGTTGTGTTTCATGAATATTTCGATGGCGCGTCCGACGGCGTCGGCGCAGGAGTTGACGCGGTTTTCGCCGAAGCCGAAGGGTTTCTGGCAGTGGATGCCTCGGAGTTGCTTGACGACGCGCTGGACGTCGACGCCGCTGCGCCAGGCGAGAGAGATGAGTCGGCCGATGGCCTCGCACTGGCTGGCGGCGCAGCCGCCGGCCTTGCCCATGGTGTTGAAGACTTCGAAGGCGCCTTCCTCGTCCTGGTTGATGGTGACGTAGAGGTCGCCGCAGCCGGTTTGCATGCGGATGGTTTTGCCGCTGAGCATGAGGGGGCGTCGTTTGTGGACGGGCCTGTGGGGGGGTGCCGGGGCGGCGCTGGGGTGGGGGACCGCCCCGGCACGTGGGTCGGCGGTGTCGGTGGTCGTCTTGCCGATGGAGAGGACTTGTTGCTCGCGGCTGCCGTCGCGGTAGATGGTCACGCCCTTGCAGCCGAGTTCGTGTGCGAGGGTGAAGACGCGGCGTACGTCGTCGCGGGTGGCCTCGCGCGGGAAGTTGACGGTTTTGGAGACGGCGTTGTCGGTGTAGCGCTGGAAGGCGGCCTGCATGCGCAGGTGCCATTCGGGGCTGATGTCGTGGGCGGTGACGAAG
>CAZJXV010000076.1:0-15736 GCA_964550015.1 uncultured Verrucomicrobiota bacterium
CCCGTATTGAAGGCGGCGCTGCTGCAACCGAAAATCATCGTTATGAGCGATCCCGACCCCGCCGGCAGGTTGTACAAATCCACGTAGCTCGTGACACCGGAGTCCCAGTAGTGCCCCGCGTTGTTGGCGTGGCTCCACGGGTCGAACAGCCCGTAAGCATGTGACGAGAGAGCCGCCTCGATCTGCGAGTCTATCGCAGACTCGTCACCCTCGCCGAACATGTCCACCTCATCGAACATGTCCTGCATCGGCCCGAGCGTATAGACCCACGCGCCATCGTAGTGGTCGTGGAGCGCGATCAGTCCCCGGGATTCGATCCTCGTGTTGCCCTCGTAGTAGTCGTGGGCCTTGGCGAAGAAATTGTTGAGATCCGACGCCTGCTGGCTGGGGCGGGGCCGCAGCCAACTGACCCAGATCTCAGGGCCGACCTGGGCGCCCTGGTAGTGGTGGTCCAGCTTGCCCGCGTCGTAGATGCCCTCGTGGTTGTCCCTGTTCCATTCGTCCACAAACGTCCCGTCGAGGTCTTCGTAATAGAAGGAGCACAGGCCTTTGTTCTGGATACTGTGGTTGGGCGGACTGCTGGGCACCCGCTGCTCCCACGTGGCATACGGAATCTGTCCCGTCAAGAAGACGCCGGATAGCGAATCGGAGGCATACTTCTCCTGAAGAAAGGACCGGACCTGCTCAGGCGTCTGGGACTCGAAGTTGCCCTGGTAGACCTTGAAGTTCACGTTGAACAAGCCCTCCACATCGGTCATATACCCGTTCAGACCGGACTGGATCTGCGGGTATAGGCTCGAATCAACAAGAACCCCGACGTTCTGCGGTGACGCCTGCGTGCTAGCGGCCCCCAGGAAAACGACGACCACGGCCGCTGCACACCACGCATATAACCTCATCCCTGTCCCTCCTTTCACGAGAGAATACAAATCAATATGGTGCACCGTAATCAAACCAATGTCGGGATCCGTGGAATCCCTCTAGACTCCCTCGCCCCCGTAACACTCTCGATCTCATAGAATTCAGACATATCTTACCGCGTGTTCGGCCCACTGTCAAGGTTTTTCCTGAACTTCCCACGGAAGAGGGCCTTCGAAAGAAGGCCTTCGAAAGAAGGCCTTCTCCCGGATTCGCGGATGAGCATGTCAGCGCGCGGCAAGAAGCGGTAAGAAAGCAAGAGGAGGTACGGGAAGGGCCAGTACCGGGGCCGCCAGCCAATCGGGAGGCTTTCCTTTCCCCCCTATCCGAAAGCCCCGGCTTCTCAAGCCGCTTGACGCGCGTGCGCGCCCGGCCTAGGCTCATCGGCAAGGCACGGCCAGGATCGGGAGTGCGCCCTTGCACCTCAAGCTAATTGCATGCGAAGTCCTCACGCGCGAGGTGTGCCATTGCGTGGCCAGAAGCCCCCACGTGATCGATGTCGAGTTCTCTGAAAAGGGTGCCCACGACGAAAGCGACGTCCTCAGGGCCCTGATCCAGTCGAAGATTGACCAGATCCAGCAGGCCGACACGGCCTACGACGCCGTCCTGCTCGGCTACGGCCTGTGCGGCAACTCGACCGTGGGTCTCGAGTCGCGCGATACGAAGCTCGTCATCCCGCGCGCCCACGACTGCTGCACCCTTTTCCTCGGCTCGAAGACGGCCTTCAAGCAGCACTTCGCCGCCAACCCGAGCCAGCCGTTCAGCGCCGGCGGCTACATCGAGCGCGGCGACGAGTACGTGCGCGACGGCAGCGTCGGCAAGCTCCTCGGCCAGGACAAGACCTACGACGACTACGTGCGCCTCTACGGCGAGGACAACGCCCGGTACCTCGTCGAAACCCTCGACGCTTCGCTCCACACCGGCGACAGCGACAAGGTCGTTTTCATTGATGTGCCGGAGACCCGGGTCCCGCGGCACGCGAAAGAGTGCCGCGCCCGCGCGGAGGCCGACGGAAAGCACTACGTCCAGCTCGATGGCAGCATCCGGCTCATCCGCGACCTCGTGTTCGGCGAGTGGAACAGCGACGACTTCCTGATCGTCGAGCCCCACCATCGCATCACAGGCCTATACGACTGGGACGAAATCATACGCGCCAAAGAACTGAGCGAACAAGACGAGACCGATACCCAATCATGAAAGGAGTTTTGTCATGAGCGACCAGCAGGGTCTGCATCCCTCCTTCCAGCACAATTACTATCTATTCCGCAAGAAAATCTTCAAGATCTTCGGTGGGGCCTTCCACGTCTATGACGAGAACAAGCAACTCCTGTTGTACGGCAAGCAGAAGGCGTTCAAGCTCAGGGAGGATTTCCGCGTTTATTCGGACACGACCCAGACGACTGAGCTGCTGGTAATCAAGACGCCGCAAATCCTCGACATTTCCGCCACGTACGGCGTGCAGGATGCCACAACCGGCGAGGTCGTCGGCGCGGTGAAGCGCAAAGGCCTCAAGTCCATTTTCAAGGACGAATGGTTGTTCCTCAATCTCAACGGCCAGGAGATCGGTCGGCTGAAGGAAAGCAGCACGATGCGCGCGCTGCTGAGCCGGTGGATCAACCTCATCCCGCAACACTATGTAATCATTGCGGCTGATGGCCAGGAGGTTGCTACGCTTTGCCAGCGATTTAACCCATTTGTGCTCAAGTATGACGTGAAAATACCGGAGGCCACTCCGCCCATCGACCGGCGGCTCATCATTGGCGCCGGCATCCTGCTCGCGGGCATCGAGGGCAGGCAGGAATAGGTTACCGAAAACGCACATTGGCCTGGCCCCGGAGGCGTGCGATAAACCCGGGAGGTGTCGAATGAGAACGTGTTGGGGAATCGGTCTGTTGCTGGCCGTAGGAATGAGTGCCTGCGTTTCGTTCGCCGCCGACGAGCCCGACTGGCAACAGACCAAAGGGCCGCTTAACGAACACGGCGACCACGACCGCGTGAGAAACATCTATCCGCATCCCACCAAAGCGGACACGGCGTACGTGCGGACGGAATCGCGTATGTATCGGACCGAGGACTACGGCGAGAGCTGGTCGCCCTTCGGCCCGAGGCGGGGCCGAGCCGTGAGCGAGATCCTGTTTCACCCGCACAAGCCGGGGACCCTCCTCGCGCGGCTCGACGATTCGTTGTGGATCTCCGACGACGACGGAGAAAACTGGCGCAGGATATATCGCCGGCGCAGCGACCCGCTCATGGCCGTCATGTTTCACGAGACCGACAAGGATACGATCTACTGCCTGCACAAGTCGGCCTTGCTGACAACCAACGACGCCGGCAAGACGTGGAGCGAGGAAGCGCTCGAAGTGGAGGCAAGCGATGTGGTCTGCGCGACGCGTTCCGGCAAGCCGCTGGCGCTCGGGGTGATCAAAGAAAGGCTCCGTGTTTACGTGCCCGGCGAGAAACCCAAAGAGATAACGCCTGAGGGTAAGCAGCGGTTTCAGGCAGCGGTGATGGCGTTCAATGACTCGTCGCGCATGGCGGCCGTTTCAGTCCGTTTCGAAGGTCATTTGTACCTGACAAGAGACACAGGAAAGAACTGGGAAGAGGCCCCGCTCCCCGCAATAGACCCGGTCAGATGGATGGTCTTCGACCCACACGACACGGACCGGCTCCTCATGGCGACGAGGGAGATGGGGATGTTCGAGTACGACTTCGCCGGCGAACGACTCCGCGCCATCGGCGATGTGGTGTTTCCCTCGGCCGCCACGTGCTGTGCTGCGGTTGGCGACGGCAAGACGCTCTGGGCCGGCACGGAGAGTGACGGCGTCTGGCTCTACCGGCCCGACGCCCCGCCAGTTCAACGAGAAACCGAGGAGCAAACCGCCCGCCAAGTGGTCAAACCGAAGAGAGACGAGCGATGGCACCTATCAAGCGGTCCCTCCGCAGGAGGAATTGACCACCTGGCCATTCATCCTAAGAACGCGGACATTGTGCTGGTCGGCGGCCCCGGAATGATGCGGTCCGACGATGGCGGCGATTCCTGGGAGCGCATCATTCCCGCGCCGGGCTCCGAAGAGGAAGGCGTGAGCTGTATCAGGTTCAGCCCCTCAGAGCCCGACACTGTCTTCGCCGTGTTCTACCTCCCCAGGCCATATACTTCCGTCGAGTCCTCCAGAGCCAAGCTGTTCGCCAGCCCAGACGCAGGCAAGAGCTGGAAGCGCGTCAACCGCATGAGGATCACGGGGGCACGGATACACGTTGACCCCTTCGACGCGGCGAAGATTTACCAACCCGACGGCGGGAGCGTGTTTGCCAATATGCGCAAGCTGCTCATCAGTAACGACGGCGGAAGGGTTTTCCAGGCCGCAGACCAATTCCCGTTCTCGGAGACTCAGTCCTTCTGGTGCGACCAGAGACGCAAGGGCGTCCTCTATAGCCGTGGTCGCCAAGACAATCAGCCGCGGCTGGCTTTCTCATCCGACCACGGGCAAACATGGACCGTCTGGAAGATGCCATCCGACGACGCCAAGGAACGGCTCTCCACGTTCGCACTCGACCCGGCGAACCCGAAACTCGTGTTGGCCCGCACGAAAAGCGGCCCCACAGGCGGGAGCTCGTACTGGTACCGATACACGGACGAAGACACCTGGGAGATCTATTACAGCGACGACACGGACATCGAGATGAGCCGGGAGACCAAGAAGCTGCTCGATCGCGTGTTCCCTCCGTCTGCGAGCACTGTCGACGTCGGGGGCAGCTACGAGCGTGGCATCCACGTCGCCCCCTCGGCTCCGAACACCTGGTATCGCTTATCCACCCGGGTGGAGCGGTCGCGCGACGGCGGTAAGACCTGGAAAGACGTCAGCGCGGGCATTCACTTCGCCGACGTCCAAAGGTTGTTCCCTCACGCGTCGAAGCCCGACGCAGCCTTCTGCATAGTGAAGAACGTCGGCTTGTTCCGGACTGACGATCTCGGCAAGCACTGGGAGCAAGTGCATCCGGACAAGGTGCGCCTTCCCCGCGAGGTGTTCTTTCACCCGCTCAAGCCGGACACGCACTTCATCGTTGACACAAAAAGCCTCTGGCGAACCGACGACGACGGCAAAACGCTGACCCTCGTGCTTGCACAACAGCGCCACCCCATCTTCGGCATGTCATTCGACCCAGACGATCCGAACCGCATCTACTGCTACCGCCGCGAAGAACTCTGGTCAACGACAGATGGCGGGAAAACCTGGCAACAGCATAAGCACGAGAAGCCGGCCACATGGTTCTTCGCCTCCAGCATGAAGGGCGCGCCACGTGGGCTGTGCAGGAAAGGGCTGAGCACGCTGCGCCTGTACGTTCCAGGAGAAAAATGCAGAGATCTCGATCTAAGCCGAGTTGCCAAGGAACTGGGATTCTCCGCCGAATCCGAGAGCTCTCGCACAGAGTTTGTCATCAAAGATGCCACAATCCACCCGGCAGACAGCTCGAGACTAGCTTTCAAAGAAACCGAGAACATCGTCTTTTCGACAGACTCAGGTGAAACCTGGAAGCACAGGGGATTCTGGCGCATGGGCGGCTTCTTCGCGTACACGTTCCACCCCCTGGACAAAGACGTTGTCGTCTTGCTCACAAGAGATGGGAAGATCAACTCGTGCAACCTCGTCACGGGCACGGTCTCGCAGATCGCCGATGCGACGCATTGCCCCCAACTACGCAGCGTCGCCGTGTCATTCGACGGGAAAACCGTCTGGGCGTGGGGTGAGGGTGCGGGCATCTGGGCGTACAAAACGCAGTGATCCGCCCGGCCTCAACGAGAGTGCCGCGGCACCGACTCCATGAAGGAGCGATGGCGGCAAGTGTCTGAGTCGCCAACAATGGAAATCGTCTGCCCGGATGACCCCGACCCCGTCCTCCGTTTCGCCACCGAGGAGCTGGGGCGCTACCTGCGCGAGGCGGGCGGCGTGCGTCCTCGCATCGTCTCATCCCCTACTCCAAACGGTCTTACGTTCGAATGTGTGGTCGAGGCCGCAGAGCATCCGCTGAACCAGGATGCTTTCGAAATAGGCTTCAATCCAGAACGGATAAAGCTCACGGGCGGCTCATCGCGCGCGGTCCTTTATGCAGTATATGCATTCCTGGAGGGATATCTGGGCTACCGGTGGTTCTATCCGGGAGAAGACATTGTTCCGGAATATAGTGCAGAATCGTCTTCCGCACTTCTGAACCGCTTGACCGGCAGCGGTGCAAGCAAGAGATCGGTCCCGGACTTCCGCGTGCGCATGCTTCGTTACCT
Source organism: uncultured Verrucomicrobiota bacterium (assembly GCA_964550015.1). GTDB lineage: Bacteria > Auribacterota > JABMQX01 > JAFGEW01 > JAFGEW01 > CAZJXV01. The sequence goes on from CAZJXV010000076.1 coordinate 6,197, forward strand.
TGTCTTCGAGCTCGGGCCGGCGGGGACCGCGATCGCCGACGCGGCGATGAGTTCCCTCGCGGCCGAGGCCGACTGGATGGCCAAAAACCGCCTGAACATCTTCCAGTTTGCGCTTGACCACCACCGTCATTCGTTTGCCCACTGGCCCGCCTACCGCGCCGCCTTTCCGGAGTTTCGGAAGCGCGGCATCCGGCTCGGCGTCGGCGGCCACTGCATGTTCCTGTTCATGGAGCCCGAGGCGTTCGCCGCGCACCCGGACTGGTTCGCTCTGCTCGACGGCAAGCGCACGCCGAATGGCGTCTTCTGCACGCGTAGCGAGGCCGCCGTCCGCCACGACATCGGCGGGATCCTTCGCTTCCTCGACGGGAACCCGGAACTCGAATACTTCGCGCCCTGGCCGACGGACATGGCCCGCTGGTGCGAGTGCGATCTCTGTAAGCCAACGCCGCCGGCGGACAGGTACATCCAGCTTGCCCGCAGGATCCATGCTGAGATCAACGAGCGCTTCCCGCACGTCGAGGTAACCCACTTCGCCTACGGCACGCACGTCGAGCCGCCCGAGCAGGAACGCTCCGAGCCCGGCATGACGGTGACGCTCTGCACGTGGGGCCGCGATTACGCCGTGCCGTTCGACGACGAGCGCACGAAGACAGAGTTCCGCCACACCTTCCGGCAGTGGCACGCGCTCACCAACGAAGCAGGCGTGCCCCTCGTCATGCACGAGAAGTACGCGCGCCACCTCGGCTTCGGGCCGCGCCTGCTGCCTGTGCCGGTCCTGTCGGCCGACGCGCAGTTCTTCAAGTCCCAAAACGTCGACGGCTTCGAGCTGCCGATGGCGTTCATGGGACGTTGGGTCAAGGGCCTCGACCTCTACGCGCTCGCCCGCATCATGTGGGACGCTGCGGCACCGCTCGACGACGTCGTGGACGATTATTTCCGGCACTACTTCGGCCCGCTGGCCGGCGCGGCCAAGCGCGCCTGCGAAGCCGCCGAGCGCGGCATGCCCGACTGGCGCTACTGGGACAACAACCTCGTCCAAAAGGGTGCCCTCGTCGAGCCCGGCGGCGAGTTCCCATCGGAGCTCAGGGCCTACGCACACGCCGCGCTCGACGCCATCGAAAGGGCCCTCACCTTGCTCGACGAGCGGCTCACGGCAGACCCGGTGTTTGCCGCACGGGCCGGCAAGCTCGCGGAGGTGCTCGACTACGCGGCGCTCGAGTGGCGAGGCCTGCAGGTCCTCATGCGCGGCGCGGCACTGCTCGTCCAGGCGTCCGCCACGACCGGAACCGAGCGCGACCGCTTGCTCGACCAGGCGAAAACCGCTTTCACTCAAGCCGCCCACCTCGACGAAGCCCGACAGGCGCGCGCCAGCGACCCCAGCTTGCTCCCACTGCACTGGGACGCCACGGGCCACGGCCCGCATTGCGTCTTCCGCCCCGGCGCGCCACACCAATGGCGGCGGTACGCGAAATCTACGTACGGGAGGGCTCTCGAGTGACACGAAACAGAAAGCTCGCGGTGCTGCGCCTGCTCTTGACGGCGGGGGCCGTTGGATGGGGCATTTCTTTCATCGGTGTGTTTCTTCCGTGGCGGGCCATGGCGACGGCGTTCACGGCGCTCGGCGCACAGAGCATTCCCGACGATCCTATGGCCGTATACTGGACGAGGATGGCGGCCGTGACGTTCGGCTTCGTCGGTGTGCTTTTCGCGATGATGGCCGCAAAACCCGTCGCCTACCGCACCATGATCCCCTTTGCCGGCCTCTTGATGCTCGGGGTTGGTGCTTCCACCCTCGTGCACGGTCTCGTCCTGAAGCTGCCGCCGTTCCCCTTTTGGGGCGACGTTTCGTTCTGCATCGCAATCGGCGCCGCCATCGTCCTGCTTCGCGGCGCTGCACGAAAGGCTTGACACCGACAGGGCAGACGCGTAAAGAAATACGTTTCTGGCATTGGATGGGGTTACTCGATCTGCGGGCAGCCACAGGCCGGTCTATGCAGTGGCTACTGGCCGACACGCACAAGCCACAGGAAGGCAACCAGCATGCAACTGGACAAGGTGAACGCAATCCTCGACGGCAAGGGCGAAGAGCCGTTCGACGTCATCGAGGCGCTCCAGGACATTCAGGAGACATACCGATATCTGCCGGAAGAGGCTTTGTATCGCGTGTCCGAGGCATTAGGCGTCCCGCTCATCGAGGTCTTCCGGCTGGCGAACTTCTATAAAGCCTTCACACTCGAGCCGCGAGGACGCCACCTCGTGACTGTCTGCCTGGGTACCGCCTGCCACGTGCGCGGGGCGCCCAGATTTCTCGACGAGGTCCTCGGCCAGCTCAAGATCCAACCCGGCCAGACGACCGAGGATGGGGCCTTTACTATAGAGACCGTCAACTGCGTGGGAGCATGCGCCCTGGCGCCGGTCGTCATCATCGACGGCAAGTACTACGACCACATGACGCCCGGCAAGCTGCGTCGTCTCATTCAAGCGATACGCAAGCAGGACGAGGAGGCACCCACCAATGCCTAGAGCAGAAAACCCGAAGGCCCTTGCGTCATTGCAACAGCAACTCAAAGAGAAAATGCAGGCATGGCCACTGCGCGTGACGCTCTCCTCGGGCACGTGCGGGCAGGCTTCGGGGTCATTGGACGTGCTGAACGCTCTGAAAACGCATATCAACGACGCCGGACTGCGTGACAAAGTCCATCTCCGGGTCACTGGCTGTCATGGCTTCTGCCAACACGAACCGCTGCTGATCCTCGAACCGCTGAATGTTCTGTATTGCCGCGTCACGCCTGCCGATGCAGGCGAGATCGTCTCCGAATCCCTGGTCAAGCGCAATGTCATCGAGCGCCTCCTCTTCCATGATCCGGTATCGGGCAAGACCGTCCGGCAAGAGGCTGATCTGCCCTTCTTCGCCAAGCAGGACCGGGACCTCATGGGACAAAACCGCGTCATCGATCCCCTCGACATAGGCGAGTACATCGCGTCCGGTGGATACTCGGCACTCGCAAAGGTCCTGACCTCCATGAGTCCCGATGAAGTGCTCGATGAGATCACGTCGTCGCGGTTGCGGGGTCGAGGCGGCGGCGGCTATCCGACCGGCCGGAAGTGGGAGCAGTGTCGCGCGGCACCCGGCACGGAGCACTACGTCATCTGCAACGCCGACGAGGGAGACCCGGGCGCGTACATGGACCGCGGCCTTCTCGAGGGAAACCCCCATGCTGTCCTCGAGGGGATGATCATCGGTGCATATGCGATCGGCTCACGCCAGGGCTACGTCTACGTTCGCAATGAGTATCCGTTGGCGGTGCACCATACCCGCCGAGCAGTCGAGCAAGCGAAGGAGTACGGCCTTCTCGGGGAGGCAATTCTCGGCGCCGATTTCAGCTTCGATGTCAGCGTCGTCCGCGGCGGCGGCGCCTTCGTGTGCGGCGAGTCAACGGCGCTCATGGCTTCGCTCGAGGGAAAGGTGGGTGAACCTCGCGCCAAAGATGTCCACACGGTCGAGAAAGGCTACCTCGACCAGCCAACCAACCTGAACAACGTTGAAACCTGGGCCAACGTCCCGAAGATTATTCTCAACGGCCCCTCGTGGTTTGCCGCGAAAGGGACCGAGAACAGCAAGGGCACCAAGATCTTCGCCCTGACCGGCCAGGTCAAGAACACGGGCCTCGTCGAGGTCGAGATGGGGACCACGCTCCGCGAGATCATCTTCGACATCGGCGGGGGCCCACGCAACGGCAACACGATCAAGGCGGTGCAGACCGGCGGCCCCTCCGGCGGCTGCCTGCCGGTCAGCCAGTTCGACCTGCCCGTCGACTTTGACGCCCTCACCGAAGCCGGATCGATGATGGGATCGGGCGGCATGGTCGTCATGGACGAGTCGGCCTGCATGGTTGACGTCGCCAAGTACTTCTTGAACTTCCTCCAGGATGAATCGTGTGGCAAGTGCGTTCCCTGCCGGGTCGGCATCAACCGAATGCTGGAGATCCTGACCGATTTCACCGAGGGGCGCGGCACGACCGAGCAACTCGACCTCTTGGAGGACCTCGCGTGGACCGTCTCCGTCGGCTCGCTCTGCGCACTCGGCAAGACCGCCCCGAATCCGGTGCTCTCGACCCTCAGGTACTTCCGCAACGAGTACGAGTCGCATATCAACGACAAGCGATGCCCCGCCGGCGTCTGCCGGGCCCTGGTTCACTACACAATTGACACGGAAGCCTGCACCCAGTGCGGCGCGTGTGCCGAAGCGTGCCCGCACGACGCCATCAGCAACGAGGACGAGTACGTCATCAACGACGAGCTGTGTCGGAAGTGCGGCATCTGCCAGGAGGCGTGCCCGGCCGACGCGATACGCAAAGCGTAAGGAGCCCGTCATGCCGAAGATGGTCACGATAACCGTCGATGGGGCGAGCATCCGGACGCCCGAAGGAACGAGTGTCCTCCTGGCCGCCCTGGAGGCCGGCATCTGCATCCCCAATCTGTGCTACATGCCCGATGTGACGCCGCTCGGCGCGTGTCGCGTGTGCATCGTCGAAGTCGTGCAGAACGGCCGTTCAAAGATGACGGCCTCCTGCACGCTGGAGGCCGAAGAGGGGATGGTCATTCTCGCCCATTCAGAAGCCGTGCTCCGCGCCCGGCGCAACATCGTCGAGCTCTTGCTCGCCGAGGCGCCTAACTCGAGGGCGATTCAGGATTTGGCCGCCCGCGTGGGCGTGGAACGCGTTCGCTACCCGATGCGAAACAAAGACTGTGTGCTGTGTGGCCGATGCGTCCGGGCCTGTGATGAAGTGTGGCAATCCAAATCCCTCGGTTTTGTCGGCCGGGGACGCAACCGTCATGTCGCACTTCCATTCAATGTGCGTCCGGAGTTCTGCAAGCGCTGCAACGCCTGCATTGACCTGTGTCCGATGACCATCACCCCGTGCCCCGGCCCGATGACGGAGGGGGCCGTATGCGGGCTGTGTGCTTCACAACTCACCATGACCGAGAATGCCCCTGACACATGCGTGTGGTGCGAGCTGGGCAGAGGATTACAGTGCGCACGCTGGCAACTGCGGGGTGTGCTCGACCCGGCATAGAAGCCCGGAGAAACAGATGCCAACAATGACGCGAAGAAGGAGTGCGCCATGAACCTGGAAAGGCCGAACGCGAACGACGTCTCGCAGACCTCGAATCGTTCGAGAAGCGTCGTCCCCTACTCAGGGCTCTGTACGCGCTGCATTGACGGATGCCGCGGAAACTGTGAGGTGTTCAAAGCCTCGTTCCGCGGGCGAGAGGTCATCTACCCCAGCCCCTTCGGCACCATCACGGCCGGCGCAGACAAGGAATACCCGGTTGATTATTCCCACCTCAACATTCTCGGCTATGCCCTGGGCGCACACGCCATTGACGAGGCAAACCCCGACAAGGCCATCTTCCCGGAAGTCGACACAGGGACCGTGTACGGCCACACCCACCCGATCCGGATGAAAATGCCGATCTTCACCGGTGCTCTTGGGTCAACCGATATCGCGAGGCGAAACTGGGAAGGTCTCGCCGCCGGCACGGCCATCTCGGGCATCAGCCTCGTGTGCGGCGAAAACGTGTGCGGCATTGACCCCGACCTGGAAACAAAGAACGGTAAAGTGACGCGCTCGCCCGAAATGGAACGCCGCGTGAAGATTTACCGCGAGTGGCAAGAAGACTACGGCAATATGATCGTCCAGCTCAACGTCGAGGACGCCCGCCTCGGTGTGGCTGAATACGTAGTGCAAGAACTCGGCGTCCAGAGCCTCGAGCTGAAGTGGGGGCAGGGCGCCAAGTGCATCGGCGGCGAGATCAAGATCGACTCCCTCGACCGCGCCCTCGATTTGCAGAAGCGCGGCTATATCGTCACGCCCAACCCCTCGAACGAGGCGGTCCAGGCCGCGTTCAAGAGCGGCGCCATTCGTGAGTTCGAACGCCACTCGCGGCTGGGGTTCATTGACGAGGAGGACTTCCTGCGCACCATCGAGCATCTGCGGCGCAGCGTCGGCGCCAAGCGGATAACGCTCAAGACCGGCGCATATCCCTTTCGCGAACTCGCCATGGCCATCAAATGGTCGTCGAAGGCGCGCATTGACCTGCTCACCATTGACGGCGCCGGCGGCGGCACCGGCATGAGCCCCTGGCGCATGATGCAGGAGTGGGGCATCCCGACTTTCTACCTCCAAGCGATGGCGTGGGAGCTGTGCCAGCAGTTGGCCAACCGCAGCGAATGGGTCCCGGACCTCGCGATGGCCGGCGGGTTCTCGACGGAGGACCATATCTTCAAGGTCCTCGGCATGGGCTATCCCTACTTCAAAGCGGTCTGCATGGGACGCGCGCTGATGATCCCCGGGTTCGTCGGGAAGAACATCGGCGAATGGCTCAAGAACGGGAACCTCCCTAAGACGGTCAGCACCTTCGGCACCACCCCGGAGCAGATCTTCGTCAGTTACTCCGTCCTGAAAGAGAAATACGGAGACCGCATGAAGGACATGCCGCTGGGCGCCATCGCAATGTACACGTTCATTGACAAGCTCCGGGTCGGCCTCAGCCAGCTCATGGCCGGCGCGCGAAGCTTCCGTCTCGATACCATCACGAGGTCGGACGTGGTGGCCCTCACGGAGGAAGCCGCCAAAATCAGCGGCCTCAAGTACGTCACGGATGCCTTCCGCGAGGAGGCGCTCGAGATCATCAACGCGTGAGCAGAAAAAGTCACCGCGCCGGCACCGGCCGGCCCAACCCTGACTGAACCGGGAAACGGGGAGTGAAAACATGCACGGATTCCGCAGCTCTTGGACATGCCTTGTCTTGACGGTCGCTCTGTGCGCAACCGGGTGCCTCGACGCGGAGTCAAGCACCAAGGCATCATCTGCTCCGGCCCCGCAGCCGCCGACAGGCCTCGACGTGCTCACGAGCCTGGACCACCTGCCCCTGCTGCGCGACGGCATCGTGTGCAAGCAGCACTCGAGCTACGACCGCACGGGCGGAAACGACGACGGCTTCTCGGGCCGCTACACGCACCTGCGGCGTACCGAGCAAGGTGAGTACGTCATCTTCGACGCCCAGGGCCCCGGCTGCATCTACCGCTTCTGGAGCGCGCAGCCGCCCGAGGGCTACGTCAAGCTCTTCTTCGACGACGAGGCCACGCCGCGCGTCGAGGGCAACTTCCGCGAGCTGTTCCAGGACACGATCAAGCCGTTTGCCCCGCCGCTCACGGGCCAGTCGAGCGGCGGCTGGTACAGCTACCACCCCATAGCATTCGCCAAACGCTGCATCATCGTAACGGAGAAGAAGACCGGCTTCCTGGCCATCGCCTGGCACAAGTTTCCCGACGGCACGCCGATCGAGACCTTCACCCCCGAGCTCACGCCGGAGCAGCAGGCGAAGTACGACGCGATCCAGGCACACTTCGCCGACCCGTCGAAAGCCGAACTCGAAGCCACGCTCCCGGACATGAAGCCCTCTTCAATCGAGCCGGGCCCCGAGACGGAACTCGCAAGCTTCCGCGGCCCCGCCACGATCCGGCGGATCCACATGAAGCTCAAGACCAAGCCGCTCGACGAGCACGGCCGCCGCCAAAGGGATGAAACCCTGCGCAAGACAGTGCTCCGTATCTACTGGGACGGCGACGCAAAGCCCGCCGTCGAGTGCCCGCTCGGCAATTTCTTCGGCACCGGCTTCGACGACAAGATGCCGCTGCCGGATCGCAAGTGGGGCACACTGACGTTCGGTGCCGTGCCGTTCGGCATGACCGAGGCATTCTACTACTTCCGGCTCCCGATGCCGTTCCGCAAGTCGGCCCGCATCACGATCGAGAACGGCAACGACGAGCCCGTCGAGCTCGCCTGGCGTATCGAGACAGTGCAGGGAAAGGTGCCTGCGAATGCCGCGTACTTCCACGCGCAGTGGCGCGAGCACGTCACCAAGCAGGGCCAGCACGTGCCGATCCTCGAAACCACCGGCCGGGGCCACTTCGTCGGCACCGTCCTCAGTATGCAGAGCCCGTGGTGGCTCACCTATCTCGAGGGCGACGAGAAGATCTACGTTGACGGCGAAACGCGGCCGAGCATCCACGGCACCGGCACCGAGGACTACTTCAACTGCGGCTGGTACTACGCCAAGGGCCGCGTCGCGCGCCCGTTCCACGGCCTCACCGTCGTCGGCGACCCGCAGAGCCGCACGAGCCAGTATCGCATGCACGTCCCCGACTGCGTCCCCTTCACGAAGACCATCAAGGTCGAGATCGAGCACGGCGAATCGAACAACAAGCCCTACACCAACTACGCCATCGTCGCCTACTGGTACCAGGACTCGACGTCACACGAGCGGCCCTTCGACTTCCCGCCCGCCGCGAACCTCCGCCTGCCGGGCACTGTCGTCACCTACTACGAAAACCACACGAACTTCGAGGACCTCGCCGACACGCTCGACGTGGAGGCCGGCCTCCAGGCCGGCGGCGGCACGAGCGCGTTCGTGCCCATCCGCGAGCTCGACGACGACTACGCCGGCCCCCGGCGGTGGCTCATCACGAGCGACGGGCCCGGCGCCTACGCCCGCTGGGAGATCACCGTGCCGGGCGACGACCTGTACACGCCGTGGGTCGTCGCCTCGCGGCGGCCCGACTTCGGCATCGTCGAGCTGTACGTGGACGGTGCGCCCACCGGCAAGACCTTCGACCTCTATTTCGACCGCTTCCACCACGACTTCCACCTGCGGCCCGAGCCAATGACGCTCACGGGCGGAACGCACTGGCTCGAGCTGCGCGTCGTCGGCAAGAACGAGAAGAGCACGGGCTACAACATGGCCCTGGCCGCCTACCGGGTAGACCCCGCCAGCGCCTTCCCCACGGCATGGAACGTCGTCGGCGCCTTCGCCGGCAACAAGCACGACTACGGCTTCGGCACGGCCCACCCGCCGGAACAGGGCGTTGACCTGAACGCCACGTACACCGGCGCAACGGGCGAGGAGATCGCCTGGAGCAAGCTCGAAACGAGGGGCCTCACCTGGATCCACGGCAAGTTCCCCCCGAACAACTTCTGCGTCGCCTACGCCCACACCTACGTCAAGAGCCCCGACGAGCGCCAGACCAGCGCACTGGTCAGCACCGACGACGCCGGCAAGCTCTTCGTCAACGGCGAGCTCATCTTCGCGATCCCGGGCGTGAACCACCTCAAGGTAGACAAATTCGCCGTGCCGATTACGCTCAAGCCCGGCTGGAACGACGTGCTCCTCAAGGTCTGCCAGGCCGGCGGCCACTGGGGCTGGTCCTTCCGCATCAGGGACCTCAAGGGCGACCTAATCTACGCCACGACAAAGGAAGAACCGCCCCCCGAACCGGCGGAGTGATCCGCTGGCGGCCGACTGCTGCAGACGCATCGCACGCGAGATGACGCCGAGTCCGTTTCGCGCGCGACCATGCCTGGTTCTTAGGCGAGCACAAAAGAGTTCCTAACAGTGCTCGGTCAGCGCGAACTAGGTACGGTGTCCCGTGCGCCGTGGGAAGGCGTTGGTTTTCAGCGGGTGTGATTCCCGCCT
>CAZJXV010000077.1:0-15657 GCA_964550015.1 uncultured Verrucomicrobiota bacterium
GGACCATGTTCTTCCACCAGGCGGCCTTGATGTTGTTCTTGAGCTCGACGCCCATTGGGCCGTAGTCCCAGAAGCCCTGGAAGCCGCCGTAGATTTCGCTCGACGGGTAAATGAACCCGCGCCGCTTGCACAGCGACGCCAGCTTGTCCATCACGTCCGATGCCACTGAGCCCTACTCCTCTGAGCGCGTTAAGAAACAGGTCGGCTAACGCGCCGGGAACTCTAGCACGAGGACATGTGGCTATCAACCACGGAGAACACGGAGGACCACGGAGAAAGGACAAAGAAAGCCCCTCCGTGCTCTCCGTGTGCTCCGTGGTTACTTCCTCGCCGCCAAAACCGCGTCGAGGGAAAAATGGTTGCCGTAGAGGGTGAAGTAGTAGGCGAGCGCGGCGAAGACGACGTACTGGCCGTTGTTGGCGACGGTGGCAGGGTCACCCTTGATGGCCATGCCGAAGGTGAGGAAGCCGAGCAGGAACGCGCAGACGACGAGGACGGTCCGGGTGCGGTAGCCGACGAAGAGGGTGAGGCCGATGGCCGTCTCGAGCCACGGCAGGACGGCGGCGAAGACGTACAGAAGGGCCCGGACGGGCCACGCGTAGATGAAATAGGAGTCAAAACCGTAGGTAAAGCTTTTGATCCAGTCGAAGTAACCGCCCCCGACGATGGCGACGATCTTCTTCACACCAGCGACGATGAACACCGTCGCGAGCACGAGGCGGATGAGCAAGGACACGACGGAGGCGTTGCGCTGCTTCTGGGCTTCGGTGATCATGGCCGAGTCCTCCTGAATGCGTCGGGTTTCAGGGCCAAGGCGCCCGCCGCGGCAGGCGGGCGTTACTCGTCTTCGTCCTCGGCGTCTTCTTCGGGCTGATCGCCTTCCTCTTCCTCCTCGACCTCTTCGTCGAGAGGTTCTTCGTCTTCGCCGGCTTTGTCGGGTCCGGTTTCAGACGATCCGTCCGCGTCCGCCTCGCCGGGGGTGCTCGGCGGTTCATGCTCTTCCGAGACAATACGCGCCACGCTGGTGATCCGGTCCACGAGCTCGCCGGACTCACCGTGCTCGAGCTTCATGAGCCGCACGCCCTGGGTGGCGCGGCCGATGACGCGGATGTCCTTGACGGGGCTGCGGATGGCCTGGCCGCCCGCGGTCATGATCATCAGGTCGTCGTTGTCGCGCACGCTGAGCGCGGCCACGACGACGCCGTTGCGCTCGGTCGTGCGCAACGTGATGATCCCCTTGCCGCCGCGGCTCTGCACGCGATAGTCCTCGAACGACGTGCGTTTGCCGTAGCCTTTCTCGGACACGACGAGCAGGGACGCGTGCGGGTGGACGACCTCCATGCCGACGACGGCGTCGTTTTTCTTGGCGAGCCGGATGCCGCGGACGCCGCGCGTGGCGCGCCCCATGAATCGAGCGTCCGTTTCCGGGAAGCGCACGGACATGCCCTGGCGGGTTACGAGGATGACCTCGTCCTGGCCGGAGGTGACCTTGACCGAGATGAGACGGTCGCCCTGGTCAATCTTGATGGCGACGATGCCGCCGCTGCGCGGGTTGGAGAACTCGCGCAGGTGGGTCTTCTTGACGGTGCCGTGCTCGGTCGCCATCAGGATGCCGTGGTCCTCGCCCAGGTCGCGCACCCGGATGAGGCCGGCGATGTTCTCGTCGCTCGACATGTTGACGAGGTTGACGATCGCCTTGCCGCGCGCCGTCCGCCCGCCGGTGGGAACGGCGTACACCTTGAGCCAGTAGCAGCGGCCCCGCTCCGTGAAGACGAGGATGTAGTCGTGCGTCGTCGCGGTGAAGAGCCGCTCGACGAAGTCCTCCTCGCGTGTCGTCATCCCGGCGACGCCCTTGCCGCCGCGCCGCTGGGCGCGATACGTGCCGACGGGCACGCGCTTGATGTAGCCCGCGTGGCTGATCGTGATGATGCACGCCTCGTCGGGGATGAGGTCCTCGGCCTCGAAGTCCTCCTCGGCCTCGATGATGTCGGTCCGGCGCGGGTCGGCGTACTTGTCGCGGATCTGGTCGAGGTCTTCCTTGATGAGCTGGCGGACGAGCTCGTCGCTGGCGAGGATGGACTTGAGGCGCGCAATCGTCTTGATGAGCTCCTTGTACTCCTCGTCGAGTTTTTCGCGTTCGAGGCCGGTGAGCTGATAGAGGCGCAGGTCGAGGATGGCGTTCGCCTGTATCTCGGTGAACTTGAACGTGGCGATCAGCTTCGTCCTCGCGGCGTCCCGGTTGGCCGACTTGCGGATGATGGCCACGATCTCGTCGAGGTTCTTGAGCGCGAGCTTGTAGCCCTCGAGGATGTGCGCGCGGGCCTCGGCGCGAGCCAGGTCGTGCTGCGTGCGCCGGATGATGACCTCGCGCCGGTGGGCGACGTAGGTCTCAAACAACTGCTTGAGCGACATCACGCGGGGCTGGCCGTGGTCAAGAGCAAGCATGATGGCGCCGAACGTCGTCTGGAGCTGGGTGTGCTTGTAGAGCTGGTTGAGGATGACGCGCGCGATCTCGCCGCGCTTGAGCTCGATGACGATGCGCATGCCGTCGCGGTCGGACTCGTCGCGCAGGTCGGAGATGCCCGTGATGACCTTGTTGTTGACGAGCGAGGCGATGCTGTCGAGCAGGTTTGACTTGTTGACCATGTAGGGGATCTCGGTCACGACGATGAACTCTTTGCCGCCGCGGGCCGGTTCGATGCCCGCGCGGGCGCGGCACGTCATGCGTCCGCGGCCGGTCTTGTAGGCTTCCGTGATGCCCTTGCGCCCGACGATGATGCCGCCGGTGGGGAAGTCGGGGCCGGGCATCACGTCCATGATGCGCTTGAGGGGCACGTCGGGATCGTCTACGTAGAGCTTGAGGGCTTCGGCGAGCTCGCCGACGTTGTGCGGCGGGATGTTCGTGGCCATGCCGACGGCGATGCCCGTAGCGCCGTTGGCGAGCAGGTTGGGGAATTTGCCCGGGAAGACGGTCGGCTCGGTGCGCGTCGCGTCGTAGTTCGGCACGTAATCCACGGTGTCGCGCTCGATGTCCTCCATGAGCACGACGGCCGGGTGCGTGAGCCGGGCCTCCGTGTACCGCATGGCCGCCGGGGGGTCGCCGTCAATGCTGCCGAAGTTGCCCTGGCCGTCCACGAGCCGGTATCGCATGCTGAACGTCTGGGCCATGCGCACGAGCGTCGGATACACGGTGGTCTCGCCGTGCGGGTGGTAGTTGCCGGATGTGTCGCCGCTGATCTTCGCGCACTTGCGGTAGCCGCCGCCGGGGCGGAGGTTCAGGTCGCGCATGGCGACAAGGATGCGCCGCTGGGAGGGTTTGAGGCCGTCGCGGGCGTCGGGCAGCGCACGCTGGATGATGACGCTCATCGCGTACGTCGTGAAGGACTCCCGCATCTCGTCTTCGATGTCGCGCGGGACGATCCGCTCGTTCCGTGTGTACATAGACCTCCTTGGTACGCGCTCTTGAAACGTTGGGCCAGTCTAACGCTTCATTCTAGCGCGGCCGGCGGGACGAGTCAAGGTTTGGAGGAGCACAAAACGGGCGTTGACGACCGGCCCGCGCCCGCCTAGTATTGGCGCCTGCACGCTGCCGGACAAGCCATTATGCGCGTCAATAAGCAACTGGCCGCCATGCGCGAGGACATGGCCACGCTGCGCGAGCAGGTGGCGCACCTCTCCAGCCTGATCGAGGTGAGCCACGTCATCAACTCGACGCTCGAGCTCACGCAGCTTCTCACCATTATCATGGACATCGCCAAGAGCGTCATGCGCTGCGAGGCCAGCTCGCTCATGCTCATTGACGAGGCCACGAACGAGCTCGTTTTCAAGGTCGCGCTCGGCGACAAGGGCGAGGCGATCAAGGAGAAGTTCCGCCTCAAGATGGGCCAGGGCATCGCGGGCTGGTGCGCCGAGCACCAGGAGACCGTCCTGGTGGCCGACGCGGCGAAGGACCCGCGCTTCTTCCGCGACGTTGACAAAGACAGCGGCTTCCAAACACGCTCGATCCTGTGCGTGCCGCTCAAGGTCAAGGAGCGCACGATCGGGATCCTCGAAGCGTTCAACCCCACGGACAGGAAGGCGTTCCGCGAGCAGGACGTGGGGCTGTTCGAGGCGTTCGCCAGCCAGGCGGCCGTCGCGATCGAGAGCGCGCGGATGCACGAGCGCATCGTGCGGCAGCGGGCCGTCGAGCGCGAGCTCGAGATCGCCAGCCAGATCCAGCGCAGCTTCCTCCCCAAGAAGTTTCCCGACGTCCCCGGCTTTTCCTTCGCAGCGGTGAGCGTGCCCGCGCGCGACGTCGGCGGCGACCTCTACGACGTCATGGACCTCGGCGGCGGGCGGGTCGGGGCCGTCATCGGCGACGTGGCGGGCAAGAGCGTGCCGGCCGCGCTGTTCATGGTCAAGGCGATGAGCGACCTGCGCCTCAAGACGAGGCCGGAGGCCACGACGGCCGCCGTCCTGCGCGCCGTGAACGCCCTGCTCCAGGGCGACGAGCTCGGGGTGTTCATCACGATGATCTACCTCGCCGTGGACGCCGCCACCGGCCGGATCGAGTACACCAACGCCGGCCATAACTCCCCCATCGTCGTGCGGCCCGGGTCGAAGAAAGTGATCGAGCTCGAGGAGGGCCGCAACCTCCCGCTGGGCGTCGTCGCCGACGCGCAGTTCGAACAGGGCGAGTTCCGGCTCGAACCGGGCGACTCCGTCTTCCTCTACACGGACGGCATTGCCGAGGCCCGCAGCCCGTCGGGCGAAGAGTACGGCATCCCCCGCCTCGCGAAGCTTCTCGCCGGCAAGGACACCACACCCGACGAGCTCATCAGCCTCGTCCGCCACGACCTCGCCCGCTTCACCCGCGACCAGCCCCAGCACGACGACCTCACGGCCCTGGCGCTGCGGTACGACCGGGCGTAGGGCGGAGCGCAACGCACCTTGTTGCACTTGACAGTTCGGCCGTCCCGAGCGACAATGGACCGAGCCCGTTCATGCTCGGTGTCGGAAGGAGCCAGTCATGGCTTCCAGGGAACGATCGCGTTGGGTGAAGAGCCTCATAATCGGGTCCATCGTCTGTTTTGTCATCCTTGTGGTGCTCGGGATATGGTCTCTTACCAGCTTCGAGCTTGACTGGGAGTGGGACTTTGGGGACTTGGAGCTGCCATTCGGTCCCCCGGGTTTCTTCGAAGTGGTCTTGTTTACCGGCCAGTACACGGCCTATGTCTTTGAAGAGGGCTTGGGGGAAGACGTGACGCGATCCGAAATCGAGAACTGGTACGCTTCGGAAGCCCCCCGGCCAGAACTCGAGCGGGTCCGGCACTCGCTTCGCTTGCTCCCTGGTGGGGAGCCCGGCACAGAGGGTTTCCCTGTCCAAGGCCTCGTAATATCGCAGAACATCGCCGATGAGCTCTCGCAGGAGTATTTCTCTGAGGAAGCGGGTTTCTGGCGTCGGGTGTCGGCTCCTGGCGATGATCCCGTTTTCACTTACAGGGGGTTCGAGGAACAGGCCATCGAAGGTGAGGCCGACGAGGTTTGCATCGAGCTCCGCCACGAGCCGGACCTTGAAAGGGGGAAAGTCCTTCTCGTGTTTGAACTCTGGGGCAAGGACCGTGATTCCGGCGCTGTGAAACGTGAGCGGCATCGAGTAACCCTTGTCGAGAGGTCCGAGGGCGACGAGGCGTGGCCGTTCTTTGTTGTCGTATCGCACGTTGTAGAGCCGCTGCCGCCCGAACCGGGGTAACAACAATTCCAGGGAGGACGTCCCATGAGCAAGAGACTCCTTGTCCTGATCGGTGTTGGGATCGTCGTCATCGCCGCAGCCGTCGTCTGGCGTTCCTGGCACGACCGAGCCAAGCAGAGGGCCGAACAGAACACGGCCCTCTTGCGCGCCATCGAGTCAGGCGACGCCGACACGGTGGAGTCGCTCCTTGATGACCGCGCCGCCGTGAACGCCACCGACGAGGCGTGGGGCACACCCCTGCACTTCGCGGCACGCAAGGGGAACGTCGAGATCGCGAAGCTCTTGATCGAGCGTGGCGCCGATGTGAACGCGCGAGCCAAAGAGAACGAAACCTACTGGACTCCGCTGCACGGCGCATCGGCTTTCGGTCACGGCGAGATGATCGAGTTGCTGATCGCGCACGGCGCCGACGTCAATGCCAACACACCTAATTTCGGCACGCCTCTCGTCTGCGCGGCCGGCGCAGGGCGCGAACGCATCGTCGAGTTGCTCGTGTCGAAGGGAGCCGACGTCAACCTGACGGCGACCGTCAGCGGCACCACGCCGTTGCTTATGGCCGCTGGTCACGATCACGTGGAAACAGCCAGGTGGCTCTTGGATCACGGGGCGGACCCGAATTCGGCGAGCGTGAGTGGCAGCACGCCGCTCTCGATGGCCGCCGGACATGAGAACGACGAGATGATAAACCTTCTTGTGGCGCACGGCGCCGAGTACACGCTCAGCGTGGCTGCGTCGCGTGGGGACATAGCCAAAGTGCGAGAGCTTCTTGCTGGTGGCGGCGACCCCAATGCCCAGGACGAGCAAGGCCGCACTGCGCTCTACTACGCTGTCAGAAGGAATCAGGTCGCCGCAGCCGAGGCGCTGATCGCCGCGGGCGCGGATGCCAAAGTGCTGTTCCAACACGGCGGCGGTCTCCTCAACTACGCCGCATCGCTCGGAAACGAGGACATGGTGCGCCTTCTCATCGAGGCCGGTGCGGACGTCAACGCCCCCGGCACGGGGCCTCTCGGCTCCAGCATGACGCCCCTCGACGAGGCGCTCGCGAGGAGGCACGAGAAAGTCGCCGAAATCCTGCGTGCCCACGGCGCAAAGAGATCCCGGGAACTCGGGGACGGGCCGCAGTAGCCAGAATACCATTAGGTACGGTGTCTTCTGAATGAGAGCACGAGGAGGATTGCTGCAATGGAGGAGAGATTGGAGAAGCAGGCGCAAGGTGCCCCGTACAGGCCGCCGCGCCGTGCCGAGGTGGAGCTGCGCATCTGGGACATAGGGATACCCACGTTCTTCTGGGCGGCCTTGTTTCTTATTGTCCTTTTGGAGAATACGGCTCGGCGCCTCGAGGTCATGCTGGCGGCGTTCCCGCTCGTCCTGGCCGCTCAGCTATCGTTCGGGATCCGAAGCAGCAGCCGCTACCGCGACCTCAGGCGAAGGATAAGAGACCTGGAGCAGGCCCTTAAGCCTGATCGCAGCGTGGCTTCACGGCCAGAGGAAGAATAGGTAAGCTTCTTCTTATCCTGCGCCTTTGCGTGATCCTTCCTGTTCTTCTCTTTTTCCTTTGTCCTCGGCTTGGGTCCACTTAGGATGCCGCGTTCGTGGCTGCTTCCGACCCGACCCGAAACGGTCCCGTGGAGGAAACATCACATGGCGCGTATGACCGTGTCCACACCTGAGAAACCCGTCGAGATTTCGGCGTTTATCTACGGCGACTTCGTCGAGTTCATCGGACGGATGACCGATGCGATGTGGGGCGAGCGCCTCGATGACCGCAAGTTCGCCGGGTACCTGCCGCCGAGGGCCGAGTTCATCTTTCTGCCCGAGGAGGAGGCGCAGTTCCACCGGCCGTGGCGCGACACGGTCTGGCAAGCAAGAGGGCGCGCCGTTCTCGACGAGGCCGATCCGTTCTGCGGCCCAAGGTGCATGCGCATCGTGGCCGAGGACGTCGGCGCCGGCGGCTGGGTCGGCATTCGCCAAAAAATGTGGGTCCGGGAGGGCGAGGCGCTTCGGTTTTCGGGCTACTTCCGATCGAGCGAGCCGGTGCGGGTGAGGGTGGCCGTCGGGCGGTTCATGGGGAGCTTTGTCCAGCCGTATGGCGAAGCCGCCGAGTTCGACGTCTCCGGCGAGCAGTGGCACAGAATCGAGGCCGAGTTGGCCTCTCGGGTCAGCGACGAACAAGCCGATTTCGTCCTGCTGCTTGAGTCCAAAGGAACGCTTTGGGTCGACTCACTCAGCCTCTTGAGTGAACGGGACTTACATCGCTGTCGTGGATGGCGCGGCGACATCGTCGAGGCGGTCAGGGCGCTCAAGCCGGGCATCATGCGGTTCGGCGGCTCGGCTGTAAACCGCTACGCGTGGCGGCAGGGTGTCGGCGACCGGGACGAGCGGGTGCCGTTCCCGAAATGGCCCTGGGGCGGTATGGAGTCCAACGATGTGGGCCTCGATGAGTTTCTCGATTTCTGTGCGCTGGTGGATGCTGAGCCACTCGTGTGCGTCAACGCCGCGACGGAAGGGCCGGACGAGGCCGTCGCCCTGATGGAGCACTGCGCCGCGCGCGGGACCAGCCCCCGCGTCCGCTTCTGGCAGGTGGGTAACGAGCTCAGCGGGGACGAGTACGAAGAGGTTTTGGCCGAGTTCTGCCGGGCAATGAAGCGGGCCGACCCCAACGCGGCACTGCTCACGTCGTATGCGCCTTCGCAGCCGACGCTCAAGGAAATCGCCGGTCTGATCGAATACGTCGCGCCGCACTTCTACGAGCTTTCCATCGAGAAGGCCGTGGCCGAGATTGCCGAGCTTCGCGAACGGCTCGACACGCTGCCGGAGACCCGTCACGTCAAGATCGCGGTGACCGAATGGAACGAGACCGGCGGCCGTTGGGGCGTGGGCCGCGCTTGCCTGAGCACGCTCGGCAACGGCCTGTATGTCGGCCGCATGCTCAACCACTTCCGCCGGAATGCGGACCTGATCACCATCGCCAATCGCTCCAACCTCGTGGACAGTTGGCTCAGCGGCAGCATCCAGGTCTGCGGCAGCCGGATGTGGTTTCACCCCGCCTACCACGTCCAGCGACTTTTTGCGAACTACGGCGGCCGGCGGCTGCTGCGCGTGGAGGGCCCACCGGCCGACCTCGACATGACGGCGGCGCTGGATGACGCGGGCAACGTCTGCCTGACCGTCGTCAACACGGCAAGCGAGAGCCGGCCCCTCGACGTGGAGTTGACCCGAATCGCCGAGTTCTCGTCGGCGAAGGCCTACGTTGTCGCCGGCGACGACGAGTCGATCTGCAACCACGTCGCTGAGCCGGACAAGATCGGGGTCGAAGAGCAGAGCGTCCCGATTTCGGGCGGTGGCCTCGAGTGGCGCGTGCCCGCCCATGCGGCAGCAGTCGTCGTGGCCGGGAAGGAAGCCTAACAGGTTGCTGAAAAACGCCGTCAACCCCCAGATGCCGTCGCCGCCTGGGACATGCTTCTGCCGCCCCTCCGGGGCTCGGATTGTGTGTTTTCTCGTCGTGAACCTGGGGCTTACCCTCCTTCGCTGAGGCTACGGAGGGCAGGCGCCCCAGGCTACCCGCTGTCGGGCTTATCCGCCCTTGGCGGACCTCCGGCCCTCATGGCGGTACGATCCGGGTGAGGCCCCTTTTTTCAGCAGCCTGCCAGCCCCGTCCTCCGCGCTCGCTGCGACCTCTGTGGTTGATTTTTTCCCCGCTCCCCTTCTCTGTGCCCTCCGTGGTTCGCTGCTTACGCGGGCCGGTCGGCGGGGGTGATGGTGACGCGGCCGGGGGCGCCCTTTTCGCCGACGACGTCTATGTCCACGGGCAGGAACTCGCTGACGATGTCGGCGTTCGTGATGAGGTGCTCGGTGATCTCGTTGGTGGTGTATTCGCTGGAGCCCTCGGCGAGGGCGAGCGGCAGGATGAGCTGGTCGGCCAGATACTTGTCCACGGCGGCGTCGGAATGGGCGAAGGCGACGGCCTGGGCGGCGCAGCGTGAGGCAACCTTTTCGGCTCGGAGGCCCCGCTCGCCGAGCGACGTGAACATCCCGCCAAGAAGACCCCTGGCGATCCGCACGTGGGTGGCGGTGCCGGGCTGGACGCCGTCGTAGGCTTCGATTTCGACCGCCGTCTCGAGGCCGTGTTTTTCGACAAGCTCGCGGGCGGTGTCGGCCTCGCGCCGGGCAACGTGGCCGGGCAGGCGGGTTGTGACGACGGTGATCTTCGCCGTGTCCAAGGCCGGCTCGCGTTCCAGCTTGAGGGGCTTCACCCTGTCGCGGTGGAAGACGCGGGCGAAAACCTCGCCGCCGCCCTTGGGGTAGTAGCCCGCACGCCGGATTTCGACCTCGACGTCGAGACCCATGAGCGCCAGAGCCGGGCGCCAGTGGTCGCGCAGGTAGTGGAAGGTGGGGCTCCAGGCGACGTGGGTGCCGCCGCGGATGAGAAGCTCCGACGGCCCGCCCGCGAGCGCCAGGGGCAGGTACAGCGTGTGCAGCACGAGCGAGGTGGCGCCCGCCGTGCCGATTTCGAACTCGTACCGGCCCGGGGCCACCTCGCCGGGAGCCAGGGCGATCTCGGTCGAGCCGAGTGCGGCGCCCTCGAGCTGCCCGCCGCATACGGCACGCGCCGCCTCGACCGCACGCAGGTGCTGGGCGGCGAGGCCGGGCTTGGGGCGTCCGGAGCGGATCCGGTTGATGCGGACGGGGCGGCCCGTCAGGAGGGACAGAGCCAGGGAGGTCCGTAAGACCTGGCCGCCACCCTCGCCGTGCGAGCCGTCTATCTCGACCACATCCTTCATGCCGCGGACCTCACTCCCGCAGACGCAACTCGTTAGGATAGCGCCGGGCTTGGAGCTCCGCAACGCCTAACCTGCATTTCTCGCAGACACACGCGAATAAATAGGGATAGGCACCTATTCTTTCCGTATAGGCTGGGGGCATTCACCACGGGAAGAGGGGGAATAGGTGCCTGTCCCTATTTATTCAAAGGGTCTTGACGAACGCCCCTGAGCAGGATACAATTATAGGAAGGTCAGTTTGAGGGCCCAGGTTTGCCTGTTTGGCCGTTCAGTGGGGAGAACAAGACCCATGACGCGCGTACGTCTCAGTCTATCCGTAGCCTGTTGGCTTGTCGTCCTGGCATGTAGCCTGGCGCCGGCCGCCCACGCGGAAGTCGTCCCCACGGACGGGATGGTCATCACGGTGGATACCGTGCTGGCGGCGGGCACCTATTACTTGCCGAACGGCATCTCGATCGGCGCCTCGGGCATCACGGTGGAGGGCAACGGCACGGTGCTCTACGGCAACGACACCGGCAACGGCCTGAGCGCCACCGGCCGCAACAACGTGACGGTGCGCACCCTGACCATCCGGGACTACTTCCACGGAATGCACTTCTACAACTGCGACGACCTCACCGTCACCAACTGCAACGTCTGGGGCACGCCGGAGCTGCCCGAGGGGAGTATCTTCCTCAACATCTGGGACGGCCCGAACGGCTCGTACGCGCACGCGATGTGGTTCCGTTACTGCGACCGTGCCACGATCACCCTCAACGACACCAGCGATCAGCAGAACGGCATCAGCCTGTTCGATTGCACGTACGGGCTCGTGGAAAACAACACCACGTCTTACAACAGCGGCTGGGGCATTTACATCTGGAATACGGATTACTCGATTATCCGCGACAACACGGTGGATTACTGCACGCGCGACTACTACGGCTGGAGCGGCGCCGACGCCGCCGGCATCATGATTATCCGCGGCTCGGACAACAACCAATTCCTCGACAACAGTTGCATCGGCGGCGGCGACGGGATTTTTCTATCGGGCCACCCGAACGGCCCGCACCAGCCGAGCAACTTCAATTACTTTGCAGGCAACGACTGCTCCGAGAGCCCGAACAACGGTTTCGAAGCGACGTTCAGCGAGGGCAACGTTTTCGAGAACAACATCAGCGACGACTGCAACTACGGCTACTGGCTCGGCTATTCGTTCGACAATGTGATTCGCAACAACGAGATGGACGGCTGTGACACGGCGGGAATCGCGATCGAGCACGGCCACGGCAACACGATCGAAGGCAACACGATCACCAGCAACCCCACGGGGATCTCGCTCTGGACCGATTACGACTCAGGCCTGCTCGTCACTTTCCCGGACCGCGAGGACTCCTACGGCTACACGATCCACAACAACACGATCGAGGGCAGCTCGTACGCCATCAACTGCGTCGCCGACAACAGCGGCCACCCGGAGCTGGAGAGCTACGACTACACCATCACGGAGAACACCATCCGCGGCAATACCTACGGCATCCGGTTCGTCAAGACCAACGAGTCGACGATCCACACGAACACCATCGAGGCCAATCCGACGTGGGGCGTGTACCTCGACACGAGCACGGGGAACCTGATCTACAACAACCGCTTCGAGAACGGCAGCAGGAACGCTCGCACCACGTCGTCGGCCAACACGTGGAACGTGGCGAAGACGCCGGGGCCGAACATCCTCGGCGGGCCCTACCTGGGCGGCAACTTCTGGGACAACTACGCCGGCCTCGACACGGATAGCGACGGCCTCGGTGACACCGACGTGCCGTACACCAACGGCGGCAACATCGCGGGCGCGGGCGACGCGCTGCCGCTGACGGTCGTCACCGACACCGACGGGGACGGCCTTCGCGACGACTGGGAGCTGGAGCACTTCGGCAACCTCTCGCATGACGGGACGCAGGACGAGGAGCCCGACGGCCTGACCAACCTGGAGGAGCAGGAGCACGACACGGACCCGCTGGCTTGGGACACGGACGGCGACGGCCTCAGCGACGGTGAGGAGGTTCACACCCACGGCACCGACCCGACCGACGCTGACAGCGACGACGACGGCCTGGACGATGGCGATGAAGTCGCCGTGGGAACCGACCCCACGGATCTCGACACGGACAACGACGGGATGAACGACGGCTGGGAGGTCGCCAACGGCCTCGACCCGCTCACCGACGACGCGGACGACGACCCCGACAACGACGGCTTCACGAACCTGGAGGAACATGACGGCGGCTCTGACCCGATGACGCCGTGGTCGGTCCCGAGCAGGCCGCCGTTCGGCAACGCGTTGAGCTTCGACGGGGTGGACGACATCGTCAACATGGGCGACGTGACGGTCACAGGCTCCGAGCTCACGATCGAGGCGTGGGTCTATCCGCGGTCGTTCCACGCGAGCGACTGGTACGGGTGGGCGCACATCATGGAGAAGCAGGAGAGCTACGGCTTCTACTTTCCCGACGACAACATCGTCCGGTTCGTCACGAACCACGACGGGACGTGGGACGACTTCGACGGCCAGGTACGCCTCAACACCGACGAGTGGGTGCACATCGCGTGCGTGCTCACGGGGACGTATAAGGAGATTTACGTCAACGGCCAGCTCGATTCGCGCAAGTCGTATTCGTACGACGTGCGGGTCTCGGCCTACGACCTGATCATCGGCGCGGACTCGCCCGGGGGCGACCAGGGCCGCGCCGACGCGATCATTGACGACGTGCGCGTCTGGAGCGTGGCGCGCACCGAGGCGCAGATCGAGGCGGCGATGAACGCGGAGCTCGGCGGCGGCGAGGCCGGGCTTTTCGGCTACTGGAACTTCAACGAAGGAAGCGGCCAGATCGCCGGCGACCTCGGTACAGGCGGGCACGATGGCCGCCTCGGCACGAGCACCGAGCCCGACAGCGCCGATCCGCAGTGGGTGGTCTCGACCGTCGTGCAGCAGGACGCCGAGGGCCCTGCCGTGAGCGTGACGTCGTATCCCGCGACCGTGGCTCCCGATGAGGCCGCAGGCGTAACGGCGACGATCAGCGACGCAACCTCGGGCGGCAGCGGCGTCGCGTCGGCCACGCTGTATTACGGCTACGCATGGCCGTACAACCAGTTTTTGGCGAGCGGCTCGGGGCCCGGCGGCTCGGGCGACGGGACCTGGACCTTCGAAATGGCCGCGCAGGGCACCGGGCACGTGGGGCAGACATTGTCGTTCTTCATCCGGGCCGACGACGGCGCGGGCAATCCGGGCTTCGACAGCAACGGCGGCGCCCTGTACGCGGTGCTGGTGTTCGGGGCCGATTCCGACGGCGATGGGTTGTCCGACGCCTGGGAGCTCGCCCACTTCGGCGACCTGTCGCATACGGCCGAGGGCGACGACGACCTCGGCGGCCCCGACGGGAGGACCAATATCGAGGAGCAGGCCGCCGGCACGGACCCGACGGACCGGAACTCGAGGTTCCGGATCATCGTCATAACTGCGAGCGATGCAATCGTCGCGTGGACGACGGTCCACGGGAAAACCTATCGCGTGCAGTCGTGCGACGCCCTGGATGAGGAATGGACGGACGTTTCAAACCCGATCATCGAACAGGACGGCGGGCCCGGCGACGAAGGGGTCGAGGTGTGGACTGACACGAGCGCCGGGGGCGCCGCCCAACGCTTCTATCGCGTGAGGCTTGTCCAGGACTAAGCGTATTCGAGCCAGGAACAGCACCAGGAAGTATGGATTAACGAGGTAAGACCATGCGAGGTTTGAACTATCGTTTAGCGCTAGCCATGCGCCTCATTCTTTTCGGCCTGACTGCGGTGTGCGTGAGCGCTGCGTCGGCGACGACCGATCTGGAGGTCACGTACATCGAGCGCAACCCGAAGTACAAGAGCTACCAGGGGCGCGTTCGTTACTACATTAACGTTCTGTTCACGGACGACTTCGAGCCGTACAACATTGACGTGGCCTACGGTCTTTCGGGCCAAAACGAGAACACACAGCGCTGGCCCGATCCCGGCGAGACGGTCACCTTCACCGCCCACGTCTACAATCGCGGCACGACGACGGTGAACAGCTTCACCTACGAGTGGCGGCTTGACGACGGGGTCATTGGCTCGGGCACGTACTCGACGCCGATCGCGGCGGGCGGCTTCGCGACGCTGAACCAAACGTGGGCATGGGACTGGGGGTTGCACCGCATCAAGTTCGCCATGACGGTCACGGGCGACGGCCACCCGAGCAACAACACCCTCGAGGACTACACGAACGCGCTCGGCCTGTTCACATTCATTGATTACGGCTATGTGCAGCGGTTCAAGGACCTCACGCCGAGCGTGCCGAACCCGACGACGGATTCGGTGACCGAGTGGCTCCAGTTGCACCGCGCGCGCATGAACGACATGTTGGAGGCCGCCGGCAGCAGCCAGCGGTGGCGCTACGACCGGCTCGACTTCCTGAACGACGGCGACCCGAAGCCGTCCGTTGACAGCTCCGACTACGACGGCTCGTTCCCGCAGCGGTTCACGACGGCGGGCACCGACTTGCGCCTCGGCGGCAGCGGTTACTACCACTCCGACGAGGACATTGACTACGGGCTGCTGCACGAGCTCGGACACCAGCTCGGAATCATTGACCTGTACCGGCTCGACATCAGCCCCGCGCAAAACCAGGTCAACGGCATGGGTTATTCCTCCATGGGCGGTCTCATGCACGGCTGCAGTGATTTCATCTCCGAGCACACGGCGCTGGCCATGAACCAGTGGTACGGCAAGCGCCGCGGCTACTTCGGCCAATACCTGTTCAACCTGCCGGCAGTAAACAAGCTGCTGCTGCTCGACGCCGAGGGCGATCCCCTGCCCGAGGCCAACGTCACGATCTACCAGAAGATCGAGACCTCGGGTGTCGGCGAACGTATCCCAGACATTCCGAAATTCACCGGCCAGGCCGACGTGAACGGCATTTACGTGATCCCCGACGTGCCGGTTGACAACAGCGATTTCTGGGCCGACACGGGCGACGTGCTCGACCCCAATCCGTTCGGCTACATCAGCAATCACGGTGAGAACGGGGTGTTCCTCATCAAAGTCGAAAAGGACGGCGCGACCGATTTCGTCTGGCTCGACATCCTCGAGTGCAACATT